>JAHCIP010000204.1 GCA_026129165.1 Anaerolineae bacterium
GGCCATCGGGCGGTGCTCGTTCAGGCCGGCCGTGGCGCTCTTGGCCCCGGCGGTCGCGCCAGTCTCGGGGGCCGGGCCGATGCGGCGCGGCGCTGCCCAGGACTGGAGGCCGGCCAGCGCCAGGCCAAAGACGGTCAGGATCGCAATCGCGCCCTGGCCGGCGGCGGCGAAGGCGAAGCGGGCCACGACCGGGCCGGTGGCGAAGCCGCTGTTGCCCCCCAGCATGAAGATGGAGATGCCGGTCGCCTTGCGCTTGCCACTCGCCATGGCCGCGTTCGCCGCCCCCTGGGGATGGAAGGCCGCCGAGCCGATGCCCGCCACTGCCGCCAGTAGCAACAAGGGCGGGTAGGTATTGGTCAAGCGCATCAGGCCCATCATGATGGCGATCAGAGCCACGCCACCCGCCGCGAGCCAGCGCCCACCGACGCGATCCGCCAGCCAGCCGAAGTAGGGCTGGGTCAGTGAGGAGGCCAGCGCGAAGGCCAGCGACACGTCGGCCACCTGGGCGTAAGAGAGGTGGAGGGGTTCGGTGAGGGCGACAAGAATCAGGGGCAACATGCCGGAGTACATGTCTACGCTGAAGTGTCCCAACGTGACGGCCATCAGGGCGCGATTGCGGAGCCAGGCGAGCATAGCCATTATCCTTTACTAGTGTGAACCTGCGTGTCAGGCGATGAGGCCATCGAGGGCGCGGAGGACATCCCGTCCCCCCTCACGATTGACCGAGTAGTATTTGACGCCCATGGCGCGGCGGACGTGCAACAAGCCGACTCGTTCCAATAAACCCAAGTGGCGCGAGGCGGCGGGTTGCGAAATACCCAGCGCGACCATGAGGCTCTCCTGCGTCTGCTCGCCCGCCTGGAGTTGGGCCAGGATGTGCAGCCGGGTCTCATCGGCCAGGGCACGCAGGGGTGGGAACAGATGGACCACCTCCGGCGTGGCCCGTTCGGCCTGGCGGGCCGGGCCAACGGTGCGGGCGTTGAAGCTGACAAAGGTGCGCGTCCCGGTCGTAACGATAAAGAAGAAGGGGCCGATATGCGGCGACGGGACAAAGACCACCGCAGTCGTTTCATCGATGGCCGGATGCCAATTGGCGGGCAGGGCGCGGCCCGTCACAGCGGCGAAGATGTCGTCAATGTCGCCCCGGTAGCTCTGGCGGCGGTGGTAGGCCAGCGCCTGCTTGAACACAGGCTCCTCGCGCGTCAGGCAGGCCAGGTAGGCTGAGCCGAAGCGCCTCAGGAGGTCGCCCAGTTGCCCCTTGACGAGTGCGGGAGCCTGGGTCAAGGCGAACGCCAAGTCGGCATCGAAAAAGGCGACGCCTTCGCCGCGCGTGGCGCGTTCGGCGGCGAGGCGGGCGTACAGCAACTGCCTCACTCCTTCCGGCGTTGAGGGGTCAATCTCTGGCAGCGTGTCCCCCAGCCGAGCGACGAAGCGATCCACCAGCCCCTGATAGAAATCGAGGGCTTGACCAGCCAGGTACGCCTGGAAGGCAGGCAACTCACGCCAGGCCCTATCAGTCACGGGGAGCGCCGCTAGGGGAGTGTCCGACCCCCGCACCACCTCGGCCAGGAACGGCGTGAGGGTCGCGATCTCAACCCGTTCCGCCTGGCTCAAGCCCGCAGCCATCTCATAGACCCAGTCACTAAAGCCGTCGCGCCAGGCAGACTTGACGATGAGGCTAAGAGTTGTGAACAGGTCGTGAGGGAGGGAAAAGTCAAAGCCCACGTTCACGGTGGGCGGAGCTTCAATCAGATCAGGCAGCATTCGACACCCTTAGAAGTTGGTAGACCTGACAGATTTTTTAACCTGTCAGGTCCGAGCAACCATTCAATTGAATATTCACATAGGTGAATACAAACGGGCCAAAGTATAGGCCCGTGTAACGGGCCTGTCAAGATTCCAGAGGTACTTAGACTTGACAGGTTTCAAAAACCTGTCAAGTCCAGGAGGAGAACTTAACGCCGCAGCCGGTCGTTTTTGACAAGTATCGGCAACCACGACCGCTTAAAGATATCCTGCTGCTCCTGGGACGTCAGAACGTCCAGGTAGGTCGTGGCACGGGCGATCGGACCATCCACCCCACCCAGGCGCATCGTCGGGTTGATGCCTCGGACTGTGTCCTTGACATTGGACAACCCCACCGTATCGCCTGGGCGCAGGCCGGTCGCCCCGTTCCAGGCCAGCGCCTGCATCTCGACCTCGGCCACACTGGTGCAGGGCGCGGGCAGGACGGGCAGGCTGACCAGGCCGTTAAACTCGACAGTAAACAGGATGCGCCCGCGCTGGCGGCCGGCGATGGTCTGGTAGCTGACACTGGCCTCGCGGACTTGCTGGTTGGGTGTCACCCGGATAGTGCGAATGGCATCGCTGGCGACCTGGAGCTGGGTCGGGTCAAACTCACCGACAAAGGTGAGGGCCGAGACCTGGGGGGCGCGGGAGGTAAACGAGGCCATGCAGACCGGAATCTTGAAGCTTTCGCCGGCGATGACACCGCCGCGTGGTAGGGCCGTCAGGTCAAAAAAGGCGACCGAGCCTTCCAGGTCATTGGCCGGCGCGTCCGGGGCCGGATAGGCGGGCAACACAGGTGGGGGCGCGGGTGGGGTAGGGCCGGGTTGATAGGCGACCGGACGCGGGTCGTTGGTGAAGATGTCGCGCCGCGTGCGGCAGCGCTTGAAGTTGGCCTGACCAACTGTTACCAGGGTTTGATCGGTGCGCACGATGGTGTACAGGTAGCCGGCCTCTTGCAGGATAGGCGTGGGAATGCGGATCACATAGAAACCATCCGCCTCGGTGCGAACTAAATTCGACTCCGCGCGCCCGCTAATCTTGAGTTCCACTTCCGCCCGTGGCACACCGCGCCCCTGTGGGTCCAGCACATAGCCGCTCATCTCGCAGCCGGTATCACTCTGGGCGCGGGCGGCAATCCCCACAGCGAGCACCGCCGCCAGAGCCAGCGTCACGCCCACGACCAGGCGGCGTATTGTCAACTGGGTCACGCAACCTCCTTGTGGAGTAGTCAGTAGTCAGTAGTCGGTAGTCAGTAGACCGTAGTCTGATTACTGACTACTGACTACTGACTATTGACTACTTCTCCCTAGAAAGACGGAGGGCGTCACAGAAGGTTACGGGTTCGGGAAGCGGATTTAGGCGGTAGGGCCGTCGTAGCGTCCGAAGACGAGGGAGGCGTTGATGCCACCGAAACCGAAGGAGTTGGAGAGGATGGTGTTGACACGCTGCTCGCGGCCGCTATGGGGCAGATAGTTCAGGTCGCAGGCGGGGTCAGGCTGGCACAGGTTGACGGTCGGGGGGAGGAAGTCGTGCGCGAAAATCTGGGCGCAGATGACGGCCTCCATCGCCCCGCTCGCGCCGAGGGCGTGGCCGTGGAGCGCTTTAGTGCTGCTGATGGGGACCTGATAGGCGTAGTCGCCCAACGCCTTCTTAATCGCCAGCGTCTCAGTCGAGTCGTTGAGGATGGTCGAGCTGCCGTGGGCGTTGATGTAGTCTATGTCCTCGGGTCCAAGATGGGCCTCGGCTAAGGCCAGGCGGATCGCGCGGGCGGCCTGCACGCCCGTCGGCAGCGGAGCCGTCATGTGGTAGCTGTCGTTGGTCGTGCCATAGCCCAGTACCTCGGCATAGACCCGGCCGCCGCGCCGTCGGGCGTGCTCCAGGGTTTCCAAGACGAGCATCCCGGCCCCTTCGCCCATCACCATGCCATCCCGTGTCACATCAAAGGGACGCGAGGCTGTCTCCGGCGTGGCATTGTGCGCCGAGGACAGGACGCGGATGATGTCGAACGCGCCAAAGGTGAGGGGGGCCAGCGGGACTTCGCAGCCGCCAGCCAGGATGACGTCGGCCAGGCCCAGCCGTAGAATACGGGTCGCCTCGCCAATGGCAATCGGTCCCGAAGCGCACGAGTTACAGTTGGCGACGTTCGGCCCGCGCAGGCCAAACTCGATGGCGATGTTGCACGACGACGCGCCGCCAAACACCGACAACGCCAGGGCAGGGTTGACGCTGCGGATGCCCTGCTCCAGGAACACGGCGTGCTGCTCTTCGGCGCACGGCGTGCCGCTGAGGGCCGAGCCAATGTAGACGCCCACGCGCTCGCCGCACTCGTCGCCCAGGTTCAAGCCGGCGTCTGCGATGGCCTGGCGGGCGGCAACCAGGGCGAACTGGGAAAAACGGTCGAGCCGACGGGCGTGCTTGCGGTCGAAGTGGTCCAGGGGGTCTAAGTCGCGCACCTCGGCGGCGACCTGGGAGCGAAACTGGCCCGGGTCAAAGCGGCTGATAGGCCGCACCGCCGACTGGCCCCGCCTTACACCCGCCCACAGGCCATCGGCCCCCAGGCCAATGGGCGTGACAGCGCCCAGGCCAGTAATGACGACGCGGTGAGAAGGTTGGCCGTTGAGGGTCATGGGGTCTCCTTGAGAGTAGTCAGTAGTCAGTAACCAGTAATCAGACTACTGGCTACCGACTACTCACTACCGACTACTCACTACTGACTACTGTTCTCGCGCTCGGCGCGGTCACGGATACAGCGCAGGGTCTTGTTGGCGATGTTGTCCACAAAGAAGCCGCCGACGAAGCGGGCACCCCAGCTGGCAATGAGGGGCCACGCCGGGCTAAAGTCGTGGTGGATGGTGACGTGGACCAGGTCGCCGCGTTGTTCTAGACGCCACTCGACATCCATCCCTTTCGTCGCCCCTTTGATATGGCGGAACAGGATACGGTTTTCGGCGGGCCGATGCTCCTGGATCGAAGTCCAACTGACGGGAATCCCGTCGCGGCTGGCGCCCATCTCGACCACGCGGCGGCGGCCTTGTGCGGTGACACTATCCTCCAGCAGGCGAACGTAGCGGTAGTGGGGCAGGAACTCGGGCCAGCGTTCAACAAACGCGCCCAACTGGAAGACACGTTCCAGGGGCGCGCGGATTTCGATGACATTGTCCATCTGCATACGGCATGTCCTTAGCGTGGGGTCTGAGCTAAGGAAAGTATAGGAGTCGGACGAAGGATGGCAAAGCGCACCCGTCCTCCGTCTACTCCCCGGCGCGTCGCACGGCGGGCAGATAGAGGCCTGAGACATGCGGCGCGTTGTCCTCGACCTGGCGGCAGCGCTCGGCGGCGCAGCCACGCAACTGGGCCAGCCAGATCGCTAACTCGTTGATAAGAGCGCGCGGCGCGCTGTCGTGCAGGCTGCGCAACTCGTTGGGGTCGGTTTGCAGGTCGTACACCTCGCTGTCGCCGTTCTGGTACTCGACGTACTTGAAACGGGTAGTGCGGATGGCGGTATAGAACGAGACGAGGTCATCGCCTGGGTCAGGTGGCGCCGTCCCGCCAATGGGGAGTGAGGTAGACAGGGGGTACTGTTCGACCAAGAACGCCTTGCGCCAGCTATCCACGGCAGGCGGGGTGGCGGTCAGGAGACTGGCGAAGGAGCGGCCATCCACGAAGGCTGGGGGCTGCACTCCAGCAAGCTCGGCAAAGGTGGGGGCGATGTCGGTGTTGCCGATGATATGGGGGCGGGTAACGCCGGCGGGGACATTGGGACCCGCTACCATGAGGGGGAGGTGGATGTCCTCCTCATAGGCCAGATATTTGGTCGGCTTCAGACGGTGCTGCCCCATGTGGTAGCCGTTGTCCGAGGTAAAAAACAGGTAGGTATTATCCAACTCGTCCGTCTGACGGAGTGCGGCGACGAGGGCCGCGATCATGTCATCCACGGCTTGCATCGAGCGTAGGCGTTGGCGATATAGCTCGTCTATATCGTCAATCTGGCGCTGAGTCAACAAGGGAAGGACGCGGAGGGGACGCGGCTTGTCGCTGACATCGGCCTCGTTGAAGGCGGGGCCGCGCGGCGCCTGGGCAGTAGGGACCAGGTTGGCGTGGCGCGGGGCTGGCGTCGCGGGGGTCTGCGGGACGAATGGCGCGATGTAGAGAAAGACCGGCGCGCCGGCCTGGGACGCTCGCTGGATCGTGCCCACCGCCTTGCGAGTCAACACGTCGGTCATGTAGTCGTTGGGCGCGCTGCCATACTCCACCTGCTGACCGTTTTCGTTCATCGTGTAGTTGAAGCCCTGGTAGCCGGCGCCTTCGGTGGAGGGGCTGTACCACTCCGTCCAGCCGGGTGGGTTGTAAGCCGGGTCGTCGGTAGGGTAGCCGTTGAGGTACTTGCCCATTAAGGCGGTGTAGTAGCCCGCGTCCTTGAGCCACACGGCCAACGTCGAGCGCTCGTCGCCCGTGGCCTGAAACTGCTCGAAGCCGCCCTCGGGAGCAGAATTAGAGTAAACCCGGTGATTATGGACATACTGGCCGCGAAGATAGGTTGAACGCGAGGGGCAACATAGCGAGATGGTGGTGAAATAGTTCTCAAACGTGACGCCCCGCGTCTGGATCAGGGATCTCAGCGTAGGCATGGTGTCAGTGGTGCCAAGCAGGGCGTCGAGGTCATCGGTCAACAGCAGGATAATGTTGGGGCGGGTAGATTGGGTGGGTGGTGAGTAAGTGGGGGGTGGGTAGGTGGGGAGTGGGCGGGTGAGTGGAGCAGCGGCGCTGGTGGCAGAGCCGAGGCCGAGCAGGGCCAGGGTCAGGAGCAGAGTACGCCAGAGGGAAGGGTGGACTTGTCGCATGGCTGGGTCTCCTTCATAGAGATGATGGGTATGTCGAGTGTAACGGAGGAGTGTTAGAGATGGATGGCCGAAATGTGACAAGATTGTTAAGGCGGTTATAATTGACGCTGCGATGGCCGAGGCCACGGAGTAGCCTGACTTGGATGAGACCAGCCTGATTCGACAAGCGCAAGGCGGCGATGTTCGCGCGTTTAACGTCCTGGTACGCGCCCATCAGTCCACCGCGTTTAATGTCGCCTATCGTATCGTAGGCGACAGCGATGCGGCGGCGGACGTGACCCAGGACGCCTTCTTGCATGCCTACAAAGCGCTGGGCGACTTCCAGGGCGGGTCGTTCCGCGCCTGGCTGATGCGTATTACCACCAACGCCAGCTACGACCACCTGCGCTACCGGCAGCGCCGGCCCGCCACCTCCTTCGAGGAGATGGTCCCTGACCCAGACATGGCCGAGCCAACGCCCGCCCTGACCGACCCTGGCGAGACGCCGGAGGATTATACACTGCGGAAGGAACTGGGGCGAGTCATGCAGGGCTGCATCGAGGGGCTGCCGCCCGATCAACGGGTGGTGGTCGTCCTGTCGGACGTACAGGGCTACTCGTATGAAGAGATCGCCCAGACCACAGGCGCAGAACTCGGCACCGTGAAGTCGCGCCTGAGTCGGGCGCGCGCCCGAATGCGCGATTGTTTGATGGCGAAACGGGAACTTTTACCGGCTGCCTATCGTCTAGGTAACTAGAGTGAGAAGATTGTGGAGACTAGGGACTAGAGATTGGCAGACGCATGACTGCTATGTATGAACAACCCGTCGACCTGACCCTGTTGTCAGCCTATCTCGACGGCGAAGTAACCCAAGAGGAACGGACGCGGGTCGAAGCGCAACTGCGCGTCAGCCCCGCCTGGCGCGAGGAGTTGGAAAGCCTGCGCTGGACGGTCAACCTGCTGCGCGAGCTGCCCGACATGCCAATGCCGCGTTCCTTCGAGCTGCCCGTCCTGGCGGAGACAGCGCCGGCCGCAACCAGCCGCCTCGGGACACGCGAGCGAGGCTGGCGGCTGGACCTGGGCTGGCTGTACGGCTTCTTCCGCACCTCTGCCGCCGTCACCGTCGCCCTATTGCTGGCTGTGGTTGGCCTGGATGTGTGGCAGACACGGGGCGACCTGGCGCGGGAGGTATTGACAGCGCAAAGCCCAGCCAGTGCGCCCGCGCCGCAAGCCCTCAGCCAGCCGGCTGCAGGGACTGCGCCAGAAGCGGCCAGAAATGCCCAACCCGCCGCGCCGACTATCGCGCCAGACGGGAAGGCGTTGCAGAATCCGGCAGCCCAGGCAACCTTCCCGGCCGGCGCGGCGGCTCCGCCCCGGCCAGGCAGTGGCGGTGGTGGGGTGCCAGGTGGTGGGGGCGGTGGGTTGGGCGGCGGCGATGGCACGGGCGGAGTCGGCTCCACGAGCGAAGGTGGGCTGCCTCTGGTCGCCACACCCGCGCCCGCCGCGGGCGACGTTCAATCCTCGGTGACGCCGGATACGCAGTCGGCCCTCACGGCGAAGGCGCAGCCCCAGGCCCAGGCGCAGCCCAACGATCAGCGCGGAACAATGAACGAGGCTCAGGGGGCGCCGGTCCAGGCTCAGGGACGGCCTTGGCGCGGTCTGGAGTTCCTGTTCGCTGGGTTGACCATCGCCCTCGTGGTGGGCGCGTGGGCGGTGCGACGACGGATGACGAAGGACGGATGACGAAGGACGGATGACCGAAGACCGAGGACGGAGGATGGGGAAGCGATAAAGAAGACCCGGATGAACCTTGTTCATCCGGGTCTTTGTATTCAGGCTAGACGGTCGGTGGTCCTTGGTCTTTGGTCCTTCGTCGTCCGTCCTCCGTCATCGGTCGGTCTACGTGTAAATGGCCTTCTCGGTCTTGGGGTCGAACAGCTTCATGCTGTCCATGTTCATGACCAGTTCCAGGTTGTCGCCAGGATGGACCCGCACGCGCGGGTCAACACGGGCGACGAACTGCTTCTTGCCACTGAGCAGATAGAGGTAGATTTCGCTGCCCATCAACTCGGTGACGTCCACCTGGGCGTTGACGGGGGCGCTGGTGATATTGCCCGGCTCGAAGCCACGCGCGTGGATGTCTTCAGGGCGCATGCCGAAGATGACTTCCTTGCCCAGGAACGGCTGAACCCTGGCGGCGTACTGCTGCGGGACACGCACGCGGAATGTACCGGCGTCCACGTACATCTCCTGAGGGGAGCCAGTGATCGTCGAGTCGAAGAAGTTCATGGCCGGACTGCCGATGAAGCCAGCGGTAAAGATGTTGCCGGGGTGGTCGTACAGGTTCTGCGGGGTGTCAAGCTGCTGGAGGATGCCGTCGCGCATGACCGCGATGCGGCTCGCCATGGTCATGGCCTCGACCTGGTCGTGGGTGACGTAGATAAAGGTGGTCTTGAGGCTCTGGTGCAGCTTGCTAATCTCGGCGCGGGTCTGGACGCGCAGTTTGGCATCGAGGTTGGACAGCGGCTCGTCAAAAAGGAAGACGGCGGGCTGGCGCACGATGGCGCGGCCCACGGCGACGCGCTGGCGCTGACCGCCGGAGAGTTGCTTGGGCTTGCGCTCGAGCAGGTGGGTCAGACCCAGGATTTCGGCGGCGTCCTTGACGCGCTTATCAATCTCGTTCTTGGGCGTCTTGCGGAGCTTGAGACCGAAGGCCATGTTGTCGTAGACGCTCATGTGAGGATACAGAGCGTAGGACTGGAACACCATGGCGATGTCCCGATCCTTAGGCGGCACGTCATTGACGACGCGGTCCCCGATCCAGATATTCCCGTCGCTGATTTCCTCCAGACCGGCCAGGAGGCGCAGCGCGGTGGACTTGCCACAACCCGACGGCCCGACCAGCACCAGGAACTCACCGTCCTTGATGTCGAGGTTCAGGTCGTTGACGGCAGTGACACCGCCCGCGAAGCGTTTGAAGATGTGTTCGAAGCGTACTCCAGCCATGATGTTACCTTCCTTTCGTCGAATGTATCGTGACTACAGCATAGCACACGGCCCGCCAGTTGTCAAGGGCGATTGGGCCAAAATATCCCCATTTCGGGCCGCATTTGTCTGGCTCATTCGTGCTATAATTCTGGCCAGGAGATATAGCTATGCCCGATGAACGCCGACCCAAGCTCGTCCTGATTGACGGCCACGCCCTGGCCTATCGCGCTTATCACGCCCTGAGCGAACAGGGTCTCTCGACCTCGACGGGAGAACTCACCGGCGGCATCTTCGGCTTTACTCAGATGCTGCTCAACGTCCTCCAGCAGGAGCAACCCGAGTACATCGCCGTCACCTGGGACGCCGGTCTCAGCGGCCGCCGCGAGGACTTCCCCGCCTACAAGGCCAATCGGTCGGCCGCGCCCGACGACCTGCCGCGCCAGATTGGCCGCATCCGCGAGATCCTGGACGCCTTCCGCATTCGGTCCCTGGATGTGGCAGGCTATGAAGCCGACGACCTGCTGGGTACCCTGGCGCTACGGGCCAGTGAGGACGGCTTTGACACGCTCATCGTCACAGGCGACAGTGACACCTTCCAACTCGTCGGCCCCCACGTTCACATCCTGACGACGCGGGGCCGCTTCAACGAGACGATTGTATACGATGAGGCGGGCCTCCACGAACGCTACGGCCTGGCGCCGGCGCAGCTCATTGACCACAAGGCGCTCAAGGGCGACACATCGGACAATGTACCGGGCGTGCCAGGCATTGGCGACAAGACAGCCACCAGCCTACTCCAGAAGTACCACACCATTGAGGGCATCCTCGCCCACCTGGACGAAGTCAAGCCCCCGCGCATCCGTGAGAACATCGGGCAGTTGCGCGGGCAAGTCCTACTCAACAAGCGCCTCGTCACAATTCGGAGCGACGTGCCGCTGGAAGTCGACTGGGACGACCTATGCATGCAGCCCTACGACGCAGAGCGCGTCAAGAGCCTGTTCCGCGAGCTTCAGTTCCGTCGGTTGATGGAAAGGCTGCCAGGGCGGCCAGTGACGGAGGACGGCGAGAAGACGGAAGACGGAGGGCAGAAGACGGAGGCCGGAAGACTAGAGCCGGAAGACGAGACGGGCCTGGGCAAATACGCGCTGATAGATACGCCCGACAAGCTGAGCCAGCTTGCCCAGCGCCTGTCCTCCTTTGGTCCTTCGCTCGCTGACGCGGCCTCCGTCCTCCGTCTGTCGGTCGACACCGAGACCACCAGCACCGACCCCTTGCGCGCCATGCTGGTCGGGCTGGCCCTGACGGGGCGCGAGGGCGAAGGCTACTACATCCCCATTGCCCACCGCGACCTGCCGCCCCACGGCCCCACCACCTGGGGCGGCGAAGAGGGCGTCGGACACGAGCAGGCGTCGCTGCTGCCGGTCGAGGGTAGAGGGGGCGGTGGCAAAGGCGGACCTAACCCCCCAGCCCCCTTCCCTGCGAAGGAAGGGGGGGCTGACATCCCTCCCTTACCAGGGGAAGGGCCGGGGGAGGGGTCCAGCGGGTCCGCCAACCTCCCCATGGAT
>JAHCIP010000205.1 GCA_026129165.1 Anaerolineae bacterium
GCAGTCGTTCCGTTCGGGCGACCGCTACGAGGGCGACGAGGGCGTCACGATGGTGGACCTGGTGAAGGGGTAGTCATCTCGTCAGATTAAGTCGCTTGACTAGTGACGAACTTAGCTCTAAAATAACCTAACCATCGTCAAGGGCAAGGCGATGAATATACCCTTCGAGCTTCTTAGCGAGATCACCGACATCACAGTCATTGCCGTTCGACACTCCGTTCGCGACCTAGCCCGGTTGCGTAAGGATTATGGCGAGGGGCGATGGCGAAAGCTCAAAGGGATAGCTACTGTGCGTCTACCTGGTGGGCGCATATGACAAGCCGAGGTTCACTGGTACGAAGCGCATGGCATTGGCCGACGGCGCATGAAGATCAAACGCTATCTGGATTGAGATTATGGAACACACGGAAACACGACCCCGCTTTGTGGTATGCATCAACGATGGCGGATATTTGGATGATCTCAAGGTACGAATGGTGTATCAAGTTCTACCTGATGAATCCGCCGCGCGTAGCCATTATCTGCGTATCGTAGATGAGACCGGTGAAGATTACCTGTACCCGGCGTCGTATTTTGTACCCATTGAGGTACCGGAGGAAGCGGAGCCTGTCTTGCTTCTCACTGCCTAGATGTCATTTTCCCAGATTGCCCAGCTTGAACAAGCCATAGCCGCGCTTGAAGCGCAGCGCGCCATCCTGGGTGATGCCATCGTCAACACGGCGCTGGCGCCGATGCGGGAGAAGCTGGCGGCTCTCAAGAGCGCCCAGGCGGCGACCGAGCAGCGCAAACAGGCCACCATCCTCTTCGCGGACCTGGCAGGTTTTACGTCCATGGCTGAGGCGCTGGATCCTGAAGAGGTCCGCGCCATTGTGGATGGCTACTTCAAGGCTGTCACCCAGCCCATTCTCAACTATGGCGGCCGCATCGAGAAGTTCATCGGCGACGCCATTATGGCCGTCTTCGGCATACCGACGGCCCAGGAGAGCGATCCCGCGCGGGCCGTCCACGCGGCGCTGGCGATGCACCAGGCGTTGGCCGACTTCAACCGCGACTTAGAGAGTGCACGCGGGCTGCGCCTGCACATGCGGATCGGCATCAACACGGGTTCGATCCTGGTCGGCGCGTTGGGAGACGAGGGGGGCGACTTCAGGGTGGTCGGGGATGCCGTCAACCTGGCTAGTCGGCTAGAACATGCCGCGCCGGTGGACGGTATCCTGATTTCTCATGATACCTATCGCCATGTGCGCGGCATCTTTGATGTTCAAGCCCTGGCGCCCATGAACGTCAAAGGGAAGACCGAGCCAGTCGCGGTCTACGTTGTCCAGCGGGCCAAAGCGCGTACCTTCCACATGCGGACACGAGGGGTCGAGGGCGTCGAGACGCGCCTGATCGGGCGGGAGGCCGAGCTTGGGACACTCCAGACCGCCTTCCGAGCAGCGGTCGAGGACCATACGCTGCAGATGGTGACAGTGGTGGGCGAGGCGGGGATCGGCAAGTCACGGCTCCTGGAAGAGTTCGAGACCTGGCTGGATACTGGGACACAGCCTCTATGGTACTTCAAAGGGCGGGCCGACGAGGGGATGAGCCGCCTCCCCTACGCCTTGCTGCGCGACATGCTGCTATTCCGCTTCCAGATCCTGGATAGCGACCCGCCGGCCGTGGCGCGCCAGAAGTTTGAGCAAGGTATCGTAGGCTTCCTGCGCCCCTCTCCCGCTGGGAGCGGGGAAGGGGGTGAGGGGCCGAGAGCCGACCCGGTGGAGAAAGCCCACTTCATCGGCCACCTCCTCGGCTTCGACTTCTCCGCCAGCCCCCATCTGGCCGGTGTCCTCCACGACCCCGCCCAGGTCCGTAACCGCGCCCTCTTCTACCTGGCCCAGTTCTTCCAGACAGTAACGCAAGTTCAACCCACCGTTATCCTGTTGGAGGATATCCACTGGGCCGACCAAGCCTCGCTCGACGCGATGGAGTACCTCAGCCGCGAACTGCGCTCCGTCCCGACCACCACTGGCCGCCCGCTGGGCATCCCCTTGCTCATCGTGAGCCTGACCCGGCCAGACCTCTTCGAGCGCCGCCCTGGCTGGGGGGCAGGGCACGCCTTCCACACCCGCGTCACTCTCCGCCCCCTCACCAAGCGCGACAGCCGCCGGCTGGTCCAGGAGATTCTGCGGAGAGTAGACCGCGTTCCGGCCGCGCTACGCGACACCGTGGTCAATAGCGCCGAGGGCAATCCCTTCTATATGGAAGAACTCATCAAGATGCTCATCGAGGCGGGGGTGATTGTCACGGCTGAGGAGCCGGCTGACACTGCTAGCCCGCCTCAACGGGCTAAACGGAGGCCGACCGGCAACGTCGAACAGGGCCGCCAAAGCTGGCGGGTGGCGTTAGAACGCCTGAAAGGGATTCGGGTACCGCCGACACTTACCGGGGTGCTGCAAGCCCGTCTGGACGCGCTGACGCTCGAGGAACGCGAGACACTCAAGCGAGCCTCCGTGGTCGGGCAGGAGTTCTGGGATGCGGTGGTCGCGGAACTCCACCCCCAGGCGTCCCCCAGCCGCCAGCCCGACATGGGCGAGACATTGGCCCAGTTACGCCAGCGCGAGTTGGTGTATGGGCGGGAGCCGTCACAGTTCGCGGGGACGCATGAATACGCCTTCCAGCACGCCATCCTGCGCGAGGTGACGTATGAGAGCGTCCTGCGGCGGGAACGGGCGCCGCTACATGCTCAAGCCGCGGAGTGGCTCATCGAACGGAGCGGGGCGCGGGCGGGTGAGTACGCTGGACTCATCGGGGAACACTACGCGCGGGCGGGACAGATGGAAGACGCCGGGCGCTGGTATGGGCGGGCGGCGCGGCGGGCCAAGGCGGTGTTTGCCAACGCCACGGCGATGGACTTCTACACGCGGGCGCTGGCCCTCGCCCCATCAGGCGGTGAGCCGCTAGAGGTACTCCTGGAGATGGGGGAGGTATTGACGCTGATAGGGCAGTGGGCGGAAGCTGAGGCTCACTATCGGCGGGCGCTGGAATTGGGGGAGGCGCAAGGAAACGCTAGAGTGGTGGCGCAGGCGCGACGCGGGCTGGGGGTCGTCTTCGAGAAGCGAGGGGCCTTTGAGGCGGCGCTCGACTGGCTGGGCCTGGCCCACGCCGGGTTTGAACGGTTGGGCGAGAGAGGGGAAGCGGCCCACACTCTCACCCTGATTGGGAGGGTTCACTGGGCGCGGGGACACTATGCTGAAGCGCGGGGAGTCCTGGAGCTGGGGCTGGCGCAAGCGCGGGCGGTGGGGGATCGGTGGACGGTGGCCCTGGCCCTCAACAACTTAGGCAATGTGGCCTACAACCAGGCGGACTACACCGCCGCCCGCCACTGGCATGAGGAAAGCCTGGCGCTCAAGCAGAGGCTTAATGACAAGAGTGGTATTGCCTGGTCGCTCAATAACCTGGGCAATGTGGCTTTTAGCCAGGGGGACTACCTCACGGCGCGGGCACGCTACGAGGAAAGCCTGGCGCTGAAGCGGGAGATTGGCGACAAGCGGGGTATCGCGGGTTCGGTCAGCGCGCTGGGGAATGTCGCCTACAGCCTGGACGACTACGCGGCGGCGCAGGCGCGTTATGAGGAAAGCCTGGCCCTGTTTCGGGAATTGGGCGACAAGCTCGGCATCGCCGGTTTGCTCAACAACCTGGGCAATATGGCCTATGTCCAGGCGGACTACACCACGGCGCAGGCGCGGCATGAGGAAAGCCTGGCCCTGCGGCGAGCCATCGGCGACGACAGTGGGGTCGCCTGGTCGCTCAACAACCTGGGGAATGTGGCCTGGAGCCAGGGCGACTATCCCATAGCCCAGCAACGCTATGCGGAGAGCCTGGCACTGAATAGAGACATAGATGACAAGCTGGGTATCGCCTGTCCACTGGGTGGGCTGGCCGCCGTCGCGGTGGCCGTAGGGGAGGCGGAACGCGCCGCCCAACTCGCCGGCGCCAATCAGGCTCTACTCGATGCGCTGGGCGCACAACTGGAGCCGACCGAACAAGCTATTTATGAGGCGGCGGTCGCGGCCGCGCAGTCCGCCTTGAGCGCAGACCACTGGGCGGCCGCCTGGGCCGCTGGCAGGACTATGACCCTGGAGCAGGCGGTGGAATATGCTCTGGAGGTCGAGCCTGGGGCCAGATAACGTCGTGATTATGTCAACCCAGCTTCTCTGGCCTTCACAATGGCCTGGGCGCGGTCGGCCACCTGCAACTTGCTAAAGATATTCGAGACGTAGTTGCGCACCGTCTTGACGCTGAACCCGAGTTGATGGGCAATGGCCTCATTATTAGCGCCCTGGGCCATCAGGCGGAGCACATTGCGCTCGCTCTCCGTCAGGTCGGGGAACAGCGCGGCGGGCAAGGCTGGGCGCGTGGCGAAGAAGCTCATCATGCGGCTGGCGATGGCCGGGCTGAAGATGGCGTCGCCGTTGCCCACCGCTACAATCGCCCGGCCGATATCCTCGTCGTCCATGTCCTTGAGTACATAACCCCGCGCCCCGGCGCGCATGGCCGCGAACACCGAGTCGTCGTCCTCGAACATGGTCACCACCAGGATGCGAATATGCGGGCTGGTATGGACGATACGGCGAATCGCGTCCAGGCCGCCGCCACCCGGCATCCGCAGATCCATAAGAATCACGTCCGGCTGCAACTGCTCGGCCAACCGCACCGCCTCTTCACCACTTGTCACCTCGCCCACCAGTTCGGTAGCGGGTATCGCCGCCAGCAGCACTCGCAGCCCCTTGCGGAAGACCGGGTGGTCGTCGGCAATGAGGACGGTGAGTTTATCCATACTCATTCCCCTATCGGCAGACGAGCCGTCAGGCACGTCCCGCCCGTCTCGCTGGCCTCGATGGACAGCGTGCCCCCCAACTCGGCAGCACGCTCGCGCATAGAACGCACCCCCACCCCGCCCGTCCGGTCCACCGGCATCCCCTGGCCATTGTCGGACACGCTCAGGGTGAGATGGTGGTCACTCACCTCGATGTGCACCTGGCAGTCGGTAGCCGCCGCGTGTTTGACGACGTTGTGGCATGCCTCGCTGGCGATGCGGTAGGCTGCCACCTCGACCGCCGCTGGCAGGGCCGGCATCGGCGCCGGGGCCGTGACCTCAAAGTGGACACCTGTGTCCTGACCCCCGAAATTCCGAATCGCCCCCACCAACCCCAATTCATCGAGCATCGGTGGCCGCAGGTCGTAGACCAGGCGGCGAATCTCGGCTGTCGCCTGGCGCAAGTCGTCGCGCAACTCTGTCGCCAGTCGCTCGGCTTGCTCCGGGTCACGGCGAATGAGCGAGCGCATGGCTCCCAGTTGCAGTTGCAGCGACGACAGCGTGGGCGCGAGTTCGTCGTGCAGGTCGTTGCGGATGCGCCGCCGTTCCTCCTCGCGGGCAATCACCAGGCGTTCGCGAGTCGTCTGTAAATCAGCCGTGAGTTGTGCCGCCTGCAAGGCGACACCAAGCTGCTGGGCCACATCGCGCAGCAATACCAGGTCGCTCTCCGAAAGCGGTTGGTTAGCTGCCCGCGCCGAAGCGAGCAGCGCTCCCATCGTGTGCTCCAGATAGACAATCGGCACTCGATGGAGATGCGTGGATGTAAGTAGTTCGCCAGATGCATAACCTACCGGCGGGTCATGGTCGGCGGTTTCGATAGCGACGTAAGGCAGCCTTAGTTCTTGCGCGATCGTCTCAGCTAGAGTGGGCAAGGTAAGCTGAGGTCTCGTCATCGCCTGCAACTGGGAGTTGACGCGGGCCAGCAGCCCATACGGGTTATCGTGCTGACCGTAAACCAGGTCATCAACATGGCCGCGCAGCCAGCCCGCGACAGGCAAAACGAGGATAACGATGCAGGCGAGCGCGATGAGGTTGAGCCACCAGGGCAGACTCACCTCCTGCCCCTTGAGAGGCCCCTCAAGCGCCCCTACCGCCATCGCCACCAGCACGACACCGAGATACACCAAGGTAGCGAACGCGATCAACAGCAACATCAACAGCCCGCCGTTGAGCAGGCTGTTGATGTCCCAGCGAGAAGGTAAGCGGATCATGAGAGAGCAGCTGCTAAGAATCTATGTCGTCGCCGGGCGAGGCTCGCGCCACAGGCACAAGACGACGATGATGCTGCTGAGTATGACGCCTACGAGCGCGGAGACGAACAGGGCCGATGAGGGTGCGAAAAAGATGCCGGGGGCTGCGAGCAGGCCGTTCAGCGTATTGGCGATGATGGTGAGGATAATGCCCCAGCGCTGCTGCTTCCAGGCGCCATAGGCGGCAATCATGGCCACGACACTAAGTAGAACCCCCATCATAATCACGACGTATGGAGGCGCGTCACCGGCGCTGTCGAGAGCCTGAGCGCCGCGCGCGAGGAACGGCAGCGAGGTAATGACGCCGAAGACCGCGACCAAAAACGAAATGACGGCCGCGATCTTGAGGGCGGTCGGACGAGATAGATGGTTCATGAGCAGGCTCCTTTCGTATCCTAAGCGGTTGATGGAGCCAGTATAGCATCCTAACATCCCAATGTCACCAGGCCGGTGTCCCAACTTCTTGGGAGGTTTTGAGGCCAGGCGAGGACACAGTTTGGGAAAGGGGTGAACCCAATGACCGAACACTCCCCTATTATACTCCGCTTCAGACAAAGGGAGGGTCATCTAGGGGGGCGATAGGCAGTAGACCTGACAGGTCTTGAAGACCTGTCAGGTCTGAATGGCGTTGCTGCTTAGGGGGCCACGCCGTATACAGCCCCCGGACGACCAATGCCACACCAGGCGAAGAAGTTGGCCTGGTGAGCGCGGTGGAGGCCGCCGCTGCCGCGATTGGCGCCGATGACGTCGTTGAAGACGCTTGTGCTGCCCGTAGTGAGGTCTACGATCAATACTTGCGACGTGCCATCGGCGGCCAGTGAAGAGACCAGGAGAGCGGACTCGTCAGCCGTCAGGGCCAGGCCCGCCGGGCTGCCCAGTCTGACCGAGCGTACCAGGGGCCGATGCCCGCGCTGATCCACCTCCAACACGACCTGTGAACCGTCACCGTTGCCATTCCGCCCCGCCACATACACCTTGCCATTCGATGCGACCGCGACGCCATCGGCCACGGCCAGCGGCGAGCCGCGCAGAATAGAGGTGGGGGTTGCCCCTCCAATAAGGGGGAGGCGTAACACGGTCGCCCGAGGTGGGCGCTGCTCGGCGCCGGCAATATAGAGAACATCCCCCTGCGGCGTGTGGACCAGGTCCAGCGCCCGCGCCCCTGTGCCCTGTGTCCCAGGCACGACCATCGCTGACCCGCCGCCGCTGGGTACGGCGAAGACCGCGCCGCCGCTGGCCGCCTCAGGATCAGCGACGTAAAGCGTCTGGCCATCGCTTGAGAAGACGACGCCTCGCGGACCGACCAGCGGCGCGCCTACGAGCAAGGTCTGCACCGGCCCGCCGGTCGCCGCCACCCGGAAGACACCCGGCTGCCCGTTCGCGGCACGGGCGACAAAGTAGATCGTCGCGCCCGTGGGGTCCGGCGTCGCGTCGAGGGGTTCGTAAAAGACCGCGCCGCCCTGGGCCAGCAGGGTGACGGAGAAGCCAGGGCTGGCCTCGGCATGTCCAGCCAGGTTGACGGCAACAATGGCCGCGCCGACCAGGACGGCCAACAGCGACACAATGGGGACCAGATGCCTTCGGAGCCATAGCTTGGATGTTCGCGTGGACATCATGATGGTAACATAGCCTCTCTTAGTGCATGTTTAGGGTGAGCTTCGGATGAATGAGCGCGACGGTGAGAACCGTCTACTCAACAGGACGCGGGAGCAGGGGCGATAGATGTCTCGGCGCCCGCGTCTTTCCTTGCGCATCGTTTCGCGGTACAATAGCTCCTACTGGCCTCAGCACTCAGTACTCACCACTCACATGAGGAGCCTATGAAGATCACCTCTGTCAAAACCGCCGCGACGATGGGCCATGGGATGCACCTGTGGGTGAGAATCGAAACCGACGCGGGCGTGACCGGCCTGGGCGAGTGTGTCCACGGCGGCGTCCAGGCCATCGCCATCATCCACGAGGTGCGCCGTCACCTGATTGGCCGTGACCCGTTCGCCATTGATGCCTTGTTCGAGGACATTCGCCGCCGCCATGTGTTCGACGGCGGCTTCGCCGGCGCGCTCATCACCGCCCTGACGGGCATCGAAATCGCCCTGTGGGACCTGAAAGGCAAGGCGCTGGGCGTGCCCGTCTACGAACTGCTGGGCGGCAAGTTCCGCGACAAGATTCGCGTCTACGCCGACTGCCAGGTCGAGCCAGGCATGGACGATGGCGAAATCCAGCAGGTCGTGGACACCGTCCTCCAACGCGGCTTTACGGCTTTCAAGATTGATCTGGACATCGGCGCGTACACAGGCCGCCGCGCTGACAGCGTGGAGCCGCTGTTCGACCGCTTCAATTATACCGCCGGCGAGCGCGAGCACGACCGCATGGTCGAATTGGTGGATCGGGTGACGCGGGCGGCAGGCAAAGACATCGCCGTCGCCGCTGACATCCATACGCGGCTCGACGTGCCCAGCGCCATTCGGCTGGCGAAGTCGCTCGAAGCGTACCACCTGCTGTGGCTGGAAGAGCCGGTTCCCCCGGAGAACATTGACGCCATGCGCGAGGTCAAGCAGGCGACGTCGGTGCCCATCTGCGCCGGCGAGAACCTCTATCTGCGTCACGGCTTCCGCGACCTGATTATCAAGCAAGCCGTGGACATTATCATGCCTGACATCCCTAAGTGTGGCGGGCTGTCCGAGTGCCGCAAGATCGCCAACCTGGCGGAACTGTACTATATCCCGTTCGCGCCGCACAACGTCGCCTCGCCCATCGGCACGCTTGCCTCGGCCCACGTCTGCGCCACCATCCCCAACTTCCTGGTCATCGAGTTCCACTGGCTGCACCGCGACTACTGGACGACGATTATCCAGGAGAAGACGGACATTATCCAGAACGGCTTTATCACCCTGACCGACCGCCCCGGCATCGGCCTGGACCTGGACGAGGACGTGGCGCGGCAGCATCAGTATCCGGGAACGGGGTGGTTTGAGGACGTATGATCATCGAGTGGAATGCCCACATGTTTAGCCGCGACACCGCGCGTTACCCATTCCATCCCCAGGCCGCCTATCTGCCCGACGCGGCGCACCTATCGCCCGACCCCCTGGCCGACTACCAGGCCCGCATGGCCCAGGCGGGGATAGACCGCGCCGTCCTCGTCCATCCCGAACCCTACGGTGACGACCACCGCCTGATTCTCGACTGTCTCCAGAGGGAGCCAGACCTGTTTCGCGGCGTGTGTCTGTTCTACCCTCAAGACCCCGACGCGCCCCGCAAGCTGGAGGCGCTGGTGCGGCAGGAGCCGCGTATCGTCGCCGTCCGCTTCCACGCCCACCGGGGCAAAGAGATGTACCTGGACAGCTTTGACGACGCCGGCGTGCAGGCGCTGTGGGCCAAGGCCGCCGACCTCGGCCTCATGGTCGAACTGCACATTGGGCCGAACTACGCCCGCCAAGCGGCGAAGCGCATCGCGGAGTATCCAGACGTCCCCGTCGTCGTGGACCACCTGGGCGAGCCTCAGTTTGGCACGCCCGTCGAGTATGCCGATGTGCTGGACCTGGCGCGGTATGATAATGTCAGCATGAAGATTTCGGGGGTGGAATACGTGTCGCGGGACGCGCCCCTGTTCCTCGACGTGCAGCCTTTTGTCCGCCGCGTCGCAGAGACGTTCGGCCCGGACCGCCTGGCCTGGGGCAGCGGCACGCCCCACCTGATAGACGCCCACCTGGCCCACTGGTCCGAGGCGGATCGGGCGAAGGTTAAAGGCGGTAATGTGGCAAGACTGGTGGGGCTGTAGACATAGGGGGTAGAACACGGATTAAGAGAATACACGGATAAGGCAATTGCCCATCCGTGCATCCTCTTAATCCGTGCGCTTACTGCCTGACTCCCTTAGTCCCCTCTGGCGGAGGATTTCATTGGTCCACCGCGCCTGGTCCTCAGTCAGGGGTGGCGTCGGCGGCTCGCTGTAGTCGAGCATACGGCGATAGGGGCCGCTTACCCCTCCCCCCTCAACCTTGGCATTCCCCCCCTACCTGGTGTACACTATCGGCAAATATTTTACCAGGTCTTTTTAGTTATGTCGATCCTTAGTTTCCACAATATCAGTCAGGCGTTTGGCGCCTTTGACGTCTTCACCCACCTCGCCGGCAGTATCCCCAATGACGGCAAAATTGGCCTCGTCGGTCCCAACGGCATCGGCAAGACAACGCTGCTGCTGATTCTGGCGGGTTTGGAGACGCCGACCTCTGGCAGTGTCTCCGTGGCGCGGGGCAAGCGGCTCGGCTATCTACGCCAGGAGGCGATGGAAGCGTTCGCCGACAGTGACAACACGGTCTACAGCGAGATGCTGACCGTCTTCGCCGCCTTGCGCGAGCAGGAAGCGCGGCTGCGCGAGTTGGAGGAACGGCTGGGCCATAGCGACGGGGCCGCCGACGTAATGGACGAGTATGCCCACGCCCAGGAAGCCTTTGAGAAGACAGGCGGCTACGAATACGAGACGCGGGTTCAGCAGACACTCAAGGGTCTCGGCTTTGGCCCGGACCTGTGGGACATGCCTTTGAGGCTGCTGAGCGGCGGCCAGAAGACGCGCGCCCTGCTCGCCCGCCTGCTGCTGGAAGCGCCGGACTTGCTGGCGCTCGACGAGCCGACCAATCACCTCGACATCCAGTCGGTCGAGTGGCTCGAAGGCTACCTCAAGGATTTTCCCGGGGCGGTGCTGGCCGTCAGCCACGACCGTTCTTTCATGGACGCGGTGGCGTCGGTGATCTGGGAGCTGGATTTCGGCGCGCTCGAAACCTATCGCGGCAACTACAGTGCCTATGCGCTGCAGCGTGAGGAGCGCCACGAGCGCCTGCTCAAGGAATACGAGGCCCAGCAGGCCTTCATCGCCAAGGAAGAGGACTACATCCGGCGCAACATGGCCGGCCAGAACACGCGCCAGGCGCAGGGGCGGCTCAAGCGGCTCGAACGGCTCAAGCGCGATGACCTCGTCCTGCGGCCGCGCCGCCGCAAAACAATGGGCCTGCGCAT
>JAHCIP010000206.1 GCA_026129165.1 Anaerolineae bacterium
TCAACCAGGCCAGGATGCGCACCAGGCCATCCTGGGTCGCCTGAGTCAGGGGGACCAGGGGGACGTTAATGCCGGGCTGGTAATTACCCAGCGCCATGACCGAGCCGGAGCCGCAGTTGTACTGGAGGGCGTGGCCGCCCTCGGCGATGTAGCCAGCGGGCGGGTTGCCTGGCGTGCGGCCCTGGTAGATGACGCCATTGCGGTCCACGACATAGTGGTAGCCGATGTCGCCCCAGCCGCGCCCCACGCTGTGGAACTGGTAGACGATGCGCAGCCAGGCCGCGCCGTCAATATCGGTGTGGTCATCGGCGGAGTGGTGGACGGCCCAGGCGTTGGGCTTGATATAGCCGTCCACCGGGAAGCCCCGGTCGGTGTAGCACAGGTTCCAGTGCTGATAGGTTTCGGGCGCGCCCCAGACCGAGCGCGGCACGATGTTCGGCTTCGCCACGCCCGGTGCCAGGGGCGCGTCGGCCTTATATTGGGCGGCCAGTTCCGCTGAGGTCGGGCCCTGGCGGCCATCATAGTACAGGACGGTCAAACGGTCGAGGGCCAGCGGCGCGGCGGCCTGCCCCTGGTCCAACGTCAGGCGCACCTGGGCATAACGGGCCAGGCCAAAGTGCAGCCCTGTTGAACGGTCGCTGTCATCGCGCGGGCCGCCGTCCAGGGCTTCCATCGGCGTCCACTCGCCCCACGTCTGACCGTCCTTACTCAACCTGACTTCGACCAGCACCTGGCTGCCCTGGGGTGCGGCGGGCGCCCACTCGACGGCCAGCGCCTGGAACTCGAAGTCGGCCTGGAAGGGGCGGCTGGTGTAGCGGCCGGGCTGACCTAGCGTGGCCGCTTTCAACTGTCCCCCACCAACCGCCGCTTCCTCGGCTGTCCCCGCGCTCCAGTCGGCCCCGTGGATGGACCACTGACCGGAGAGGACGTTGGGCGAGCCTTTGGCAGCCGCCGCGCCCGGTGTAGGGGTGGCGGTGGACGTGGCGGTGGGTGCAGGCGCATAGTCCACCGACAGCCCGGTGTAGTAGTGGCGCAGAATGTCATCGTACTTCGCGCCCCAGTCGGCCAGGACCATCGCTCCCTCCTGGCTCATGCCCACACCATGCCCGTAGCGTTTGTTAAACGGGTCGGGTGAGGCGACGGAGCGCAGATAGGCGTAGGGTGGCCCCTGGAACACATCCTCGTTGTTGCGCGTGGCAAAGTACGTGCGGGCAAAGTAGAGCGTGGCCGAGGCCAGGCGGACTCCTTCGCGCAGGACGACGCCATGCGTGGCGTCCACCGCCCGGTTAGAGGTGTCATAGCGGGGGCTGGGCCGCCAGACCTGGGTGCGCGTCGTGGTGTCTACGTTGGCATCCACGCCTGGCTCGCAGCGGGTGGGGTCACCCGCGCTGTCGGCCAGACAGTGGGTGGCGGCGTAAGTGCGGGCCGCCACGGCTTGCGCCTTCTGCGCTTCAAGCGGCGACCCCGCGCCCATCTCAAAGGGTACCACGCCCTTGAGATAGTCGTCCGTGTCTAGCTCGACAATCTGGCCGTTGGGCATCAGGACACGCACGGTCGCCGGCGCCGTCGCCACAGCGTCCAGAACTACCCCTGGGGACGCCGTCTTCCCCTGGCCCTCCCCCATCCTCGGTCTGCGGTCCTCCGTCTGCGGTCCTCCGTCTGCGGTCTGCGGTCCCTCGTCCGCCCAACGCGGCAGGCTGCGCGCCAATTGGCCTCGCTCGGCCGGCGTGAGGCGCGCGGCGATGAGGGCTACGCTCAGAGAGGTAGGCGCGGCGGGTTGGACAATCTCATCGGGATAGGTGAGGCCGATATAGCCCGGCGCTTCGACACGCACGGCGACACGGCCAGGCGGAACGACCAGGCGATAGCGGCCCCCGGCGTCGGTCTGGGCGCGGGCATCTCCAACGCCTACCTGGGCGTCGGCGACGGGCGCGCCCGTCAAGGCATCCATCACCTGCCCCACCAGTTCTGCCTGTGACAGAGCAGTCGAGGTCGACGCCGGCTCGAAGGTCGGCGCTGCGCCTGAATAACTCGTGGTCAGCACAAATGCCAGCGCCACCACGACGCCAGCGATGCCAACTCCCAATGCTTTGCCTCGTCCCATGCTTCACTCCGTCTCACCTGATCCACAATGAAACTGTCGTGCTGCGTGATGTCTACCACTGTGGGCCATCCCCTATCATTATATGGACATTTGACCCAAGCTGCCCCACGCTTGCCCCTCGGCATGACTGTTCTACATAGACGCCTCTAAGACGTGAAGGATACGTGCAGCGTTCCAAGACGAGAGGGGCCATCCAGCCCCCTGGATAGCCCCTCTTCGACTCTCTCGTGCGTCAGCCGCGGTCGCCCTATTCGGCCTCTGGCTCGACCGTCACCTTCACCTGCGCCGACACATTGGTCATCACGCGGATCTCGACGGTGTGCTCGCCGGTCTGGCGAATCGGCTCGTCCAGTTCGATGCGGCGGCGGTCAATCTCCTGGCCGGTCTTAGCCTGGATGGCCTCGGCAATGTCGGCGTTGGTGACCGAACCATAGAGCCGACCTTCCTCGCCAGCGCGGCGCTTGAAGCGCAGGTCGAGCTGGCTGAGCATGTTCGCCATCTCCTGCGCCGTCTGCAGCCGGCGGGCCATCTTCTTGGCCTCGGCGCGGCGGAGTTCATCCACGTTTTTGAGCGCGCTCACCGTCGCCAGAATCGCCATTCCTTTGGGAATCAAAAAGTTGCGGCCATAGCCGTCAGCTACGTCCTTGACATCCCCGACCTGACCGAGATTGGGGACATTCTGAGTCAAAACAACACGCATGGGCGTTCACCTCGTCGAATATGAGAGCAGACCAACGAAAGAGTATTATAGCATAGGTTTAGGGGAAGAGGGAAATTTTGGTGAAGAATTGGGCGTAGAGTCTAGGACACCGCTCACATTTTGACTGTCAGAAGCCGCCTGGGTATACTTCATTGTTTGGATGCCCAGGGCCTGGCGGCCTCGGCTGTCCATTCCTGTCGCCTCCTATTCTTGTGTGCTCGACTGAAGGGTCCTCGCATGTTCACGCGCTATATCGGAATTGACCTGGGGACGGTGAATGTTCTGGTCCACGAACGCGGCCGGGGCATCGTCCTGAAAGAGCCGTCTGTGGTTGCCATCTCCGTCAACGATAACCGCATCGTGGCTGTCGGCCAGGAAGCCCTCGAAATGCTGGGCCGCACCCCCGACACCATCGAGGTCGCCCGCCCTCTCAAGGACGGCGTGATTGCCGACTACGTGGTGACGGAGGCCATGCTGCGCTACTTTATCCAGAAGGTCTGCGGCCGGCTGCGCCTGTTTAAGCCCGAAGTCATGGTTTCGGTCCCGGTGGGTGTGACGTCGGTCGAGAGCCGCGCTGTCCACGACGCCTCGCTCCAGGCGGGCGCGGGGGAGGCGTTCCTGATTCCCGAACCACTGGCCGCCGCCATCGGTGCGGGGTTGCCGGTCGCCACGCCCACGGGCAACATGATCATCAACCTGGGTGGTGGCACGACCGAAGCCGCTGTCGTCGCCGTCAACGGCATCGTCCAGTGGGCCTCGATTCGCGTCGGCGGCAACAAGATTGACGAGGCCATCGCCGCCTACGTCCGCCGCAAGTACAACCTGCTCATCGGCGAACGGACGTCCGAGGACATCAAGATCACCATCGGCAGCGCCATTCCCCTGGAGGAGGAGATGAGCATGGAGGTCCGGGGCCGCGACCAGGTCGCTGGCCTGCCCCGCACCATCAAGCTGTCCTCGTCCGAGGTGACGGAAGCCATCGCCGAGCCGCTGGCCGCCATTGTCGGTGTGGCCCGCGACGTGCTGGAAAAGACGCCGCCGGAATTGGCCGCCGACGTGATCGACCGAGGCGCGGTGATGACGGGCGGCGGGGCGATGCTGCGCAACCTGGACCGCCTGCTGACCGACGAGACAGGCATTGCCTTCTACCCGGCCGACGACCCCATCGCCTGCTGCGCCCGTGGCGCGGGCCGCGCCCTGGAACACTACGAGATTCTCAAGCGCACGATGCGGCCTGTGTATTAAGGAAAGGGCAAGCTAATGAAGCCCGACACGATGCTGGTGACGGTGCCAGCGCACTTTGACGGCGAGAGCATCAAACTTGACGTGGGGATTGACCTCAAGCCGGGCGTGCGCCTGCTGGTAACGATTTTGGATGACGAGGGGAGTCACCAGTCTCTCGTGTGGAGCGCGATGAAGATGTCTGAGGCCGCTTTCGCACGCGTGTGGGACAACGAAGAAGACTCCGTCTATGACTAGTTTTCGTTAAAAAGCTTGAGTAAGAGGCGCCTGGGGCCTGGTCTCTAGACTATGGCCGCAGGCGCTTTATGTTATACCCACGTCGGCCTATACTTTGATTAGCTAAATAAAATCTGAAACGGTATTTTGCAGTAGGGTTTAGTGTATGAGTCGCTCCACCATCATCATGGTAATCGGATTAGTCGTCGTGGCCGGGCTAGGCGTGGTGGGCTATCAGCGGTTCCAGGCCGCGCAGGCGCCCGCAACTCCTCCTCTTGAGACGGCCGAGGTGCAGCGCGGCGATCTGGTCGCCTCAGTTAGCGCGACGGGCAGCGTCGAACCGCAGACCACCCTCCAACTGACGTTCAAGACGGCGGGCCGGCTGGCCGAGGTGCGCGTCAGGCAAGGCGATACTGTCAAGCAGGGCGACGCGTTGGCCCGGCTGGAGACGGGTGAACTCGAACTGGGTGTCGCGCAGGCGCGGGCGACGCTGGCCCAGGCGCGGGCCAACCTGGCGAAGGCGCAGGTTGGGGCGTCGGCCCAGGACCGCGCGGCGGCCGAGGCGGCGGTGCGGTCGGCCCAGGCGGGCCTGGCGCAACTCAAGGTCGGGCCGACGCAGGCTGATCTGGCCCAGTCTCAGGCGGGCGTGCGGGCGGCGCAGGCCCAACTCGACAAGCTCCGGGCCGGGCCACGCGCCGAGGACGTGGAGACGGCGCGGTTGAATATCGAGCAGGCCAAGAACAACCTGTGGGGCATGCAGGCCAACCGCGATAGCGTGTGCGGGCGAGCCAGCGACAAGAATCCAGCCGTCCCGAAGGCAGAGTGCGACCGCGCCCAGGCGCAGGTTCAGGCCGGCGAGCAGGCCGTGCAGATCGCGCAGCAGACCTTTGAGAAGGTCCAGGCCGGACCCACGCCCCAGGACCTGGCTGCCGCCCAGGCCGAGGTAGACCGGGCCCAGGCGGCGCTGGCGAAGCTGCGCGAAGGCGTGTCGCGGGAACGGCTGGCCCAGGCCGAGGCCGAGGTGGACCGCGCCCAGGCGCAACTCGACAAGCTCCAGGCTGGGCCGACCAATGAGGATGTGGCCGCGCTGCAGGCCGGGGTGGACCAGGCGCAGGCGAGCCTCAGCCAGGCCGAGCTACGGCTGCGTGACGCCGCACTGGCCGCGCCTGCCGATGGGACGCTGGCGAGCGTCAACGGCAAGGCGGGCGAGTTAGTCACCGCCGCTACGCCGATTATGACGCTGGCCGACCTGAGCCATCTTCAAGTCAGCCTGACCATTGACGAGACCGAAATCAGTCGTGTCCAGGTCGGCCAGACGGCGCGCGTCACCCTGGACGCGCATCCAGGGCAGGATTTAGAGGGCAAGGTGGCCGAGATCGCGCCGACCGCGACGGTTCAGCAGGGTGTCGTCACGTACCGCGTTAAGGTCGAGTTACCGGCCACGGACCTGTTACTCAAGCCGGGTATGACGGCCAATGTCGAGATCATCCTGGACCGGCGGCAGGGCGTGCTCCTCGTCCCCAACCGCGCCATCCGCACGGCCAACGGCCAGCGCGTCGTCCAGGTGGTACGCGGTACACCGCCAGCGCCCGTGGACGTGCCGGTGCGGCTGGGCCTGAGCAACGACCAGGTGACAGAAGTGGTGTCCGGCCTATCCGAAGGCGACCGCGTGGTAACGCAGGTGACACCGACCAACAATCCGCTGAGTGGTGGGTTCGGGGGACGATGATTGAGTTAGAACACATCACCAAAACCTACAAGATGGGTACGGTCGAGGTCCACGCGCTGCGGGGCGTCAGCCTGACCATCCAGGATGGGGAGCTCGTCGCTATCATGGGGCCGAGCGGGTCGGGCAAGTCCACCCTGATGAATATTCTCGGCTGCCTGGACCAACCGACCAACGGCGTCTACCGCCTGGATGGGTTGGACGTATCGCGGCTGCGTGACGACAAGCTGGCCGAGATACGTAACAAGAAGATCGGCTTCGTGTTCCAGAGCTTCAATCTACTGCCACGCACGAGCGCGCTGGACAATGTCGAGCTGCCGCTCATCTACAGTGGCGCGGCGCGGCGGCGGCAGCGGGCGAAGGACGCCCTGGCAGCGGTGGGGCTGGCCGACCGGCTGCACCACCACCCCAGCGAGCTATCTGGCGGCCAGCAGCAGCGCGTCGCCATCGCTCGCGCCCTCGTCACCGAGCCATCGGTCATCCTGGCCGACGAGCCGACCGGCAACCTGGACACGCGCAGCAGCGAAGAAGTCATGGCGATTTTTCAGCAGTTGAACCGCGAGCGCGGCATCAGCGTCATCTTCGTCACCCATGAACCGGACATCGCCGCCCATACCCGCCGCGTCATCCGCCTGCGCGATGGACGGCTGGCGGGTGACACGATCAATCCAACCCCGCGCAACGCCCGCGACGTGCTGGCCGAACTGGCCTTAGAACCAGAGGAGGACGAGGAACAGATGACGGAAGACGGCGGTCTTGAGTCCCGGTCGTCCGTCCTCCGTCTTCCGTCCTGAGAGAAGACGTATGGCCTTATGGATGTCATTCCAGGTCGCGCTGCGCGGCCTGGCCGCCAATAAACTCCGCGCGATTCTGACCATGCTGGGTATCATCATCGGCGTGGCGGCGGTGATTGCCCTGCTGGCCGTAGGGCAGGGCGCGCAGGCCGAGATCACGCGCCAGATTCAGGGCATCGGCTCGAACCTGGTGGTCGTGATTCCCGGCGCCCTCCAGCGGGGCGGCGGGCCGGCCCAGGCGCTCGGCTCTGCGGCCACGCTCACCCTGGACGACGCTCTGGCGCTGGCCGACCCGGCCAACGCGCCCCGCGTCGCCGCGGTGGCTCCCATTCTCCAGCTCCAGGGCCAGATTGTCTACGGCGCGGAAAACGTAAATTCCACTGTTGTTGGGGTCACGCCCACCTTCGCCCAGGTGCGCAATGTCAAGACCGTGCAGGGGCGCTTTATTGACAAGTCGGACCTGGACAGCCTGAACCGCGTAGCCGTGTTGGGGGCTATCCCGACGCGGAAGTTGTTCAAGGGTGAAGACCCCATCGGGAAGATGATTCGCGTCCAGACTGTGCCCTTCCGGGTCATCGGCGTGACGGCGGAGCGGGGCGGCGGCGGGCCATTTGGCAACACCGAAGACGACCAGATTTATATCCCCCTGACCACTGCCCAGTCACGCCTGGCTGCCCTACGCGCCGCCGGGTCGGGCGAACGCCTGGTATCGGGCATCAACGTCTCCGCCGTCTCGGAGGATCAGGTTTCGGCGGCTATCAGCGATATCACGGCCACCCTCCGCCAGCGGCACCGCCTCGCGCCCGGCGAGCAGGACGACTTCTCGGTCATCAGCCAGAAGGACTTGCTCGGCGCGTTCAGCCAGATTACGTCCATCCTGACCGTGTTCCTGGGCGCCATCGCGGCCATCTCGCTACTCGTCGGCGGCATCGGCATCATGAATATCATGCTGGTGAGCGTGACAGAACGGACGCGCGAGATTGGGCTGCGCAAAGCCATCGGCGCGCGCCGCCGCGACATCCTGGCGCAGTTCCTGATTGAAGCGATCACGTTGTCCGTGCTGGGTGGGGTGGTGGGGATTTTGCTGGGGGTAGGCATCGCGCGGGCGGTGGACACGACGGGCGTCATTCAAACCGTTGTCTCAGCCGAGTCGGTGTTGCTCGCCGTCGGTTTCTCGGTGGGCGTCGGCCTGTTCTTCGGCATTTATCCCGCCGCCCGCGCCTCGCGCCTCAACCCCATCGAGGCGTTGCGGTACGAATAGTGTCGCAATCGCAACGTTTTCGCGCTATCTGAACCACGAAGGCCACAAAGGCACAAAGGTTTTTATACCCTTCGTGCCTTTGTGGCTTCTTGATTCAAGACCTACGCCCGCTCTGGTTCAGGAATAGTTTCGACTGTTACCCTGAACGAAGTGAAGGGTCTCGCGTTCCACTGTGAGATGCTTCGCTTCGCTCAGCATCACAGTCGAAGTAGTCCTTGCAACAGAGCAATAGCCGTGAACTTACCCTGCCGAGGGAGAGGGCCGCCGCGAACGGCCGCCCTGGCGCTCGGCCAGCTTGAGCTGGAGCTTGGCCCGCTTGAGGGCGGCCAGGGCGCGCTCCTCATCCACCGTGTCCAGGCCCTGCTCCAACGAGGCCGCCGCCTTGCGGCGAGCTTCGTCGGCCTGGGCGATGTCCACTTCCTCGGCGCGGTCGGCGCTGTCGGCCAGCACCGTCACCCGGTCGGGGCGAACTTCCATGAAGCCGCCGCCGATGGCGATTTGCTCGTCTGGCTCGCCCGTCTTCTTGACCACCAGGATGCCAAAGTTGAGGGCGGTCATCAGCGGGGCGTGGCGGGGCAGGATGCCCATTTCGCCCTCGATGCCGGGCGCGATGACCATGTCCACGTCGTCGCTATACACTGTGCGGTCCACCGCGACCACGTCCAATCGAATAGGCATACGCGGCTCCGTTCTTAGCGACCCTTGCGCATCGTGTCGGCCTCTTGGAACACGTCCTCGATGGGGCCTTGCATGTAGAAGGCTTGCTCCGGGATTTCGTCCAACTCGCCGTTGAGCAGCATCTTGAAGCCCTTGACCGTGTCGCCGATCTTGACGTAGCGGCCTTCTTTGTTCGTGAAACGCTCGGCCACGAACATGGGCTGGCTCAGGAACCGCTGAATCTTGCGGGCGCGGGCCACCGTCAGCTTGTCCTCTTCGCTCAACTCCTCGACACCCAGGATGGCGATGATGTCCTGGAGGTCCTTGTAACGCTGGAGGACGCGCTGCACGCCACGGGCGACGGCGTAGTGTTCGTCACCGACGATACGCGGGTCGAGGATGCGGCTGGTCGAGCCGAGCGGGTCCACGGCGGGGAAGATGCCCTGCTCGAAGATGGATCGTTCGAGGGCGATGGTCGCGTCCAGGTGGGCGAAGGTCGTGGCCGGGGCCGGGTCGGTGTAGTCGTCGGCGGGCACGTAGACCGCCTGCATCGAGGTGATGGAGCCGCGCTTGGTGGAGGTGATACGCTCCTGGAGCGCGCCCATCTCGGTCGCCAGGGTCGGCTGGTAGCCGACGGCGCTGGGCATACGGCCCAGGAGCGCCGATACTTCCGACCCGGCCTGGACGAAGCGGAAGATGTTGTCAATGAACAACAGCACGTCGCGGCCTTCGTCGCGGAAGTACTCGGCCATCGTCACGCCCGTCAGGCCCACGCGCAGGCGGGCGCCGGGCGGCTCGTTCATCTGGCCGAAGATCATGACCGTCGAGCCGATAACGCCGTACTCCTGCATTTCGCCGTAGAGTGCTGTCCCTTCGCGGGTGCGCTCCCCCACGCCGGCGAACACCGAGTAGCCAGAGTGGACGGCCGCGATGTTGCGAATGAGTTCGGCAATGGTGACCGTCTTACCGACGCCCGCGCCGCCGAACACGCCCGTCTTACCGCCCTTCGTGAAGGGGGCGATGAGGTCAATGACCTTCAGCCCTGTCTCGAAGACCTCGGTCTTGGTAATCTGATCCACGAGCGCTGGGGCCGGGCGGTGGATGGAATAGTACGTCTCGGCCTCGACGGGGCCTTTCTCATCAATCGGGTTGCCCAGTACGTCGAAGATGCGGCCCAGCGTCGAGGGGCCTACCGGCACCCGGATAGGCTCCCCGGTGGCTTCCGCGTCCATGCCGCGCCGCAGGCCGTCCGTCGTCGTCATAGCGACGGCGCGCACCATATTGTTCCCCATGTGGGTCTGCACTTCGCACACAACGCGACGGCCGTCATCGCTGATCACTTCGATGGCGTCGTAAATCTCAGGCAGTTGGTCTTCGGGAAACTCACAGTCTACCACCGTGCCGATAATCTGAACCACTCGCCCCCGCACACCCTGGGTCGTCGGGCGGGTCGTCGGTTGAGCCGCTGCCATGTAAACCTCCTGGTACTCGACGGAGGACGGGCGACCTGGGACCGAAGACGAAAGACCAAAGACCAAGCGGCTTACCCGATCAGTCCTCTGCCCTCCGTCTGTTGTCCTCCGTCTACCTCCGTCCTCGGTCCTTCGTCATCCGTTCGCTGCTATCCTCGCGCCTGTTCGAGTGCGGCCGCCCCACCAGCGATGTCTAACAATTCGCGCGTGATACCTTCCTGGCGGGCTTTGTTATACGTCAGGGTCAAGGCGTCAATCAGTTCGCCCGCCGCGTCGTTGGCGTTACGCATGGCGACCATCTGGGCGCTGTAGAAACTGGCGACCGACTCCAGAATGGCCTCGTAGACCAGCATCTCGGTCAGGCGCGGCAGGACCGCATCGAGGACTACCTCGGGCGACGGTTCATAGATGTAATCAATCGTGGCTGGCTTCTGGTCGGTCCACACCGGCTCGATGGGGAGCAGGCGCTTGATGACGGGCACCTGGCGCAGCACCGACTGGAAGTCGGTGTAGCCCAGGTAGACCGCGTCCAACTCGCCCTTCAAGAAGTCCTCGACCGCGATGCGGGCGATGGGCAGCGCCGCCGCCAGGCTGGGCGGGTCAGGCACAGGCGTGAACTCGGCGCGGATGGTGCGGCCCACCCGCAGCATGAAGTCGCGGCCCTTGCGCCCCACAGTGATCGCGCTGACGTTGCCCGACTGCTCGCGCATCCAGCGAATGCCCTCGCGAATTATGTTCGAGTTAAACGAGCCGGCGAGGCCGCGATCCGCCGTTATGAGGATGAGGGCGACGTTACGCTCCGGGCGCTGTTCGAGGAGTGGGTGCGGGATGACGCCGCCCGCCGTCTGCCGCGCCAGCGAGCCGAGCACTTCATACGCCTTCTGAGCGTAGGGGCGCGTGGCGAGGGTCTGCTGCTGGGCGCGGCGCATCTTGGAGGC
>JAHCIP010000207.1 GCA_026129165.1 Anaerolineae bacterium
GTGTCCTCGGTGCCTCGGTGGTTCGGTTGTCTCCCGTGGCCTGACGGCCACGGCTCCCTCCGGCTTACCAACTACCGACTACTGACTACTGACTACCCCCTCCAACGCCTGCTGCTCAATCCGGCCGCGGTATTCGTCCATGAGGACGACCGTCTGCGCCTTGCGAGCTTCCTCAGCGGCGAAGGCCATGAGGTGGCTCTCCAGCGAGACGCGGGCGGTTGTGAGTGGCGGCTCGCCCTCGCGCATCGTCTGGATAAACGAGGCCAGGATACGGTAATCGCCCCCGCCGTGGCCGCTGCCAGCCCGCGAGGGGTAGAGCACCTCGGCGTGGCCGACGCTGATGTCGGGGCCGGTGTGGTGGTCGAAGATGCAAATCTCGTTGCGGGCCGAGTCACCCAGCAGGGTGGCTCGTGTGCCGTCAATGCGCATCGTGCGGCCTTCCATGTGGGAGAAGCCCTGCATGGTCAGCGTCACCGTCGTTCCACTGGGGAAGTCCATACTCACCACCTGGTGGTCCACCACGTCATTGTCGCAGCGGTAGACGCAGCGGCCATACGGCCCGGTCTCCAGGGCACGGAGGCGGCCTTCGGGGGTTGGGTCCGTGGTCAGGGCGTTGACCATGAAGGTAGAAGACGCGGGCGTCAGGTAGATGCGCGGCGCGTAGTAGGGGCAGGTCTCGGCGATGGGACAGCCGTCCAGGCAGCGGTCGGGGATGTTGGGGCCGACACGGCCGCTATGGAAAATCTTGGTCGAGCCTTGCGAGCTGAGGGAGACGCAATTCTCGCCCAGCAGCCAAATGAGGAAGTCGAGGTCGTGGCAGCACTTGGCGAGAATCATAGGCGCGGAACGGCCCTCATTGCCCCAATTGCCGCGCACAAACGAGTGCGCCTGGTGGGCGTAGTGGAGGTTCTCGTTGTGATTGACGCTGACCACGTCGCCCAGCCGCCCGGAGTGAACAATGTCATACAGTTGCTCGAAGAACGGGGCATAGCGCAGGACGTGGCAGATCTGGAGCGTGCGGCCCAGGCGTTCCGCCGCCTGGACGATTTGAACGCACTCCTCAGCGCGCGCGGCCATTGGCTTTTCGAGCAGCATGTCATAGCCCGCGTTGAGCGCGGCCAGCGACGAGGCGATGTGGTCGCGGTCCATGGTGCAGTTCAGTATAGCCTGGGCCATCTGGGGCCGCGCAAGCAGGTCCTCCCACGAACGGAATTGACGCTCCGGCGGGATGCCGTGGGCCTGGGCGAAGCGGGTACGCTTGACATCGTCCAACTCGGCGACGGCGACAAAGCGCAGTTCATTGGGATAGGCCAGGGCGTAGGGGCCATAGGCAAAGGTGCCTCGGTTGCCCGCGCCGAGCAGAGCCATTGCAAGGGGTTGAGGCATAACAAACTCCAATCGGTAAAGACCAGGGGAAGACGTAGGAAGACATAGGAAGATGTAGGAAGAAATAGGAAGACGTGGGAAGGGAGCCTGGGGGCATGTCCCTCAGGCTCCCTGGTCTAATTCGACGCGAAAACAGGTCACTGGCCGGGTGTCGAAGGCGAAAAGAGGCTGTCAACGGATTTTAAGCACGGATTGAACGGATTGACCGTTCTGGCGCCAACACCATCTGTTCAATCCGCTCTCCAAATCCGTTGACAGCGAGTGGCCATCACCTACACCTCGACTTTAACCACGGCCTAAGGTGTCGGGTGACGTGTAATCATCACGCCATCCGACACCTCTCGTTATCACTTCGGCTTGAGTCGGCCATCCATCAGCAGGACCACGACCGGGTTGTCGGCATAGACCGGGTTCTTCCAGATCGGGTCGGTGTCCGGCGGGTAGGCCGAGACACGCGCGTTCTCCAGCGAGGCATTGTTGCCGTAGCGCTCCCACAGCGGGATGATGGGCAGCAGTTGGTTGAAGGCCACCGCCATGTCGGTGACAGACGGAATCTGGGCCTTCTCATCCGTCCCCTTCGCCGTGGCGGTGATCATGGCGTTGAGGTCCATCTCCTTGCCCGCCACCGTCTGCTTGAAGGGGAAGCTCATGCCCACGCCAGGCGACAGCGGCGCGTTGAAGGTAAGCAGGTCAGCCTCATACGAGAAGAACGGGTGCGGGTTGCCCGCGCCCCAGGCGCGGATCGCCATGACGAACTTGCCCTGCTGGACGTCCTGGACGTGCTGCTGGAACTGGACGCCACGGAAGGCGGTCTTGATGCCGAAATCGGTGAGCTGCTTGGCCAGGTTCTCGGCCGCCGCCGACCAGTCGGCGAACTCCGCCGGCGCAGTCAGCTCGAACTCCATGCGGCCGTCCGGACCGGCGTAGACGCCGTCGCTGCCCTTAGTGAAGCCAGCCGCCTTGAGCAGCTCGTCGGCCTTCTTGGGGTCATAGGCGTACTGGTTGAGCTTGTCCACCGCCGCCTTGTCCACCCAGGTCGGCACGAGGTTGTCGGAGAAGCCGGTCATATACTTGACGGCGACACCCGACTTGCCCAGCGACACCACACCATTCTCGTCGCGCTTGACGGCGTAGGCGATGGCCTGGCGGACTTCAGGCTTGGCGAGAATCTTGTTGGTGAAGTTGACGAAGAGGGCCGGACCGCTGACCGTCGCGGGGCGGATAATGCGGACGCCGTTATCCTGGAAGGACTTCTCGGTCGCGGGCGGGAAGCCGTGGGTGGCGTAGTCTACTTCCTTCTGGAGCACAACCGGCGTGATGTCAGGCGTCTCACCGTTGTACAGGACGATGGTATCAAACGCGACCTTGTCCGCCGCGAAGCCACCAGGGTTCTTCACCAGGGTCAGACGGGAGGAGGTGATGCTGGCCGGGTCGAGCTTGAAGGGGCCAGACGTCACAAAGTTCTGGGGGCGGAACTGGGTCAGTTCCTGGCGCAACGCCTGGTTCTCGGGCGAGTCGGCCGCCTTGTTCTGGTCGGCCAGCGGCTTGGCCTTGGCGGCCAGGTCCTTGTAGACCGAGTTGGGGCGGATGCGCATCTTCAAGATGAAGCGGGGCGCGACGCTGGTGGGGTTGCTGAAGTGGAAGCGCACCGTCTGCTTGTCCGGCGCCTCGACTTTGTCAATGTACTTCCACACCGAGTCGCCGACGACACGCCGCAGAAGGAATGTCGAGACGACGTCATCGGAGGTGAAGTCCGAGCCATCCGACCACTTCACACCCTGGCGCAACTTCACAGTGAAGAAGTCGCCCGCCTCGTTCTTCCACTCGGTCGCCATCCAGGGGTCGAACTGGGCCTTGTCCCAGTTGTAGACGGCCATAGGCGTTTCGAGCATGTCGTTGTAGATGCCGAAGTCAATGAAGTCGGTCACATGGCTGTTGAAGTGGCCCTTGGGCGGCAGGGTGTAGGGCCAGGCGCCGTGGAACTCCTTGCCGCCGGCCGTCTTGGGGGCCGCGGCGGGCGCTGTCGTGGCGGCGGCCTTGGGCGCTTCGGTCGCCTTCGGCGCTTCCGTGGCCTTGGGGGCTGGAGCCTGGGTCGCCGCGGGCGGCTGGGTGGCCTGGGCCGCCGGCTTAGGGGCGGCTGCCTGGGTCGGCGCGGCGGCCGGCGCTTGCGCCTGCGAGCAGGCCGAGATGAGCACGGCCAGCACACCCAGGATCAAAAAGGTGATCCGCGTTTTCATTTGTACTCTCCTCCTTAACGGGCAATGGCAGATGGCAGACTGAGGTTAAGCTGGCTCGGCGTGTGTCTGCCAGGGTCACATGCCGAAGACCAGAGATGAGAACGCTTGTGAATGGCCGGGAGCCTCCGACTGAAGTCGGGGCTAAGGGGCCTTCGGCCGAGCGTCGGACTACGCCGACGTCCACCTCGTCCATCACGTTCGTCCGCGAAGGCGGACGGTCAGCCGAAGGCTCCCCAGGCCCGACTTCTAGTCGGCGCGACTTATTAATGCCGCTCCAGGCGGACCAGAACCGCCAGGAGCAGGATGGTCAGCCCGCCGGCGACCGCTGCAAGGACCGTCACCACAAATTCGGCGCTGTTGCGGGCCAGGAAGGGCAGTAGCCCCAGCGCGGCCAGCGTGACAAAGGCGGCGATGGCGAAAACGGCCTTGCCCAGTTCCGACGGGATCACGCCGCCCGCTCCCGCGCCACCACCTGCCCCGTGGCCACGTGGCAGGCCACCGTGTGCCCGTCTTCCACAGGCAGGAGGGCCGGCTCGACACGATCACACGTCCCCTCGACAAACAAGGGACAGCGCGGGTGGAAGGCGCAGCCGATCGGCAGGTTGAACAGGCTCGGAATATCCTGGCTCCGCAAGGACACGCGCTCCTTGTGGCGGGTCAGCTCGGGGTCGGCTTCAGGCACGGCGGACAGCAGCGCGCGGGTGTACGGATGCTCCGGGTGGTTGACCACCTGGGGCGTGCTGCCCATCTCGACCATGCGGCCCACGTACATGACACCGATGCGGCCCTGCCAGGCAAAGTACTTGGCGATGGCGAGGTCATGGGTGATAAACAGGAAGGCCACCCCCAGCCGGTCGCGCAGGTTGCCCAGCATCCGTAGCAGGCTCACCCGAATAGACACGTCCACCATGGAGACCGACTCGTCGGCGACGATGAAGCTAGGGTTGACGGTCAGGGCGCGGGCTACAGACAGACGTTGGCGCTGTCCGCCGCTGAGCTGGTGGGGGAACTTGTCGTAGAAGTCCTCGACCGGAGTGAGGTCCACGGTGAGGAGTAGTTCGTAGATGCGGTCGCGCATTTGCGCCCTGTTCTTGACCAGCCCGTGGCGCTGGAGCGGCGCGCTGAGAATCTGCGATACCGTCTGGACCGGGTTCAGCGAGGCATATGGGTCCTGGTGGATGATCTGGACGGCCTGGCGGTACTCGGTCCACGCCTTCTTATCCATCTTCCAGATGTCCTGGCCTCGGAACAGGACGCGGCCATAGGTCGGCTGGCGCAGACCGCACGCGATCTTGCCCATCGTCGTCTTGCCGCAGCCGCTCTCCCCGACCAAGCACACCGTCTCACCCTCGTTGACGGTCAGCGACACGCCATCTACCGCCGCCATCGGCCGGTTGTGGACCCTGAAAATCTGGGTAACGTTGTCGAGTTCCAGAATGGGCGCGGTCATGCCAGCCCCCTTTCCGCCCGCTGCTGGCTGCGCTGCTCGGTCAGGGTGGCGCGCACCGTCTGCCAGTGGTGGCAGGCGGCCTGGTGGTTGGCGCCGACGCCGTAGCCTTCCGGCTCGTCCACGCGGCACACCTCGGTGGCAAAGCCACAGCGCGGGTGGAACTTGCAGCCCGGCGGCGGGTCAATCAGGTCGGGCGGCGAGCCTTCGATGGACGTCAGTTCCTCGTAAGCGCCCGTGACCGTCGGCACGGCGTGGATCAGGCCCGCCGAGTAAGGATGCGCCGGACGGTAGAAGATCTCATTGACTGGCCCCAACTCGATGATGCGTCCGGCGTACATCGTCGCCACCCGGTCGGCCAACTCCGCCGCGACCGACAGGTCGTGGGTAATGAAGATCATGGCGAAGCCGAGTTCCTCCTTGAGCCGACGGAGGACCTCGATAATGGTGCGCTGGGTGATAACGTCCAGGGCGGTGGTCGGCTCGTCGAGGATGAGAATCTGCGGGTTCAGGAGGAGGCTCATGGCGATGAGGACGCGCTGCCGCATGCCACCGCTGAGTTCGTGGGGGTAGGCGTCAATGACGCGCTGCGGCTCCAACTGCACCATGCGCAGCAGGTCCATCCCCCGCTTGCGCACCTCCTCCTTGGAGGAGTCTTGATGCGCCTTGACGGTATCGTACATCTGGTCGCGGATGCGCAGGACGGGGTTGAAGGCGTTCTGGGCGCCCTGGAACACCATGGCGCACTCGGCCCAGCGGTACTGGCGCAGCTCCTCTTGCCCCAGTTCGACCACATCCATCTTCTTCTCGCCGCGCTGGTAGAGCATCTGGCCGTTCCGAATGGTCGCCTGCTTGACCAGCAGCCGCACCAGGGCCAGGCCCAGCGTTGTCTTGCCGCAGCCGCTCTCGCCCACCAGGGCGATACTCTCGCCTCGGTGCAGATCGAAGCTCACATTGCGCGCCGCCTTGACGAGACCGCGCCGCGCCTGGTAGTCCACGCTCAGGTCGCGCACCGATAACACAACGTCATTGGCTAGTTCGGGCCAACTCGATTTGCCGTTGCTGACTGGCATAGCATCCCCTGAAGAGTAGTCGGTAGTCAGTGGTCGGTAGTCAGTATGGAGTAGTCCGACTTTAACTTCATCTCTGACGACTGACTACTGTGTACTGACTACTGTCCTAAGAGCGCAGGCGCGGGTTGAACACTTCCGCGACGCCGCGTTCCAGGGCGACCAGGCTCAACTGGAATAGGGCGATGGCGAGGACCGGGGCCATGATGTACCAGAAGCTATCACTCGAATAGATCGCGCCGCGCGTCTGGGCGAAGCGAATCATGACGCCCCAGTTGGTACCGGAGAGCGGCACCAGGCCGAGGAAGACGAGCGAGGTCTGGAAGTACATGGCATAGGTGATCGCCAGGATGAAGTTGATGCTAATGTAGCTCATCATGTTGGGCAGCACTTCCCGAAACACGATGTGCGATGTGCCCAGGTCCAGGGCGCGCGCCGCTTCGATGAAGTCGCGCTGTTTGATGGAGAGCACCTGGGAGCGCACGGCGCGGGTCAGGGGCGCCCAACTCAGCAGGCCCATGATGAACACCAGCGTCCAGGGGTCGTTGACGCGGATAAAGGCAGCCAGCACGATGAGGAGCGGCAGTTGCGGGATGGTCAGCCACACATCCACCAGCGCCATCAGGGCCGAGTCGAAGCGGCCGCCAATGACCGCGCTGAACGCGCCGAGCGCCGCCCCGACGAGGGTAGCCAGCACCGCCGCGCCCACGGCAATGAGAATCAGGGTGCGGCCGCCGTGGATAATCTGCGTCCAGACGTCCTTGCCCTGGCTGTCGAAGCCAAAGGGGTGGAGTAGCGAGGGGGCCGCGTAAATCTGATCTATTTTGACCTTGTCGTCCAGCGGGATGATCAGCGGCATGACAAAGCATAGGATAAAGAAGAAGGTGACACCCAGCAGCCCGAGCAGCCCCACTCGATTCGCTCCTAGCAAGCGGACCCCGGACCAGATGCCTGAGAAGAGACTGTTCAGGGGGGCGAGGGGGGAGGGGCGTTCGAGCGAGGGAGTTGCGGTCGCCATGCCTATTCTCCTCCGCCGATGCGGATACGCGGGTCGAGCACGCCGTAGAGCAGGTCGGTAATCATGTTGGCCGTCACAACGGCGACGGTCAGGACGAGGAAGCAGCCCTGCATCAGCGAGTAGTCGCGCTGGAAGACGGACTGGACCAGGTAGTAGCCGAGGCCCACATATTTGAACGTATCCTCCACGACAGGCGAGCCGCCGACCGAGTAGGCCAGGGCCAGGGCAAACGATGTGACCAGGGGCAGCGCGGCGTTGCGCCCGACGTAAGAGGTGGCGATGCGCGTATCCCGCAGGCCACGCGCGCGGGCGACGGTCACATAGTCCTCACCCAGCGTCGCTAGCGTATTGTTCCGCATGCTCAACATCCAGGTCCCAATCGAGGTGAGGACATACACCGCGATGGGCAGCCAGGCGTGGTAGAAGATGTCTTTGATAAACGCGAAGGTAAACCCTGGTTCGATGCCGGGCGAGGTGGACCCGCGCAGGGCGGCGAAGTCGAGGAGTTTCCAGCGCACGCCGAAGACGATGATGAGCACGGCGAAGATGAATTGGGGGACGCTGCTAGAAATCGAGGCGAAGACGGATAGAACGTTGTCAAGCCAGGAATCGCGGCGGTAGGCCATCACAATGCCGAGGCCGACGCCGATGATGACACTAATCAAGAGAGCTGTCCCGACGCTGAATAGCGTCCAGGGCAGGAACTTAGCGATGATATCGGTGACTTTGGTGCCCTGGCTGCGGAGTGAGGTGCCCAGGTCGCCGCGCACCAGCCCGCTCATGTAGTGGACGTACTGCTGCCACAGGGGCGCGTCGAGGTCCAGGGCAAACAGCGACGCGGCCTGACTGCGGGCGTCCTGGTAGGACATACTATACTGGCTCATCAACTCCTGGATGTAGATTTCCAGGGGGTTGGAGGGCATGAGACGAATCAGGAAGAACAGTAACGAGGTGACAAACCAGATGGTCAGGATGGCTTTGAGGATGCGCCGCAAGAGGAAGTTGGACCCGACGGCGCGGAGGGCACGCCGCCAATCGGCGCCGGGACGCGGCTGAGCCTGGGGTACCGCTACGGAACTCATACGCTCTCCTCATCGTTGGTAGGTCGCATCGTGGCGCCGAGCCTGATTGTAGTCCAGAGTGAATCCGCTGTCAATACACTCGTAACTGAGGAGACAACCCCAACGGCTCAAGGCCGTGGAGTGAGGTGCTAACTTGTCTAGACAGGACACTCTTCCTATTGTACTCAACTTCCAATGGGTGTCAAGTGGTCTAGACCAGGGAATCCCGGATTTGGCGTGGCTCGGTATTCATGGTATCGTGAGAGCATGAGCCAATCGCCCCCCACCACCAACCTCCGCCCGTTTATCCTGTTCTACATCTGGCACTATATCGCCATTGGGGTCTTCTATCCGTTCCTATCGCTGTATCTCGCTCAGGCCGGCTTCGACGGCGTGCAGATGGGGCTGCTGTTCGGCCTGACACCCATTGTATCGCTGCTGGTCCAACCGGTGTGGGGCATTGTGGCCGACGTGCTGAGCATGCGCCGCCGTCTCGTTACAGCGGCCTGCGTTGTGTCGGGTCTCGTCGGCCTGCTGCTTCCCCTCGGCCAGGGCTTCACCTGGGTCATGGGGGTGCTGCTGGCGCTGACCCTGGTGCGCTCGCCCATCCTGCCCATCGCCAACGCCATCACCCTGGAAGCCCTCAGCCCGCGCCGCGAGCGTTTCCCCCAGATTCGGCTGTGGGGGTCGCTGAGCTTCGCCGCCGCCACGTTTATCGTCGGCAGTTGGGTGGTGGACCGCAATGTCGGCTGGATTGTCTACCTGTTCGGGGCGGGCATCCTGGTCACCGCGCTGGCAAGCCACCGCTTGCCCAGCAGCCGCGCCCAGTTCGGCGCGCGCTGGTGGGAGGCATGGGCGATGGCGCGGGGCAACCCCCAGTTTCTGCTCTTTCTCCTGGCCCTGGTCCTGCTCCAGTTCACCCACCCCCTCGCCACGGCCTACCTGCCACTCTACTTCAAGGAGTTGGGCGCGCCTGGCTGGACGGTCGGGGCGGCGTGGGGTATCGCTGCAACGCTCGAAGCGCCCTTTATGGCAGTGACGCCGCGCCTCATCCGCCGCTACGGCGCGAAGCGCGTCCTGGTTGTGCTGACCGTCGCCGTGCCCATCCGCTGGCTGCTCCTGCGCGCCCTGGCTAACCCGTTCCTGATTCTGCCGTTTCAGTTCCTGCACAGCATGGCCGCCGCCGCCTACTACGCCGCCGCCATCACCTATGTGGACAGCCTCGTCCCGCCCCAGTGGCGGGCAACGGGCCAGGCGTTCTACGGTGCGGTGAGCGACGGGCTGGCGATTGGCGGCGGCTCCCTGGTGTTCGGCTGGCTGTACCAGCGGGTCGGCATGGGCCAGGCGTTCCTCGTCGGCGCGGCGGTGGGGTTGGTGGGGTGGCTGGTGCTGGTGCTAGGGAATAGGGAACAGGGATTAAGGATTAAGGATTGAAGACTCAGGACTGAGAACTCAGTACTCAGCCCTCAGTACTCAGCCCTGAGTGAGAGGGGAGTTGGACAAGGGGGAGAAAGAGGTTAGAATCTGGGGTAGGATGCGCTGGATGACCGTGTGGGAGGTGGACGATGACGTATCCCTGGCCTGGCATGAACCCCTGGTTGGAGAACTCACTCCTGTGGCCGAATGTGCATGTCAGTCTCATCACGGCCCTACGGGACGAGCTTACCCCGCTGTTACGGCCACGCTATTTTGTGGCGGTTGAAACGCGCACTGTGGTATCAAGTCTCCCCACTGCCTCTAGCCTGGTACGCATTCCTGATGTTATGGTGATCCATCGCGGTGGACCACCCGTTGCAGTGGTAGCTGAGGCAGATACCCCCTACTTGACCGTCGAATTGCCTATAGAGTCAGTCGAGGAAGGCTATCTTGAAGTCCGCCTGGTTCCCAGTGGGGAAGTCGTGACCGTCATTGAAATCCTATCCTACAGCAATAAGGCGCCCGGCCGCGATAGAGATGCCTATCTGGCTAAACGGGAAGAGTTACTGCGAACGGACGTGGGCTTTGTGGAGATAGACCTGCTGCGCGACAGCCAACCGATGCCTCTCACCGAGGTTCCTGCCAGCGACTACCGCCTGTTCATCCGCCGCCGCGAACAGTCCTTTCACGCGCGGCTGTACCCCTTTGGTGTGCGCCAGCGCATCCCCACCTTCCCCCTGCCCCTGTTGCCCGACGACACCGAACCCAAAGTGGACCTGAGCGGCCTCATTAAGGGGGTCTACGAGCGGGCGGGCTACGATCTGGTGATAGACTACAACCAGCCGCCTGTCCCGCCGCTGAAGGATGAGGACGCGGCCTGGGCGGCTGAAGTCCTCAAGACTCAAACCTAACCCCCCCTCCACCCACTACCCACCATCATTCCCATACCCGCTCATCTAGCAGCGGCTTCGCGTCGGCGGACAGGCTCTCGACCGGCTCGACGTCGGCGCGGAACTTGAGGCCGTCGCGGATAGCGGCCTGGACGGCCAGCGCCACCTCGTCGGCGGCCACACCGGACGCAGGCACAATGCGGCACGTCAGGTGGTCCAGGTGGTTGTGCCGGGTGATGACGAACTGGTAAGCGGCCAGCCCCGGCAGCTTGCCGAGCACGGCCTGAGCCTGGCGCGGGTGGAGGAACATGCCCCGCACCTTGACGGCATCGCCGGCTCGCCCCAACCAGCCTACCAGTCGCGGCCGCCCTGTGGCAGGACAGGGTTCGGCGTGGAGAGCAGATAGGTCGCCTGTCCCGAAGCGAACCAGCGGATACGTCGACTCGAACAGGGTGACAACGACTTCGCCTGTCTCGCCGGGCCCGAGCGGTTGGCCGCTGTTGAGGTCGCACACCTGGACCAGCGCATCCTCGGGAACGGTCCAGCCCCCGTCGGGTATGGT
>JAHCIP010000208.1 GCA_026129165.1 Anaerolineae bacterium
TCCTCCACGCTCGCCAGCGCCTGGCGGCCCCAGCCGCCGACAGCATAGACGTGGCCGTCCAGCCAGCCGAGGCCGTGGGCGAAGCGCGGTGTCGCCAACGGCCCAATGGCGGTCCAGCGGTCGGCGGCCGGGTCATAGACATCGGCCTCGCCGGAAGGCGCGCCGTTGTAACCGCCGACGGCGTAGAGACGGTCGCCCTGCGCGACGACGCCCAGGTACTCGCGGCCAGCCGGCAGCGGGGCGCGCGCCGTCCAGGTGTCAGCGGCTGGGTCATAGACATCGAGGCTGGCCTGGTAGCCCGCCCGCGCGCCGCCGACAGCGTAGAGATGGCCGCCGAGCGCGGCCACGCCCAACGCGCCGCGCGGCAGGGGCAGGGAGGCGCGGGGCGTCCAGGTATCCGTCGCTGGATCATACATCTCAACCGTGGTGAGGCGCTGGCCGCTGGGGCCATTGCCGCCTACCGCGTAGATTTTACCGTCCAGGACGGCCACGCCCAGGTCGAAGCGAGCCGTCGGCATGGGGGCGCGCGGCGTCCAGCGGTCGCGGGCCGGGTCGTACATCTCGACGGCGGCCAGGGGTGTGGCGTCCAGGCCGCCAATGGCGTAGACCTTGCCGTCTACCGCCGCCGCGCCGAGGCTGTAGCGCGGCGTGATGAGCGGGGCGCGGGGCGTCCAACGCAGGCCCGCGCTGGGGAGCGGCGGGTCGAACCAGGCCAGCGGCCCGCTCAGGCCATAGCTCTGCATCATCCCAATCAGGTCGGCGATATCCACCTCGCCGTTGTCGTTCAAGTCAGCGCGGGGGTCGCTGGGCGGCCGCGTGCCATACGCCTGGGTGACAATGACCACATCTATCAGGTTCACGCTGTCGTCGCCGTCCACATCGCCCATAGGTAACTGTGTCTCTGGCAGCGTCACGGTCCCGCGCGGGTCATCTACGACGACCTCGCGGGACAGATAGCCGGCGTGCTTAACGCGAAGGACGTGTGTCCCGCCCTCGCTCACGGCCAGGGCGAACTGCCCAGTCGGGTTCGTGCGGCTATAGTCTACCCCATCGTAGAAAACCTGCGTCCCGCCATGGGTATCGCGAGCCTGGAGGCGGACCGTGCCAATAATAATCGCGCTAGCTGGACCTTGCGCGTGGCCCTGGCTGGCCCCGCCCCCCAAGAGAACCAGCGCCAGGCTGATGACGAGTATCACTCGTTGGATCGTCAACACTCTATCCCCCTTCTAGATAGGGCATCCACGGAGGGATGCCCCTACGAGTGGGCGCTCAGGCTGGGAGCGCCCGTACAACGGGGCGCCCACGAGGAGCGCCCCTGGAATTGGGCATTACCGTCTCGGCCAGGCCAGCGGGTAGGGACCGGGGGTATCGGTCGCTACGGGCCGGCTGGTGGTCGGACTGGGCAGCGGGTTCGGGTACGGGTAGGCGTCCGGCGTATTGGTCGGCGGCGGGACCAGCGTCCGCGTCGGCGTGCGTGTCGCGGTGCGCGTCGCGGTGGCCGTCGCCGTCGGTGGCGCCACGGTATGAGTAGGTGTGCTGGTCGCGGGCGTCGGACAGACAGGGGTAGCGGTGACCGTCACATCTGACGGTCCGCTTGTCCCACTGGCCGATGGCGCGGTAGGGGTCGCGCTGGCGACCGGACAGTCGGGCGTGCTCGTGCCGGTGGCCGTCCGAGTCAGGGTCGGGGTAAACGTCGGTGTGTAGGTCGGCGTCAACGTCGGTGTAAAGGTCGCGGTGTGGGTTGACGTGGCGGTGGATGTGTAGGTCGGGGTGGACGTCGGCGTAAAAGTCGGGGTAGACGATGGGAGCGGCGTCGGCGTCGCCGTGTCCGTTGGCGCTGGCGTCGCCGTCGCGGTGGGCTGAGGCGTCCAGGTGGCGCTGGCAGTCGCCGTCGGCTCCGGGGTCGCTGTGTCCGGTGGAGGCGGCGTGGCCGTGTCGGTGGGAACCGGGGTGGCGGTGGGCGGCTCGCTGGTGGCCGTCGCCGATGGTTCGGCCGTCGCTGTGTCAGCCGGCCGCGGCGTCTCGCTCGGCGCGACGGTGGCTGTGCCGGTCGGGAGCGGCGTGGCCGTCGGCGGCTCAGCAGTCGCTGTAGCCGATGGCGCGACGGTGGCCGTGTCGGTGGGAACCAGGGTGGCCGTCGGCGGCTCAGCAGTCGCTGTAGCCGATGGCGCGACGGTGGCCGTGTCGGTGGGCCGCGGCGTCTCACTCGGCGCGATGGTCGCCGTGTCCGTCGGCTGCGGGGTGCGAGTCGGCGGCTGGGCAGTGGCCGTCTCCGTCGGGCGCGGTGTCGCGGTGTCGGTCGGGGAGGGCGCAGCCGTGCTGGACGGTTCCGAGGTGGGGCTGGGCGCCGGGGTCGCGCTGGCGGTCGCCGTGGACTGGGGCAGGGCGGTCTTCGTCGGCGCCGGCGTATCCGTGGGCGCAGGCGTGGCGGTAGGCGGCAGATTGGGGTCCACCCAGGGCTGTGGCCCGCGCAGTCCAAAACCGGTCACCACGGCCACCAGGTCGGTCACGCCCACCTCGCCATCACCGTCCAGGTCGGCGCGCGGGTCGCTGGGCGGGCTGGAGCCATAGGCCGACGTAATCATGATCAGGTCAATGATGTTGATTTCATCATCGCCGTTTGGATCCCCCATACGTAGCACGGTAGGGGGGAGGGTGACAAAGCCAGTCGCGTTGTCAATCTTGATCTCACGCGACAGATAGCCGGGGAACTTGGCGCGGAGGGTGTGCGGGCCGCCGTCGGCAGCGGCCAGGGCAAATTCTCCGCTCGGGCTGGTCTGGGTGTAGCGTTCACCGTCGAGGAAGATCGCCACCCCACCGAAGCTGGTGCGGTGTTCGAGCTTGACCTGACCGATAACAATGGCGTCGGGGGCGGCGTAGGCGTGAGTGGCGACGACCAGGCTAAAAAGAAGCAGAAGAGTCAATACAATGAGGCGTGGGACGAGGCGGCCAATAGGCATGGCAACTCCTTAGAGGGACTGTTGCCAGTCCTCCATCCCCACTCATAAGATACAACGCAAGAAATATATACAGCGATACTATGTACAGGCCAGCGTTTACGCAACTTTCACATCCAGACTAAGTTGACGCCTATTCGCGGTGCGACTATGATACACCCATCCTTCTGGGGCATAGGAGCGCTCATGACTGTCCCCCTCGCTGCATCCGCCGTCACCGCCCTGGCCCTCGACCTGGGCGCTGAAAGCGGCCGCGCCGTGCGCGGTCAGTTCGACGGCGACCGACTCCATATGGATGTCCTGCATCGCTTCCCCAACCGCCCGGTCCATGTATCCGACGGCCTGCACTGGGACGTGTTGGCCCTCTACGCGGGCATGCTCGATGGCCTGTCCCAGGCGCACGCGCAGGGGGGCGAGATCGGTAGCGTCGGCCTGGATACGTGGGGCGTAGACTTTGCCCTCCTGGGCCGTGACAACACGCTGGTCGGCCTGCCCTATCACTACCGTGACCGTCGGACCGAAGGGATGCTCGATCTGGCCCTGGCCAGGGTGGGCCGCGAGGCCCTCTTCAGGGCGACGGGCATCCAGTTCCTCGGCTTCAACACCCTCTACCAGCTCCTCGCCATGCGCCAGGCCGGCGCGGTAGCCCTCGACGCCGCCCACCGCCTGCTGATGATCCCCGACCTGTTCAACTTCTGGCTGAGCGGCGCCCAGGGGTCGGAGTGGACCGTCGCCAGCACCAGCCAGATGTGCGACGCGCGGACAGGTGATTGGAACCGCGACCTGCTGAACCAACTGGACCTGCCCATTGCCATCCTGCCGCCCATTCTGTCGCCGGGGTCAGTTCTCGGTCCCCTGCGGCCAGAGGTCCAGCAGACGACCGGCCTGGGGGCCAGCGTCCAGGTCATCGCACCGGCCTGCCATGACACAGGCGCGGCGGTCGTGGGTGTACCGCTCGCGGGGCCGCGCAGCGCTTACCTCAGTTCCGGTACGTGGTCCCTCGTCGGCGCCGAGACGACTGCCCCGGTCCTCACCGACGCCGCGCTCGCGGCCAACCTGACCAATGAGGGTGGGGTCGACGGGACGACGCGGCTGCTCAAGAACATCAGCGGCCTATGGCTGGTGCAGGAGTGCCAGCGGGCGTGGGCGAGGCAAGGGCACACCTGGTCCTACGCCGAACTGGCCCAGATAGCGAGCGACGCGCCGCCCTTTGGCCCGCTGGTCAACCCCAATGCCCCGGACCTACTCGCCCCGCCCGACATGCCCGCCGCCCTGCGCCGGTTTTGCCAGCGCAGCGGCCAGCCGGCCCCCACCACCGAGGGCGCCCTCATGCGCGTCTGCCTGGAGAGCCTGGCGCTGGCCTATCGGCAGACGTTGGAACAGATCGAAGGCGTGCTGGGCTTCACCTTTGACAGGGTCCACATCGTTGGTGGTGGGTCGCAGCACACATTGCTGTGTCAGTTGACCGCCGACGCCTGCGGCAAGCCAGTCATGGCCGGGCCGGTCGAGGCCACGGCCATCGGCAACCTCGTCGTCCAATTGCGGTCGCTCGGCTGGCTGGCCTCGCTGGCCGAGGGCCGCGACCTGGTGCGGCGATCCTTCGCCGTTACGGAATACGAGCCGCGCCCCGACCCGCGCTGGGACGAGGCCTATGCCCGATTTATCCGGTTGTCCGAGGCGTGAATGAGAAGGAGAATCCTCTATGCTCGCTTTTGAAACCCTGGCCGAGACGCTCACCCGCGATGGCGTGGACGTGCCCCAGGTGATGCAGCGCCTCAAGGCGCTCCAAATCGAAACGCCGTCCTGGGGCTATGGCAACTCCGGCACGCGCTTCAAGGTCTTCAAGCAGCCCGGCGTCCCGCGCACGGCCTTCGAGAAGATTGACGACGCGGCCGAAGTCCACCGCCTGACGGGTTGCTGCCCCAGCGTCGCGCTCCACATTCCGTGGGACGCCGTAGACGACTACGACGCCCTGGCCGACCACGCCGCCGAGCGGGGCGTACGCATCGGGGCCATCAACCCCAACGTCTTCCAGGACGACGAGTACAAGCTCGGCTCGTTATGTCACCCCGATAAGGCCGTCCGCGACCGCGCCCTGGACCACATCCTCCAGTGTTGCGACGTCATGCGGGCCACCGACTCAAAGCTGCTCAGCCTGTGGTTCGCTGACGGCACCAACTACGCCGGCCAGGATCACATCCGCCGCCGCCACGAACGGATGCAGGACGGGCTGGAGGTCGTCTACCGCGCCCTACCGCCCGGCAGCCGTATGTTGGTCGAGTACAAGTTCTTCGAGCCGGGCTTCTATCACACCGACCTACCCGACTGGGGCACGGCGCTGCTCCACTGCCAGGCTCTCGGCCCGCAGGCGCAAGTGTTGGTGGATACCGGCCACCACCCGCAGGCGACGAACATCGCCCACATTGTGGCCCTGCTGCTGGAACACGGCAAGCTCGGCGGATTCCACTTCAACGACCGCAAGTACGCCGACGACGACCTGATCGTCGGCTCGGTGGACCCCTTCGCCTTGTTCCTCATCTTCAACGAGATTGTGGACGCCCTGGACGATCCGACGACCGAGGCCACCGCGCAGGCCATCGCCTATATGATTGACCAGAGCTTCAACATCGAGCCGAAGATGCCCGCGATGCTCCAGTCGGTGCTCAATGTCCAGACGGCCTGGGCCAAGGCGCTGCTGGTGGACCGCGCCGCGCTGCGCGACCGGCAGGACGCGGGGGATGTGCTGGGGGGGTATGCCGTGCTGCAAGCCGCGTTCGAGACCGACGTGCGGTCGCTGACGGCTCGCGCCCGCGAGGAACTGGGCGGCGCGGCCGACCCGCTCGCGGTCTTTGCGAGTAGTGGCTATTCTGAGCGAGCCGTAGCAGATCGCGTCGGCGCGGCCCAAGGCTGGGGCGGGTAGAGAGAGTGGGTGGGCAGGGGGTGGGTATCGGCGTGATGTGTTATACGTGATGTGTAGGGACCGCGCCCTGAACGGCGCGGCGGGACAACTGGTCGCCGTGGCGTTTAGGCCGCGGGGACGCGAAGACCTCGCCCTAAACAGCGCGGCGAGGTAGGGGTAGCCCCCCGTGGCTACCCTGGCCTACCGACGACCGACGACCGGAACCCCCAACTCTGAGGCCAGCGCGTTGAGGTGCTGAACGGTGGCTGGCGAGAGGGGGAGGCCGTGGGCGCGGCGCTCGGCGGCCAGGTGGGCGCGGCGCTCGCCTGGCAGGCGGACGCCCGCGTGACCCTGGGCGGCGGGCGTCGCCCGCACCTCGTCGGCCAGCCACTCGGCGCGCTGGGCAAACTCCGCCGGCTCGTCCATGAAGGCGCGGATGTTAAACGCCCCTAGCATGTGCCCCACGTTGGACGGCGTGTCCCAGTTATCGAAGAACGAGGGCATTTGCGTCGCCATGTGCGCGCCCGTCAAGACGCCGCATAGGGCTTCGACGGCCAGGGCCAGGGCATAGCCTTTCCCACCGCCCAGCGGCAGCAACGCCCCCTTGAGCGCGGCGTGAGGGTCGGTCGTCGGCGCGCCCTCGGCATCCATGGCCCAGTCAGGCGGGATGGCCTTCCCCTCGCGGGCCGCCTTGATGACATGACCGCGCGCCGCCGCACTCGTCGCCAGGTCCACGATGAGCGGCTGCCGCTGGCCCATGGGGACGCCAATGCCAATCGGGTTGGTGCCTAGCGCGGCCTGCCGCCCGCCATGAGGAGCCATCCCCGGCGGCGTGTTCGACAAGGCGAAGCCGATCATGCCCGCCGCGACGGCCTGCTGGACATAGAACGAGGCTGCCCCAAAGTGGTTGCTGTGAACGACAGCGACCCAGCCTGTCCCCAGCGTCTCCGCCAGTCGGATCGCTTCCTGCATGGCCCGGTACGCCGCCACCTGCCCCATGCCATTATCGGCGTCGAGCAGCGCGGTCGCGCCGGCCTGCCGTACCAGTCGCATCTGGGGGCGAGGGTTGACCAGGCCGTGCCGCAGGCGCGCCACGTAGTTAGGCAGTCGCCCCAGCCCGTGCGTCTCGACGCCTTCCAGGTCGGACTGGACCAACGCCCGCGCCGTGATGCCCGCGTCCTCTTCGGGCAGGTCCAGGCGCGTCAGCAGCCGTGTCGCAAACTCCTCAAGGGCCTCGACCGGGTAACGGGTCACCTGCGACATACCCACCTCACCTCGTTATCCCACCGCGTTGAGCGGCGCCTGACCACGCAACACGCGCAGCACGTCCTCGGCAATCATTTCCGCCGTGCGCACGTGGGACTCCTGCGTGATACCCGCGATATGCGGCGTCAGCAGGACATGGGGTAGCGTCGCCAGGCGGTCATCGCTGGGTGGCGGCTCCTGGGCGCGGACATCCAAAGCCGCCCCGCCCAACCGGCCGGCCTGGAGCGCCTCATACAACGCGGCCTCATCAATCACGCCGCCGCGTGCCGTATTGATCAGCCAGGCGGTGGGCTTCATGCGTCCCAGGCGGTCGGCGTTGACTAAGTGGGCCGTGCCCCGCGTCAGGGGGACATGCAGGGAGATGAAGTCCGACTCAGCCAGCAGCGTGTCCAGGTCCGTCAACTGAACGCCGAACTCGGCTACGACCAGGCTGCTCCCCGTCACCAATGGGTCCGAGGCCAGGATGCGCAGGCCAAATGCCTGCGCACGCCGCGCCAGCCGTCCGCCAATATCGCCCACGCCGATAATCCCCAGCGTTTTGCCGTACAACTCGTAGCCCGTGAATGTCTGGCGGTCCCAGCGGCCGGCCTGGACATCCCGTGTCGCCTCAGCCAGGCGACGGGCGGCGGCGAACATGGCGGCGAAGACGTACTCGGCCACGGCGATGGCGTTAGAGCTGCGGGCGAAGACGACCTGCACGCCGCGCTGTCGGGCGGCCGGAAGTTCAATGTTGTCGAGGCCGACGCCCAGCCGCCCGACAACCTTGAGTTCCGGTCCCGCGTCCAGGAGTTCGCCGTCCACCCGGGTCTGATTGCGGACAATCAGGGCCTCAGCGTCGGACAGGTGGGCGCGGAGGTCGGCGCTTCGCCAGAGATTTGGGTCGTACACCACCTCGGCTGCCGGGCGCAGCCTATCGAGCGCCACCTGACTGACAAATTCCGTGATGACGATTTTCATGGGGCTGCTCTAGCTAAGTAAGTCGAACCCATCCGGCTGCCAACCGTCCACCAGCGGACGGAGATAGTCCAGGTAGGTTGGCGCGATGTCGAAGGGCGGGGCCAGCCACTCGGCAGGGAAGCAGCGCTCGTGGCCGACAATCTCTCGCAGTGACACTGGCGCAACGCCCCACTGGATGCTCCCCTGCTGCGCTGCCCTGGCGGCGTGTGGCTCACCCGTCGAACGGACAAGACCCATCATGATGTCGCTCTGCCCAGCCAGGGCGACCTGCACCGCCGCCTCACCGGCTGCGAAGGCGCAGGCCCGGTCCACCGCGCTGACCAGGGTTCGGCTGCTGCGCTGAACCGTGTCGAGGCGCATTTGGCGGCAGCGCAGGCCCAGCCGCTCCCCGACGAGACGCGCCAGGTACGAGGCGACCCCCGCGCCGAAGCCCAGCATGCGCTGGCCGCTGCCGTCACGCTGGAGCGAGCCGCCCTTCTCTGTCAGGAAGTTTCCCGCCAGGTCGCGCACGCCCTCCGAGGCGGCCACCAGGCAGACACCGCCTTGCTCGACTTGAGACTGGACGGCAGCGAGCCAGGCGTTCTCGTCCAGGGGGATTTCGGGCATGAGAATCAGGTGGGGTGGGTGGGCCGGGTTGGCGCGAGCGAGGGCGGTCGCGGCGGCCAGCCAGCCCGCGTGCCGGCCCATGACCTCAACTACGGCGACCTGGTCGAAGCCGGCCATCGAACGCAGGTCCAACCCGATGTCGAGAACCGTCTGCGCCAGGCAGCGGGCCGCGCTGGGGAAGCCAGGGGCGAAGTCCGTCCCGGCCAGGTCGTTGTCCACCGTCTTAGGCACGCCCACCACGCGTAGCGGCTGGCCGTTGGCCTGGTAGCCCGCTGCCCGCGCGCCCTCGGCCAGACGGTGCGCGGCGGCCATCGAGCCATTGCCGCCAAGGATGAAGACGGCGCCAATCCCCCATCGGGCCAGCCCGTCCAGCGCGGCCGGCAAGTCCTCGTCACTCAGACGGTCGCGGCCCGCGCCGAGGGCGGCGCCAGGTTGCGAAGCCAGCGGGGCCTCGGGTCGGTCGTGGTACTGGGTCAACTCGACCCACTCCCCCCCTACCAACCCCTTGAGGCCGCGCCGCGCCCCCCACAGTCGCCCCACACCGGCGCGCTGCCATGTTTCAATCACCCCCCCCAGAGAGGCGTTGAACACGGCGGTGGGGCCGCCGGTTTGGAGGACAAGGGCATTCATCATTTACGGGTGGGGTTTGACCCCGACAAAGATGTCACGCCCGTACTGGTCCATGACTGATTGGGCCTGGAAACCCGCGTCATGCAGGAGGCGGAACCAGTCGGCGCGGCTGAACAGCCCAAAAGTGTGCGTGTCAAAAGCGAACTGGACCGGACCATCGCCTTCACGCAGCATAAACGCATAGTGGACCAGGGTAGCTGTATCGCTCGGGTCTGGATCGTACTCCCATTCCATCATGCGCAAGCTGCGGCCCTCGAAATCGGCCTCGTCGTACTCGGTGCGCGGCTGGAAGGTCTCGCGCACATGGTCAGGCGTCAGAATGGTGACGCCCCCTGGTCGGCAGTGGATATAGGCCGTCGCCAGCGCGGCGCGCAGGTCGGCCTCGGTCGTCATGAAGTCTATGGCGTCATGGATAAAGACAGCGTCGAACAGCCGCTCCAGCCGCACCGTCCGCATGTCGCCCACCAGGTGCTCGCACTCTGGGTTGAGCTGCTGGCTGACGTCCAGCATCTGGGGCGAGAGGTCCACCAGGGTAAGGCGGTAGTGCGCCTTGAGGTGCGAGGCGTTGTTGCCGCCCCCGGAGCCTAGCTCCAGGATGGTCTGCGCGGGCGGGTGGCAGTGGGCGTGGATCAGGTCGTGGACAAAGGCCGCCTCGTCGGCGTAGTCCTCCGGCTGCGAAACCCACCGCCACCAGTTCGCCAGATCGGTATACATCCTCATACGGCGGTTCCACTAGACCCACTCGGCTGAGGTGGGCTTGATGACCAGGTCGGATACGTTGGCGCGGGGCGGTAGGCTGGCGACGAAGACGACCGCCGCGCCGAGGTCCTCGGGCTGCAAGATGCGGGCGCGGTGCTCGGCCGAGACTGGCACAGGCCGCGCGTCGAGGATGGGGGTCTCGACCTCGCCGGGGTAAATAAGCGTCGCCCGGATACCGTACTTCGCCTCTTCCAGGTTAATCAGCTTGCTCAGCGCGTTCATGGCGGCCTTGGACGCGCTGTAGGCGACACCCGCCAGGACGCTGGGGCGGATACCCGAAATGGACGAGACGTTGATAATCAGGCCGTCGCGCCGCGCTCGCATGTCGGGCAGGACGGTGTGGACCATGTTGAATGCGCCCGTGGCGTTGACATCCATCAGATAGTCCCAGTTTTCGGGTGTCAATTGATCCAGGCGGCGCTCGACGATGTTGACACCCGCGTTGTTCACGAGGATTTCAATCGGCCCGACTGCCTGCTTGACCCAGTCTACCATACGCCGCACGTCGTCGCGGTTGGCGACATCCCCCACAACGTAGCGGATGGGTGTCGGCGCTTGCACTTTGTCGCACGTCTCCTGGAGCTTATCCTGGCGCCGCCCCGTGATGACCACCGCCGCCCCCGCCTGGGCCAGCGCCTGGGCGATGCCCTGGCCAATGCCCGTCCCCCCGCCCGTGACGAGGGCCACTTTGCCCGCTAGTTGCATAGCTATCCTCTCAGCCATCAGCCATCAGCAGGGTAGCCACGGAGGGCTACCCCTACGCCGTCCTTACGCGCTGCGATAGAGCTTGGTCATGGAGTACTCACGGTGGCCGAGGACCTCAGCGGCCGTGAGCCGGCCGTTGATGGTGCGGGCCAGGCTGTCCATGAGCATCTCGCCCGCCTGGGGCAGGCGGATGGTACGCGCCAGCAGACCGCTCACGTCCACGTCAATGTGTTCGCTCATGGTGCGGACGGTCTTCGGGTTGGCCGAGACCTTG
>JAHCIP010000209.1 GCA_026129165.1 Anaerolineae bacterium
CCAGGCGCGCTCGATTGTACGTCGGAATGACTACGGAAACTTTCACGTCGCACCGTCCCGCGTAATCGCCTCGATACGCGCCGTCACCAGGTCCAGGGCGACCCGATTGAAGCCGCCTTCGGGGATGATAATGTCGGCGTAACGTTTGCTCGGCTCGACAAACTCAAGGTGCATCGGCCGCACGGTGGCGAGGTACTGCTGGACGACGGACTGAGGCGTACGCCCGCGTTCCGCTGTGTCGCGCATCAGGCGGCGGATAAAGCGCAGGTCGGCGTCCGTGTCCACAAACACCTTGATGTCCAGCCGCTCGCGCACACTCTTCTCGGCCAGAATCAGGATGCCTTCAACCAGAATCACAGGGCGAGGCTCCAGAGGGCGCGTACGGCCCAGACGGGTGTAGGTGGCAAAGTCGCAGATGGGGGACTCGACCGACTGGCCCGCCTGGAGTTGCGCCAGATGCGCCACAAATAGCTCGGTCTCCAGGGCGTCGGGATGGTCAAAGTTGACCTTGCGCCGCTCCTCCAGGGGAAGGTGGCTCAAGTCGCGGTAGTACTCATCCTGTTCCAGGTGGACAATGCGCTGCGGGCCGACGCGCTGCAAGATGGCGCGGGCCACGGTCGTCTTGCCCGACCCTGTGCCGCCCGCTACGCCAATCGTCACCGGCCGTCTCACGACCCACTCGCTCCTAGCTGCTTCAGCAGGTCTTCAATGGGCTGGCGGGCAGTATCGGGCGCTAGACTCAGGGCGGTGCGGGCCTGGGTAATAGCGTCGGCGGTACGGCCCACGGCCTGGTACGCCCGCGCCAGGTCAGTGCGCGTCTCGGCCACAATCTGCCGCGTCTGCTGTACAACGGTGGTTGTGCCGTCGGGCAGGAGGAGCGACAGCGATTTCTCCAGCAGCGGGATGGCTTCAGCCGGCTGCTGTTGATCCAGCTTCAGCCGCCCCCAACGGCGTAGCGCGTGAGGGTCACGTGGGGCGAGTTCCACGGCCAGTTTGTACTTGTCGCCCGCCATGTCTTGCAGGTGGGCCTTGGTATCGCTTGTCGCCCACTTGTCGGCCCAGTACTGCTCCGCCGCGCCGAGGTTGACCAGGTATTCCGGGTTGCGCGGACTAAGACGGTTCGCCTCGCGCAGTAAGGCGCGTGACCGTTCGAAGGCCGTCTCCCGCGTCGTTGGGTCACTGGCGGTCTGCGCTTGGGCCAGGTACGCCTGGGCGGCATTGGGCAGGAAGAAGTCCTGGGCCGGCGCGCGGGTAATGGCCTCTTCATAGGCGGCCACCGCTTCATTCCAGCGGCCCAGCTGGGAGTACAACTGGCCGATACGCACATAGCTGTCAGCATAGATCGGTTGGAGGGACAGGTTCCACAGCCCGACCAGCGCGAGCAGCAGGGCCGGGACGCCGAGGGCGATACCAACAGACGGCTTGCCTGTCATCGTCTCCGCCATGCGTGGCCGTTGCCTTAGCAGGCCGAAGCCGACCAACCAGGCCAAAAGGACGACGACGAACAGGGTGAAGGCCGGCGGGCCTGGGTTTGGCGATGGCAGGGCAATGAGCAGGTGGACGATGAGGTAGAGAATCCATACGCCAGCCGCCACGCCGAGGAACAGACCTGGCGAGGGGGCCAGGGCGGCGCCCGCTGTCAGGGTCACGATGCCCAGCAGGACCAGGACGAGCAGCGCTGGCGTCAGGTTGACCCCGCGCACGACGAAGCCGTAGGTCAGCGTGACGAGGATCAGGCCGGCCATAAGACCAAAGAGGATGGTGGGTACTGAGGGCTGAGGGCTGAGGGCTGAGGGCTGAGGGCTGAGGGCTGGGCGAGAGGCAGGGCGGCGGGCCTTACCGCCTTTGCCCACTGGCTGAGTTGCTTTCGGGGTAGTGGATGGAACGGAACTGGCTTGCGTGGCGTCCAGCTGCGCGTCCTCCTTGCCTACCCACCACCCACTCACCACCAGCCCCGCCAAGACCCAGAACAGCGTCTCGGTGGCGGTGACGGCGGGGCCAACCTGGATGTCCACACAGTGGGCCACCAGCGCGCCGAGCAGCATGGGCAGGACGGCCAGAGCAGGGTTGCGCTCGCCATTGGGAGTCGCGGTCAAGGCGCGGCCGGCCAGCCAGGCCACCAGCCCCAAGACCAGGCCCACGCCCAGGCCGAGGCCGCTGTAGCGCAGCGATTGGATGAGGACGGTTGGGATGGCTGCGCCCAGGATCGCCCCGCTGACCAGGGCGCCTACCAGGGTTTGCCGCGCCCGCGCAGACGGCGCCAGCCCCAACTGCTTTACAGCCGCATAGAACAGTCCACCCACCAGGAGCAGCCAGACGGCCAGCCCCACGACGCCTGTTCCCGCGAGCCGGTCCAACACTTCGTTGTGGGAACGGTCGTGCGTTCCGACCAGGGGGTTGTCCAGCCGGCGAGCATCCACCGGGAAGTAGGGGTAGTAGCCGAGGTAGAAGGCATCCGGCCCCGTTCCCAACGCTAGGCGTTCCGGGTGGGCCAGAATCATGTCGCTCATGCCCTGCCAGACGAGGATACGCACCTGGCTGCTGCCCGCCGCTGGATCGAGCAGACGGCCCAGCCGGCCAAGCAGCGGCACGCCCTGCAGGACGCCCCCCGCCAGGTTGAGTACGACCAGCAAGAGCACGCCCGCGACGCCAAGCCCGACGGCGGCCTGCGCCAGCCGGCGCTGACCGCGCCACGCCGCCTCGGTCAACGCCCAGACGGTCAGGCCGAGCGCCAGGCCGAGCGCCGCCCCTCGGCTATCGCTGAACACCAGCGCCAGGGCTGCCAGGACAACCGCCGCGCCGTAGACGACCTGGCGGGGTATCTGCGCCTGGCGTCGCGCCTGGAGCCATTGGTATAGAGTGACCGGAATAGCGAGGGCTAGGTAACCGCCCAGGAAGGTAGCGTTGCCCTGCGTGCCAATCACCCGGCTCGTCACCGCCGCGCCGTAGCCGCCCCAGGGGATGGGGTCCGCGCCGAGTCGCTGGAGCAGCGCATAGACGGCGAGAGGCAGGCTCACCAGGACGACTGTATCCAGCAACCGCCCGACCTGCTCCCGCGTCCGCAGCCGCGCCCCTACCACCAGGAACAGGAGCAGATACGCGACGAGAGTGACGACGCCCTGGTCGCGGTTATAGGACCCCAGGAAGCTGATGCGGGCATTGAGGCCGAGCGCCGCGCTGAGGATATAGACAACGGCAAGGAGAATGGCTAAAGACTGAAGACTAAAAATCGAGGGCTTCTTCCCTAATCCCCATTCCTTATTCCCTAGAACTACAGCGCCCGCCGCCAGCATGACCAGCGCGATGACGCGCAGGAGGGCAGCCTTATCCGGCTCGAAGGTTCGCGCCGACAGCAAGTTGAAGAATAGCGGCGTGACGACCAGGGCGGCCAGCCAACCGGCTTCCAGGATTGAATCACACACCCGCGCCAGGCGCATAGACAGTTGTCGCCTTTCCAGACAAGAGGTGGGGCAGATAAGCCCGCCCCACCTTCGACCCTCAATTATACCACCACTACCGCTTGACCGCCACAATCTCCAACAGACCGGCGATCTGATTGAGCCAGGGGGTCGCGGCCAGCCGCCGGTCCAGCCACAGGTTGACGGGCGCGAGCCGGCCATAGCCCTCGCGCAGGGCAGGCGGCAGCCCCGACAGGTGCTTGGGCAGCATGTTGGTGCGCCGCGCCCGTCTCAGGTCGAAGTCGGCCCCCTGCAACAGGTCCTCGACATCGCCCAGTGTAAAGCGGCGGCGGTGTGTCGCGCCCATGCGCAGCAGGTCGCGCAGCGTTTCCGGCCACGACCAGCGTTGGGGCAGGTTGTAGATAAAGAACTGACCACCTGGCCGCAGGACACGCCCAATCTCAGCCAGCGACGCCGCCGGATAGGGCACATGTTCCAGCACGCCGCACGATAGGACGGCGTCGAAGCTGGCCGGGTCGTAGGGCAGGGCGATGGGGTGGGTTCCCACCCGCACGGTAATCTCAGGGTAGAGGCGGCTCGGCCCGATGCTCTCGGTCGCGCCGACATCGTAGCTCGTCACCTGGAGGCCGCGCCGCTGGAGCAGGAAGGACATCTGCCCCTGGCCGCAGCCCCAGTCGAGGAGATGGCTCCCGGAGGGGGCCAGGTGGGCGATTTCATCGGCGATACGGATATAGTTCAGCAGCGCGCTCTCCGCGGACAGGTAGTAGCGGGGGTCATCGGTACGCCGCAACAGGCTCAGTTCGGTGGGGGTCTCAAGCATGATCCACTCGTAGGCCGGCGAGCCGCTGGTCTAGCTTCATCAGGAGCGACTCCGGCAGGTTGATGGGGTACTGGCGGGCCAGAGCGGCCATCATCTCCCGCGCCCAGGCCCATGTCGCCCGATACGCCCGCGCCAGGGCGGGCGGCTCAGCCGGCGCGGTACAGGACTGATAACGCACGTAGGCGGCGGGAGATACTTCCCACTCCAGCGACTTGGTAGGCGAGATCCAATGGCCGGTCGCCCCTTCGAGCAGCCGCAGCAGCCGGAATAGCTCGTCGTGGGCGATGAACAGTATCTCGAGCGCCCGCGCCGTCTCGCCCCGCGCCAGGACATTCGAACCGAACAGCGTCCAGTTGACCAGATTGTAGCATATCTTCTGAATCTGGTCGGGACTGTCCTGCCTGGGTTCGCCCACCAGGGTCTGCAGGCGTCGCGTCAATTCGCCCGTGCGGTCGAGAATGATGGCATCGGCCAGGCTAGGAAACCAGACAATGCCGCGCCAGGTTTCCAAGATAGACATATCTGAGACACGGTAGGGGTGGAACTCTCCCCGCACCAAGTTATCGAAGATGGCCGTCGGGCTGCCAAACGAGTTGACGAAGTACAGGTCCACGGGCGCGACCTGCTCGATCCAGGTTTTTATGTCTATCTGCTCGAATACCTCGTCGCCGAAGAATAGAACCACGTCGAGGTCCGAGTACTCGTCGCCCTCGCCGCGCCCCAGCGAGCCGGCCAGCAGCGCTGCCTCCAACCGTTCGTCGGCCTGGCATACCTCACGGACACGTTGAAGCAATCGGGTCTGGGGCAGCATCATGCCCATCCAGGCTGGCTCGTCGGCAGGGTCCGCAACGGCGCGCCGCGCAGCGCCGCCCGCAGCGCCGCGTGGTCGCTCCACGGGTACTCCGTCGTCCCGAAGGCCATGCTCTGCTCGTGGCCCTTGCCACAGGCCAGGACAATATCACCCCCCTGCGCCATCTGCGTCGCCATGTAAATCGCTTCACCTCGGTCGGCCACGCGGAACAGGTCCACGCCCTCGACCTTGCCCTCGGTCTGCGCCGCCTGCACGCTCTCCGCCATGATGGCGTCCAGGCTCTCGGTGCGCGGATCTTCCGCCGTGACCACCACCAGGTCGGCCAGCCGCCCGGCCACCTCGCCCATCATGCGCCGTTTGGCGCGGTCGCGCAGCCCCGCCGAGCCAAAGACGACAATGACCCGGCCCGGGGTCATGGCCCGCGCCGCCTGGAGCGCCTGGGCCAGCGCGTTGGGCGTGTGGGCGAAGTCCACCACGGCGATAAAACTTTGCCCCTCGTCCACCGGGTCCATGCGCCCCACAATGCCCCGCACGCTGGCAATCCCCGCCTGCATCGCCGCGACTGACACGCCCAACGCCACGCCTACACTGATAGCGGCCAGGATATTGTGGACATTGTAGACACCCAGCAGTGGTGAGGTTATGTCGAACACCCCCACCGGTGTGTGAGCCGTGAACTGCAACCCCCTCGGCGTCGTCACGACATGGGTAGCGTAGACATCCAGGGACGGAGGACGGAGGACGGAGGACGAAGGAGCGGAGAAGCTTGTGGACGGTCCGCCGTCGTCTGTCCTCCGTCGTTCGACGCCGTAACGCAGCTTGCGGTCGGCCCATATAGGGTCGAGGTAGGCAATAGAACTATCATCGGCGTTGAGGACCGCTGTCTTGGGCAGGCCCGGCTTGGCCGGCGACTCTGCCAGCTTGCGGAACAGTTCGGCCTTCGCCTGCTGGTAGGCTTCTAGGGAACCGTGGAAGTCGAGGTGCTCGTGGGTGATATTGGTGATCACGGCCACATCGAAGTCAATCGCGTCTACGCGCTTCTGCGCCAGGCCATGCGATGTCGTCTCCAGGACCACGACCTCCATGCCCGCCGCGACCATCTGCGCCAGATAGCGTTGGACATCCGGCGCGTCGGGCGTCGTCGTGTGGAAGCCGGTGTCGAGTTCCTGGTCGCCGATCTTCGCGCTGACGGTCGTGACCGCGCCCACCTTCAGCCCCCCCACCTTCAGGACGGCGTAGGCCAGATTCGAGGTCGTGGTCTTGCCATCCGTCCCCGTCACGCCGACCATCTTCAAGCGTTGACCCGGATAGCCATAGAAGGCCGCCGCGACCTGGGCCTGCGCGCCTCGACCATCCGCGACCTGAACATAGGGGCAATCGGCCGGCAGCCAGGCTTGCGCGGTTAGCTCATCAGGAGACCGTTCCCCAATGACCGCCACCGCCCCCCGGTCCAGCGCCTGGCGGATATATTGGTGGCCGTCGCGGTAGACGCCGCGCACGGTCATGAACACGTCGCCCGGCTGGGCTTGATCGGCGTATAGGCTGATACCTGTGATGGGAATATTGAGAGGGCCGCTGGCGCCGAGAGGTCGGAGATCGCGCACAAGCCGGGCGAGGGTCTGGGCAGGCATAGAGCTTCCCTTTCAGGGCCAAAGTCTACCCTTATTGTACTCAATTATTCAAATTCGGCCTGTCCCACCTCCATCGCGGAGACTCCTACGTGCACGCGCGTCAGCGGCTCCGATAGGCGTATCCCCTGCGCCTCGAAGGCATCCAGCAGCGCCTGGATAACGGCTGACTTGACGGGGCGAAACTCGCGCGGGCTTTCGACATAGAAGCGGGCCTCAAGGAGGACATCGTAGTGGCGGAAATCCCGCGCCAGCACTTCGGCCGACTTCGGCACGGAGCACACCCCGGGTGTATTATCAATTGTGGTTCGCGCCACCTCCAGCGCCCGCCGCACATTATCCGCGCCACGCTGGACACCCACCCGCACCCGCGCGCGCAGGCGGGCGCTATCGCCGTAGCCGAAGTTCGCCACGGCATCGTTGACCAGCAGGCTATTCGGGATGGTCAGCATGACCCCGTCCACCGACAGGACATGCGTGCTCCGCAGCCCGATGGCGACCACGTCCCCCCAGCCGCCGTGAATGTCGCCCAGAGATTTCGGTAACAGAATGCGCTGCCCCACATCGTAAGGCCGTTCGCTGATGATCCACAGCCCGGCCAGGGTGTTGGCGAACAGGTCGCGGCCAATCAGGCCGAGCAGCAGGCCAAATACCCCGGCCCCCGTCAGCAGTGGCGTGATGTTGAACCCCAACAGGCTGAGCAGGACGAACAGGCCGACCAGATAAATGGCAACCTGGACAGTCCGCGCCACGAGGTTCACCACGAAATCATCCGAGGCCGTGCTGGTGCGCTGGGCGTAGCGCATCCCCCAGAAGCGGATGAGGGCCGGTAGAATACTGCCCACCACCAGGCTGACCAGGCTGATGATAATGAGCCAGCCCAGGGTGGTCCAACTGACACTATTCCAGGCAGCGCGGATGGCTTGTAGAATCGTCTCGATCATCGTTAATTCTGTCTAAATCCCTCGCTGATCCCTTGCTCGCATAGTTGATGCGCCGCCCGCAGCCCTGCCACCGCCTCACCGACCGGAATAAACTCGTGGCAGATGACGCCCTGGTAGCCAGTGGCGGCGATGGCGCGGAAGATAGCGGCATAGGCCAATTCCTGCGTGTCGTCCAGTTCGTGGCGGCCCGGGTTACCCGCCGTGTGGTAATGGGCGAAGTGGGCGTGGTGGTCCTGGATGGTCCGGATGATGTCGCCCTCCATAATCTGCATGTGGTAGATGTCGTAGAGCAACTTCACCGCCGGCGACGCCACCCCCTCGACCACCGCCACGCCCCAGGCCGTATGGTCCGCCTGGTAATCGGGATGGTCCACCTTACTATTGAGCAACTCCAGGGCCAGCGTCACGCCCGCGTCTTCGGCCTGCCGCGCGGCCCGCCGCAGCCCCGCCACCGTCGCCTCGACCCCGGCCGCGTCGTCCAACCCGGCCCGGTTGCCGCTGAAGCAGATGAGGACAGGAATGCTCCATTTCTCCGCCACGCGGATGTTCTCCTCTAGCTCGCGCACGATGCCGGCGTGATACTCGCGCCGGTTCAAGCCTTCGATCAGCGAGCGATGCCCACCGATGGCCGAGATACCCAGACCATGATCGCGCACCAGCGGCCAATACTGGGGCTCCACCAGTTCAATCGCGTCGTACCCGATCTCCGCCGCCGCCCGCACCAGCCGTTCCGGTGTCATCTCGCCACGGGCGAAGCACCACCACGCCAACGCCTGTCGAATACCCATCCTTCACCTCCCTGGACAAATAAGACCCTAAGGGTTTCAGAAACCCTTAGGGTCTAGACAGTGGGCTAGCCTAACTCAGCTTCGGACAAAGACACCCAGCATATGAATTGACTGATTCGCGAACTCGATGAAGGGCGCGGGGAAGAGGCCGATGAGCAGCGTCAGCGACAGGCAAATCCACAGCGCCGCGTTCATCGTACCGGGCAGGCGCAGCGGCGTCGGGTCGGCCGGCGCTTCGTACCACATCTGTTTGAGGATGCGGAAGTAGTACACCACCGAGATGACGCCGTTGATCGCGCCGACGGCGGCCAGGGCGAACAACTGGTTCTGGATGGCCGCGCCGAACACCCAGAACTTGCCGATGAAGCCCGCCGTGGGCGGGATGCCGACCAGCGACAGGAAGAAGATGGTCATGGCGACAGTCAGGAAGGGGGCGCGCCGCAGCAGCCCCGCGTAGCCCGGCAGCGTGTCCGACCCGGCCAGGTAGTCCACGGCGATAACACCGATGAACAGGCCCAGGTTAGTGAACAGGTAGGCCAGAATGTAGAGCAGAACCCCGGCTGTCCCATCAATCGCCAGGCCCGCCCCGCCTTCGCCCGGCGCGATGCCGGCAATGTTGGCGACCGACACGCCCGCCACACCGATGAGCATGTAGCCCGCCTGGGCGATGCTCGAATAGGCCAGCAGGCGCTTGACGTTCGTTTGGGACAGGGCCACGATGTTGCCCAGTGTCATCGTCACCATGGCCACGCCAATCATCAAAGCGGCCCACTCATGCGTAAACTCAGGCAGGGCGACGGCGAACACCCGCAGCAGCATGGCGAAGCCCGCCGCCTTGGGACCGACCGACAGGAAGGCCGTGACCGGCGTCGGCGCGCCTTCGTAGGCGTCCGGCGACCACTGGTGGAAGGGGACCAGGGCAATCTTGAAGCCGAACCCGGCCAGGAGGAAGATGATGGCCGGCAGCACCAGGCTCATCAGCGGCGTGCCGATGATGGCGGTGGGGTCAGCGAAGCGAGCCGCGATGTCGTAGAGGTTGGTCGAGCCGGCCACCCCGAACAGGAGCGACGCGCCGTAAAAGGTAATCGCCGTGGTAATCGAGCCGTACAGGAAGTACTTGACCGCGCCTTCGTTAGACTTGACGTTACCCCGCAGGTAGCCCGTCAGGATGTATGACGTGATGCTCAGGAACTCCAGCGAGATGATAACCATGACTAGGTCGGTCGAGCCGGCCATCAGGGTCATCGCCAGGGTCGAGAAGATCATCAAGGCGAAGAACTCACCCCGGAAGGCCGTCCGCCCTCGCACGTACTCCACCGACGCCAGAAAGACGATTATCGTCGTCAGAATAGCGATGATGCGGAAGAAAGTCGTGAAGCCGTCCACGACAAACGCACCCGGCGCGACCGGGTCGGCGCTGGACCGAAAGAGCGACTCGCTCACGCCGTACTGCGCCGCGCTGGCGACCAACGCGGCGACCAGGATGGCGAGCGAGACCCAGGCGAGGTTCGTCTCGCGGTCGGCCCGCTCGCGCAGGAACAGGTCGGCGATGAGGACGGCGATGCCCCCCACCAGGAGGATTGTCTCGGGCAAGAAGAGTTGGAAGTCGAGACCTGAGACCACAGATTACTCCTTACCGCAAGAACGGCGCAAGGGCCACCGCCACGTTGCCCGCCTGACCCAGGATGCTCAGGGTCGCGGCGTTGATGAGGTCCAGCAGAAAGCGCGGGTAGAGGCCAAAGACCAGCGTCGCCAGGGCCAGCGGGGCCAGTATCCACACTTCGCGGCGGTTCAGGTCGCTGATGCGATGCTCGCCGTGCGCCCACTCCTCGTTGGGCGGGCCGAGGAGGATCAGCTGGATGACTTTCCATAGGAAGAACGCCGCCGTGAAGATGATACCCAGCACAGCCAGACCCGCGAAGATGGTAATCACGCCGCCGGCCGGGAACGCGCCTCGGAAGATAAAGAACTCGGCCACGAAGCCCATCAGCCCTGGCAGACCGAGCGAGGCCATCGAGAAGAAAATCAGGAAGCCGGCGTACTTCGGCACGATGCCGAACAGCCCGCCGAAGCGGCGGAAGTCGCGCGTGTGGGTGCGCTCATCGTAGATCAGGCCGACCATCAAGAAGAGGGCGCCGGTGATAAAGCCGTGGGCCAGCATCTCGAAGACCGAGCCGTTGACCGCCGCCGCCGCCGTCTGGACCAGGGCATCGCGGGTGGCGGGCGAGTCGGCGCGGCTGATGTCGGGCAGCAAGTAGGCCGCCGCCGCCAGGCCGAGCATCACATAGCCCATGTGGTTGACCGACGAGTAGGCGATGAGCTTCTTGAAGTCCCACTGGGCCATTGCCACCAGCGCGCCGTAGACGATGCCGGTGAAGGCCAGGAAGGCGATGGGGATGGACAGCAGGGAGAACGCCTCGGGGAACATGGGCAGGCAGATGCGGACGAAGCCATACGTCCCCAGCTTCAGCATCACCGCCGCCAGAACCACCGAGCCGGCCGTCGGCGCTTCGACGTGGGCGTCGGGCAGCCAGGTGTGGAAGGGGAACATGGGCACCTTGATGGCGAAGCCCAGGAAGAAGCCCAGGAAGGCCAGGGTCTGGAGGA
>JAHCIP010000021.1 GCA_026129165.1 Anaerolineae bacterium
GCGCGCCAGCCCCACCCCCACCACCAGCGCGATGGCGACAGCGGCCAGGCTCGCCCCCAGCAGGGCCAGGTTGAGGCGCGGGAGGTAGGCCGTTTCCTCCGGCAGGAGGCCAGGTGGGTCGGGTCGGGTCAGGATGACGCCGACCACCGCATCCCCCACCCGCACCGGCTCACCCTCGGCGGCGGCCGGCGGAGGGAGGCGTTGACCAGGTGGGAACTGCGGCGGCAGGGGGACGATGACCACGCCCTGCGCATCCAGCACGGCAAAAATGTCGCGGCGTTGGCCGGGCGGCGGCGGGCGGTTGCCTCGGTTCGGACCGTCAGGGGGCGGCTTCCAGCCCCGATCGGTCAGGTAGGGCATCACGCCGTTCCAACTGCCGTTGGCCTGGTAATAAGCCGCCAGCACTTGCTGGAACTCACCGCGTTGCTGTTCGACGACGAGACGGCGCAGTTGGTCGGCGTTGGTGAGGCGGAGGAACAGAGCGACGAGCATGGCCGCCGTGGCGGCGACCAGCAGGAAGGCGAGGGTCAGCTTCCAGGTCAGCGAGCGCGACATCGGCTAGCGCTCCGGCTTGCGCAGGCGATAGCCGACGCCAAAGACCGTCTCGATGTGCTGAGGCGCGGCCGGGTTCGGCTCCAGCTTGGTGCGCAGGTTGCGGATGTGGACGTTGAGGGTCCGCTCCAGCCCGGTAAACCCGTCGTCCACCAGCCGATCTACCAGCTGCTCGCGGGTAAACACCTGGCCGGGCGACCGCATGAAGATGGCGAGCAGGTTGAACTCAGTCGGCGTGAGGTTGACCGGCTCGCCCTGTAGGGTGACGGTGTGGGTGGTCTCGTCCAGCGCCAGGTCGCCCACGCGCACCGCTTTCGACGGCCCGGCCTCGGCCCCCGTCCGTCGTAGGACGGCGCGGATGCGTGCCAGGAGTTCGCGCATGCGGAAGGGCTTGACGACGTAGTCGTCGGCCCCCCATTCTAGCCCCAGGACGGCATCCGTCTCCTCCTCGCGGGCGGTGATGATGATGACGGGCGTGGCCTGCTCGCGGCGGTACGCCTGCAAGAACTGATAGCCGTCCATCTCCGGCATCATCAGGTCGAGCAGTATCAGGTCGGGGCGTTCGTGGCGGGCCACATAGAGCGCCTCGCGGCCATTGGCCGCCACGACGACGCGCAGCCCTTGCTCCGTCAGATACTCCTGGAGCAACTGGCGCACGTTGGCCTTGTCATCCACCACCAGAATCGTTGAGGCAAGCATGCCTCGTATTATACTGGACGAGGTTTAGAAAGGGTAAGGCCGGGGTTCAGAAGTGGTTTAGACGGGCGGCCAGCCTGTCCAGGTACAGACCGTAGGGCGGCCACCTGTTTTGAGGTAGCCGCCCTACGTGTTTCGAGGTAATCGTCTCCCACGCCTAGAGGAGGTAAAAATCCGCATAATGAATGATACATCGCGCGGCGAAACCGGCTACACTAAGAGGTAAGCGTCGTGCGACCGACAGGGCGCCCTGTATACTCTTGACAACCGAGGTGTCCCATGGCTCACCCAGTTCGTGACCGTTCTGGCTTCCCGTATATTCCACCCCGCCCGCGCTGTCAGGTCTGCCATGACGCGCCGGTGGATCTCTATCTCGACGGCCAGGCTCTGTGCGCGCGCTGCTGTGTGCAAATTCTGCGTCATGAACCGCCCCCGCCGCACGTCGCTTCGACAACCTCTCTCGAACGGTAAGGCAGCCTGACCTCCGTCTGCTCAGCGCCGCCCACCGCTCGCTCAACCGCCCTCCGTTTTCACCGTAAAACGGGGGGCGCGCGTTTGTCCCTCCCTATTCCCCTCATGGCGGCCGAGTCGTGTATAATCTCCCTGGAGCACTTATGCGCGATCTGGTTGAACACACACGGGCCGCCCTCGCGGCGGATGATCTCCTCGAGCGGGGCGATACCGTCATCGTCGGTGTCTCCGGCGGGGTCGACTCGGTCGCCCTGCTCGATGTGCTGGCCCGCCTGGCCGAGCCGCTGCGCCTGACCGTCCACGTCGCTCACCTGGACCACCGCCTCCGCCCGGACAGCGCCGAGGACGCCTCATTCGTGGCCGACTTGGCGGCGCGGCTGGGTGTGTCGGCCACGCTGGGGCAGGCCGACGTGGCGGGCTATTCCGAGGCGGCGGGGCTGTCCGTCGAAGAGGCGGCCCGTCACCTGCGTTATGCCTTCCTGGGGGCGGTCGCTCGGCAACAGGCTGCGCGGCGCGTAGCCGTGGCGCATCACCTCCAGGACCAGGCCGAGACAGTACTGCTGAACCTGCTGCGCGGGGCGGGGCTGGCCGGGCTGCGGGGCATGACGCCGCTGGCTCCCTTGCCCCCCGCGCCCGACGAGGTATGGACGGGCGGCTGGCTCAGCGGCGGGGCGCTGCCAGATCAGCCGCCGACGGCGAAAACGAAGCGGTCCCAGAGTGTCGCGCTGGTGCGGCCCTTGCTCCAGCTTCCTAAGGCGGACATCCTGGCCTACGTGGCCGAGCGCGGGCTGCCCTTCCGCGAGGATTCCTCCAACCGCGACCCGCGCTTCACCCGCAACCGCCTCCGCCACGAACTGCTGCCGCTGCTGGCGACATACAACCCGGCCATTGTGGAGAGCCTGGGGCGGATGGCGCGGCGGCTGGCCGACGACCTGGCCTATCTCGAAGAGCAGGCCGACGAGCTGTGGCCGCACACCGTGCGGGCGGTGGCCGATGGGCTGGAGCTAGACCTGAACATGCTCACTCAGCAGCCGCCCGCCATCCAGCGTCAACTGGTGCGCCTGGCCGTGGACAGTCTGCGGGGACTGCGCGACGTGTCGGCCGAGCATATCGAGTCGGTGGTCCAACTGGCGAACGCGGGGGAGACGGGCGAACGGCGCTCGCTGCCCGGCCTGACCGCCCGCCGAGGCTACCGCTCTCTCTTTATCGGCCCCGGCGACCGCCCTATCCCGGAGTGGCCGCTGGTGGGGGAGGCTGAAAAGGTGGCTGTCCAGCTTCCAGGGCTGACCCCCCTGCCCGGCAGCCGATGGGCCTTGCGCGTCGAAGCCGTCCCGGCCGAGGAACTGCCCGACGTGGTGCAGACGGCGCGGCGGCTGGCCCGCCAGCGGCGCGGGATGGAGACGAGCGAGGTTCCCGAACTGGCGGCGGTCATAGACGCGCGGGTTGCCCAGGGTGGGCTGTGGGTACGGCCTCGCCAGCGCGGCGAGAGCTTCCAACCCCTCGGTCTGCGCGGACGCAGCCGCACCCTGCATGAGTATATGATTGACGCCCAGATTCCCAACGACGTCCGCGACCGCGTGCCGCTGGTGGTCAACGCCGAGCAGGTGGTCTGGGTCGGCGGCTTCCGCCTGGACCATCGGGCGCGGGTCACCCCAGAGACAAGCGCCGCCTGGCGGCTCACATGGGTCCGCCACGCGGCGGGCTAGGCGGCGACAGGCAAGAGGTGTTTCAGGTCGGGGGGGACGTAGGCGACGTGAACGATGGGAAGGGGAGACGTGGGGAGCAACTCTACGGAGGAGAGGCTTAGCCAGGTCGAAACGGGCGGGTGAGTCAGGATGGTGAGGACGAGACTGCGCTCCGAGGCGGGGAGAGGGTCCAGGCCGTGCAAGGGGAAACTCAGGCTTCCAAAGGGGCCAGGCTGAATCATGACCGAGTAATCCAGCAGGGTCAGACTGACCGGCTGCTCGGTTGTACGGTCAATGCTGAGTAGGATGTTGTCGGTGAGTTCGACTGTCCAGGCCGGACGCCGTGGGCCGAAATCCACCTCCAACACATCGGCTTCCGTGTCGTAATCGTAGTTTCGGATCATACCTGTTGCCATTAGTTCACTTGTCTCCATAGATGAATACGGCCCAAACATTCGTCACGTAATTGTTGGGGACGGTGCGTCCCATCTGATCCAGGCGTTCCCCAAATAAGACAATGACGACAAGATGATTGAACTCGGGTCGTAGGGCATCCCAGGCCGCATAGTATTTGTACTTACGAGGATTGAGCGGGTCCTGATGCCGACGGCCACGCCGAATGGTCGCTAAAACATCGTCCAGATACGGGGCCAGCCAGGGACGCTTTTCAAGCGCATGCTGCCAACGCTCCGACGTCATGTAAATCGGTCGCCCATCGCGGTCATGGACTTCCCAGGTCATAATGTGGACATAGTAGCATAACTTCGGCCGAGCGTCAAGGGTTTTGTTGGCTGCTCTCTATCGTCGTGCTATAGTTTAGGAGGATCTTTGATTCGGGAAGCGACGTTAAGCCGCGCGGCGGCGGGGCGGTCGCGGGGCTACGCGCTGGCCTTCATTGGCACGGGCATCTGGTCCACGACTGGACCGATGATCGCCTTTCTGCTGGCCTCGTCCAGCCTCGCGCCGCTGGCCCTGGCGAGCTGGCGCGACCTGCTCGCCGCCCTCATCCTCGGCCTGGCCCTCGCCTGGCGCGCGCCGTATCGGCTGGGTCTGGCGCGGCGACACTGGCCCTTTATCCTGGCCTACGGGCTGGCCCTGGCCGCCATGAATGCCGCCTGGACCCTGTCCGTCGCCCGCAACGGCGCGGCGGTCAGCACCGTCCTGGTCTACACCTCGCCCGCCTTCGTCGCCCTGGCCTCGCGCTGGCTGTTTGGCGAGACGCTCAACCGCGTCGTCATCGTCGCCCTGCTGCTGAGCCTGCTCGGCGTGACGCTGGTGGCCGGGCTGTATGACGCCGCGCTCCTGGCGCGTGACCCGTTCGGCACGCTCGTCGGCATCGGGTCGGGCGGGCTGTTCGCCATCTATAGCGTATTTGGGAAGGCGTCGGCGCGGCGCGGCCTCCACGCCACGACGGTCATGCTCTACACCTTCGCCCTGGCCGGGCTATTGCTGTTCCTGGTCCAGGGGACGCCCCGCTTGCCCGCCATCACGCCAGCGACGTGGCTGGGGCTGCTCGTCCTGGCTGGCGGGCCGACGCTGGGCGGCTATGGGTTGTACACGGCGAGCCTGGCCTACCTGCCGGGCGCGACGGCCAGCCTGATTACGACCCTCGAACCCGCCCTGACGGCCCTGCTGGCCTCGCTGCTGCTGGGTGAGACCCTGACGCCGATCCAACTGCTCGGCGGCGCCTTGATTGTGAGCGGCGTGATGGCCCTCAGCGTAGGAAGTGGTCGTGTTTCAGACGGGTGACCCCCCTCCTGTCCCCCCGCAAGCGGGGGATGGGGAGTAATCAGCGTAGGAAACAAGTCGGCATGAAATATCCGCGTGTGCTCCTCAAACCCGGCAAGGAGAAACCCGTCCGCAACGCCCATCCCTGGGTGTTCTCCGGCGCGATTGCTCGCGTGGAGGGGCAGCCGAGGGATGGCGACGTGGTGGACGTGGCCGACGCGGGCGGCGCTTTTCTGGCGCGCGGCTTCTACAACCGCCAGTCGCAGTTGACGGTGCGCCTGTTCGCGTGGGACGAGGACGAGACGCTGGACGGCCGCTGGCTGCGCGAGCGTATCGCCCAGGCGCTGGCCTGGCGGCAGCGGTGTACTCCGCCGGACACGAACGCTTACCGCGTCGTCTTCTCTGAGGCGGATGGGGTGCCCGGCCTGATTGTGGATCGCTATACCGACGTGCTGACGGTCCAACTATCCACGTTGGGCCTGGAACGGCGTAAGGCTGAGGTGGTCGAGGCGCTGGTGGACGTGCTCCAGCCGAGGGCCATTGTCGAACGGGCCGACGCCGAGTCGCGCGAGCGCGAGGGCCTGACGGCCAGCCAGGGACCGCTGTGGGGCAAGCCGCCAGCCGAGATTGAGATGGTCGAGGCGGGGCTGCGCTTCGTGGTGGACCTGCGCGGCGGGCAGAAGACGGGCTTCTACCTGGACCAGCGCGTCAACCGGGCGCGGGTGGCCGCCTACTGCCAGGGGGCGCGCGTCCTCAACGCCTTCGCCTACACCGGCGCGTTCGCCGTCTACGCGGCGCGGGCCGGGGCGGAGCAGGTGGTCAACGTAGACACCTCGGCCGAGGCGCTGGCCCTGGCCGAGCGCCACATGACCCTCAACGGCTTCGACCGCCCCCAGGACGAGTACATCGTGGGCGATGTCTTCCAGGTCTTGCGCGCCTACCGCGACCGGGGCGAAGCATTCGACGTGATCATCCTGGACCCGCCCAAGTTCGCCCACTCGGCAGGTCAGGTAGAACGGGCGACGCGCGGCTATAAAGACATCAACCTCCAGGCGCTGCGCCTGCTGCGGCCCGAAGGGATGCTCGCCACATTCTCGTGTTCCGGGCTGATTAGCGCCGATCTGTTCCAGAAGGTCCTATTTGGGGCCAGCGTGGATGCCCGTCGGCCGGCCCAGATTGTCGAGCGGCTGACCCAGGCGCCCGACCACCCGGTGCGGCTGAGTTTTCCGGAGAGCGAATATCTCAAGGGCCTGGTGTGCCGCGTGCTATGAAATCTACGATAACCTCCCGAAGGTTTCTGAACCTTCGGGAGGTTGAACCGATGCTTCATTCTGACAGGACAAACACCCTATGCAACCTAACCTGCCATTTGACAACCTTGTGACTACCGTCCTGACCCTGATTCTGGCCTTCCTGCTGTTCCTCGTCCCGCTGGTTCTGATTGTCCTCGCCAACCTGGGCGAGCGTTACCCAACGGCCCGAATTCTGACCATCATCCTGGACGTCCTTGCCTGCCTGCTGCTCGTCGCCTGCGGGCCGCTGACCGCGTTTAGTGGCATCAGCAGCGCCAACGCCCCCAATGCCGCGGCTGCCCTGGGTGTGTCGCCCTGGCTGATGGTTTTGATGGGCCTGGTGATGGTGGGGACAGGCCTCTTCGCCATGCTGCCCCTGATTCCGGTCGTCCGGCGCGGTTTGGCCTACGTCCTGCCCATCAACCCGCAGTCCATCGTCCACGGCGTCGCCCTTAGCCTGACGCTGCTGGTCATTGGCGTCAGCGTGGCCCAGTTGCCCCTGGCGATGTCGCTGGCAAACCCGAACCCGAATCAGCAGGCTGCGCTGGAGTCGTTCAACTCGCTGCCGCTGCTCTGGCTCCAGGGCTTCATGTTTGTCCTGTACGGCTTCTTTGGCGTCGGCTGGACCATCCGCCGCGGCTGGCGCGATACCCTAGCCCGGCTGAGGCTGGGCCGCCTGACGCCCGCCTACCTATCCATCGCCATTGGGGCCTGGCTGGGCTTGCTCCTGCTCGACTTCCTGGTGAGCCTGGTTTGGAAGACCGTGTTGCCCAGCGGCTACGAGCAGTTTGGCCGGCTGACCGAGTCGCTGTTCGGCTCGTTTATCTCCATCCCCGGCGCGCTCACCATCGGGCTGTCGGCGGGTATCGGTGAGGAGATTCTGTTTCGCGGCGCGCTCCAGCCGCGCCTGGGCCTGCCGCTGACCTCGCTCCTGTTTATGATCGTCCATGCCCAGTACGGCTTCACGCCCGCCCTGGTCCAGATTTTCGTCGTGGCGATTGTCCTGGGCCTCATCCGCCGCTACGCCAACACCACGACGTGTATCGTCGTCCACACGCTATTCAACGCGACGGGTATCCTGCTGGCCCTGTACTTCCCGAATTGGGTATAGACTATAGGCTCCGTTGCCAGGTGGGCCATCATCGCCGTATACGACCCTGTGTCGCTGACGCATGGTATTGCTCCTTGTGCTGGGTGGTTCGTTTGGGTTCGCGGTCGTGTGTGACCTCATTGAACCACAGCCGTAGCGCCAAAAATAGCCCGCTTTGCGGTCCAAAAAGCAGTTCAGTGCACAGGCGCTGGGGGTTTGGGGGGTGGCAGAGGTGGGGATAGAATAGCCGCCGGCTCATACGAGCCGGCGGTGTGGAATGGCTGATGCCTTTTACAGGGCTAAGAAGCGGTAGCCGTTTTATCAGCCACTCGAAATACAAGTCGAAACAGGGGGCAGGCGGTGAAAATCACGCATATTGGCTCGGTCTTGCTCCAGCCGTTCCCGTGGGTGCTGGTGAAGGTGACAACGGACGAGGGGATTGTGGGCATCGGCGAGGCGTATCACGGCGCGGGCGTCCACCAGATTGTCGTGGACCCGCGCCTCCAGCGGCCCCTCCTCGGCCAGGACCCGCGCCATGTGGACAAGCTCTTTCGGGACATGCTGCGGAGTATGTCCGCCTCCGGCTTCTACCAGGGGGCCGTGATGAGCGCCATCAGCGGCATCGAAACGGCGCTGTGGGACATTGTCGGCCAGGCGCTCGGCGTTCCAGTCTGGCAGTTGCTGGGCGGCAAGTTCCGCGACCGTATCCGCCTCTACAATGACTGCCACGCCGGGGAGGTGGAGACGCCAGCGGCTTATGTCGAGAAGGCCAAAGGGGTCGAGGCACGGGGCTTTAGCGCCCTCAAATTCGACATTGACCCCCTGCCCTCGCGCCGCGACCGCTACAACCGCTGCATCAGCAACGACGACATCGCCTACTACGTAGATGTCGTGACCGCCGTGCGCCAGAGCCTGGACCGCAACACCGACCTCGCCATTGACGCCCACTGGGCCTACGCGCCGGTGGACATCCTCAAGATCGCCTACGCCTTTGAGGCCCTCAACCTGCTGTGGCTGGAAGACCCCATCCCGCCGGAGAATGTCGCCGCGCTCGCCACGGTCAAGGCCGCCACGCGCACGCCCATTTGCACCGGCGAGAACTTCTACACCCGCTTCGGCTTCCGCGAACTGATCCAGAGCCAGGCCGCCGACATCATCTCGCCCGACCTGGCCAAAGCGGGCGGCTTGCTCGAAGGCCGTCGTATCGCCGACCTGGCCGATATGTACTACATCCCCCTGGCTCCCCACAACATCGGCAGCCCGATTGAAACGGTCGCTACCTGCCATGTGTGCGCGGCCGTCCCCAACTTCCTCGTCCTCGAATTCCATCACCTGGACCACCCGGTCTGGGACGGCCTCATCAACGAAGGGCCGCTCATCCAGGACGGCCATATCACGGTCCCGGACCGCCCTGGCCTCGGCGTGACGGTCAACGAGGACTTTATCCGACACCATACACGGGAGAACCTGGGCTTCTTTAGGGACATGCCAGTAAGTTAGAATTAGCGAGGACGAAGGCGAACAGGCACGCCGAACTAAGGAGCGCTGTCTAGCGAACCTGCTCGACCATTTTCGCTATCGCCCCAACCGCCGCCTCCGGCTGCTCAAGTTGGATATTGTGGCCGCTCTTGTCTGCAATGAGCATTTGACTATGAGAGGATAAGGCCAGCATCTCAGTCTGATGGGCGTGCCAGACCTGGGAGGAAGGACTGTCCTCTACCCTGCGAGATAGCACAATCAAAGGCACATCGCCTAAAGTCCTTACATCCCTTACTATCACCGCACTTTCCGCCATATCCAGAGTTTCGTCCAGAGAAACTTCAAGATGTTGTGGGCGCACCGATAACGCTGCATAGGCTTTCTCGGTCTCAGGCTTAAACTGAGGGTTTCCCAGACCGGGGGAGCCAGCCAAACGAACTAGACCCACACGTGCCAGAACCGAGATAATTTTTCCTGGGTTGAACGGCAAGCCGCTCGGAGACTTTTCATCCAACGGTACTTGCGCATTCTCACTAGGCTGCGTTGCGTCAATTAACACGACCCCCGCCACTTCCGCTGGATAGTCGTGGGCAAACAACCGAGCCGTGTAACCACCGTACGAGTGTCCGGCCACGACATAGGGACCCGGAATGTTGGCCTGCTTCAGCAAGGTGTGCAGTTCTTTGACAAATTGCTGTGTTGTGCGTGGCGGAGGACCCATATCGCTCCACCCATAGCCAGCCCGATCATAGGTGCAGACCCGTGTTATCTTCGCCACTCCTGATTGCACTAAGCTCCAACTCGTGGACCAGTCGCCTAGACCGGCATCAATCACGACCGTGGGACTGCCGGCGCCAGTGCAGTTGAGGTGCAGACGATAGCCACCCACATCGACTAATTGGCCGGGAGGGGGGTAGGCTCGGGCGTCCTCGGCTTCTGCCGCTGTCTCATAAATAGTGCCGACCAGCAGCAACCCCAAGACCAAAACAATAAAACCGCCCAGCCAGAGCAAACATCCTCGGCTCCGACGGTGGGAGGTAGAGGGTGAGGTCGCGCCTGTTTTGTTACTCGGCTTCTGCATTGAGGTCTCGATTCCTTTTCATGCCTGTTGTTTTGGTGGCGTTCTCTATTCTAACCTACTTGTGAGTGATGTCCAGGTAGAGCCCTTCAGGAGGTGATGTATGCGGGTGATTGCAGTGGGGTGTGAGTATACGGGCGTGACAACGCTGCTGGAAGGGCTGCTGGCGTGGGGGCAGGCGCGGGGCATCGCCTTCCACCTGGATGACCACTTTACCATCCCCGACAGCCAGCACCTGTCGGCGGAAGACAGCGCCATGATGCTGGCCTTGACGCCCACGCTCAAGGAACGCTTCCAGCGCATGCAGGTGGTCTACCATGTGCGGCTGATGAACCGCTTCGAGCATATCCTGCTGGGGGGCTTTCACCTGGAGGAGGAGGTCTACGGCCCGCTGTACTACTATCCGGGTATCGCCGTCCACGGGACACGGGAGTACGAAGCCGAGATGCCGGCGGACACCATTCTCGTCCACCTGACGGCCCGGCCTGACGTCATCCTGGCCCGCCGCGCGGCGCAACCCCACCCCTACACCCTCATCCAGCCTGACCACGTGCCCATGCTGCTCGACCGCTTCCGCCAGGAGGTGGCGGCGTCGTGGATTCAGCACAAGCTTCACCTTGACACGTCTGACCTGGCGCCCGACCAACTCGTGCCGACGTTCTTCAAGGCGGTCCGCCCTCACCTCAACACGCGCGACCTGCTTACCCTCCTGGCGGAACGAGTGGGTCTGTAGCGCGGCGGGCGGCCACGACCAGGGCGGCCAGGCCGAGGGCGGTGAGCACGGCGGCGGTGGGGAAGATGGCGAACAGGCTGAGGCGCGTCACCAGGCTGCCCAGCGCCGGGCCGAAGAGGCCGCCCACATTCAGCGGCAGGTAGGCGAAGGCCATGACGCGGCCCCGAATATCGGGCGCGGCGGCCCCGGCCAGGACGGTAAAGGACAAGGCGAAGACACCGGACGCCACACCATTGAGGACGGCCCAGGCCACGGTGAAGCCCGTCAGCGAGTGCGTCAGGGCCGGCAAGGGCCAGAGTAGGATGGTCAGCGCCGCGCCGATGAGCAGGACGCGCCAGTGCCCGAAGCGGTCGGCCAGCGCGCCGACGACGGGACTCAGGGCGAGGCTGGTCAGCCCGCCCAGGCCGATGACCCAGCCGACCACCGTTCCCACATCGTCGCCCTGGTAGAGCGCGGTCACGACCAGCGGCGCGAAGGCCGTCCCCATCATCCAGCCGGATAGCAAGAGGAATAGGGCGGGAAACAGGGCGCGCAGTTGCCGCGACCGCCACGTCACCGTCACCGACTCGGCGGCCATCGTCAGCATCGAGCCGCGCGCTACCCCGCCATACGGGTCATGGTAGCCCACGGTCAGCGCCCGGCAGACCAGGGCCATCAGGCCGGCATCCACCACGAGCAGGGTCGGGAAGCCCCAGCGGTCGACAATCGGCCCGCCCAGCAGCGGCCCCAGGAAGGCCCCCACCGGCCCCGCGCCGTTGAGGATGCCAAAGGCCAGCCCCAGCCGTCCACGCGGTGTCCGTTCCGATAGCGTCGTCATCATCAGGCCGGTATTGCCCCACGCCAGGCTGGTCACGCTCCGCCCCAGGATAAAGGTCCAGATATTGCCCGACAGCCGCATCACCACCAACGCGGTCAGCAGCGCGGCGAACGAGCGCACGATGACCGGCTGCCGGCGGTAGCGGTCGGCCAGCGCGCCCCAGAAGGGCAGGAAGGGGATGCCCAGCCCGCTAGAGAGGCCGGCAATGAGGCCGGTCCACTGGGGAACCGCCTCGACGGGGATACCGAACTGGGGGAGATAGATGGGCGTAAACGCGCCCAACTGGCCGTAGACGGTGACCTCGATGAAGCTGGCGGCGCTGAACAGGGTCAGCAGCCAGAGCCAGCCGGCCTGCTTTTCGCCTGCCTTGACCGACTTAAAAGTCATGCGCGCCTCAGGCGAGGAGCCGGCGGGCGACCTGGACGGCGAAGCCGTTGATGAGGGCCAGGCCGAGCAGAATCAGGCCGAAGACGACAAAGGCGGCCAGAGTGAGTCGCTCGCCCAAGAACAGCGCGCCCCACACCAGGCTGATGAAGGGCGAGATGTACGTCACCAGGGAGGCCTGCGTCGCGCCGACTTCGGCCACCAGCCAGTAGTAGAGTACATAGGCGAGCGAGGTACCGACGACGGCCAGCGCCAGCAGCGAGGCCAGCGCGACCCAGGTGGACCCCGTCGGCAGGAGGCGCAATTGCCAGGGCCGGTCCAGGACGAGGGTCACGGGCAGCATCCACAGCGTCGCCATTGCCATCTGCGACGTCGTGGCGGCCAGGGGTGGCACGCTCCGCAGCCGCAGCCTGGCCCACACAAACGCCGCGCCATAGCTGGCCGCCGCGCCCACCACCGCCAGATCTCCCACCACGTTGTTGTGCGCCCCCGCCAGCGCGTCCGGGCCAATCAGGACCGCCACGCCCAGGAAGCCCAGCACAATTCCCATTCCCTTGGTCAGCGTGAGCCGTTCTTCCGGCAGGAAGAACCAGGCGAAGATGACGGTGAAGATGGGCACGGCAGCGATGAGAATGGCGGCCAGCCCGCTATCTATCACCTGCTCGCCCCAGGTAATCAGGGTATAGGGGATCGCGCCGTTGAGCAGGCCCATGACCGCAAAGGTGGCCCAGACCGCCCGTGTCTTGGGCAGGGGCATCCCGCGCGCCCTCAGAATCGTCAGGCTTACCAACCCCGCGATGACCACCCGCCCCAGGACAAAGGTGGCGGGCGGCATGACGGCGACGCCGAGCTTGATAAACAGGTAGGACGCGCCCCAGATCGAGCCAAGCAAGATGATCGCGCCAAAGTCACGCAGTTTCATGGCTGGACCCCTTTGACCGCTGGCCGGCCTTCCACCAGCCTCGGCGGCCGACGCCCCCGGCGGCTGTGAAGGGTAATGAGGGCGACGGCGGAGATGATAATGGCCGAGGCGAGCTTCATCGTTGTCTCCCTCCATCGTCGTCTGCCCCCAATTTTAGTCTCCTTTCACCGCCAGTCGAACGTTCACGGCAAGGCCGTTATCTTGACAAATGCCCTATTTGTCACTATGATGTCACGCGTCTTGTGAGGCCGGATGACCATGCCTAGGGGGTGGTTATGATCAGCGAAAGACGTTTGGTGCATGAGCTCAAGCAGAAGCGCCGCGAGATGGGACTGACCCAAGAGGTGCTGGGTGGCTTATCGCCGGCTGCTCCGCCGTCTACATCCGTAAGCTCCGGGCGGACGAGCGCCAAGCCACCCGCCAGGTCGTCAGCAGCTCATAGAAGCCCTCCAGGTGCCCACAAAGCCGACTACGCTGCCCTTATCAAGCTCGCGCAAGTCGAGCCAGCCCCGCCTGAACCGCGCCGCCTGGGCAACCTGCCTACCCCCTCACCGCCTTCGTCGGCCGCAGGCGCGACGTGGCGGCGTCAAGGCGTTGCTCCAGAAGGCCGATGTGCGCTTGGTCACCCTAACCCGGCGTCGGCGGTGTCGGCAAGACACGGCTGGCCATCGAAAGTCGCGCATCAGCTGACGGACGACCGGCCGCCGTCCCCGTCGGGGACTTCCACAGGTGCCGCCGATGGAAGAGCACAACGACACTCAGCCCTCAGCCCTCAGCCCTTCCGCGATGGCCTCTACTTCGTCAACCTCGCCCCCTCAGTGACCCACTGCCACTCGTCGTCTCCGCTATTGCGCAGAACCTCGATGTGCGGGAACATAGTAGCCAACCCCTCCTGGCTAATCTCAAGGGCTACCTGCGCGACAAACACCTGCTCTTGGTGCTCGATAACTTCGAGCAGCTACTGTCCGCCTCCGTTGTGACCAATCTCTTGGCTCACGCGCCCAAGCTCAAGGTGCTGGTCACGGTCGCATCCCCCTCCATATCCAGGGCGAGGAGTTTCGTTCCTCCTGGCGCTGCCCAATATCAAGCAGCTCACATCGGTGAGAGAATGCTGTCGCAGTATCCAGCCGTAGAGCTATTCACGCAGCGAGCGCAGGATGTCAAGCCCGACTTTGCGCTGATGAGCGGCAATCGCGTGGGCTGTCGCGTATCTGCTATCCGGTTAGACGGCCTACCCTTGCCATTGAGCTAACTCCGCCGTGTACATCAAAGGTCTTCTCGCCCCAGCCCCTCCTCCAGCGGCGGGCGGCGATTGCCACTCCTGACGAGAGGACCGCGGGACGTGATGGCGCGTCAACAAACCTTGCGCCACCATCGATTGGAGCCACGACTTATTGAATGCGAGCGAGAAGACCGTATTTCGGCGGCTGGCAGTATTTGCTGGGGGGCACTCCTAAATCGACCGAGGCTGTCTGTAAAGCTGATGAGAAACGAGCGAGATCGACGTCCTAGATAGCCTGACGTCACTAGTGGACAAGAACCTTCTGCAGCAGGCTGAGGGGGCCAGACACCGAGACGCGCTTCACGATATTTGAGACCATTCGTGAGTACGCGATCGAGCGGTTGGCGGAGTGCAGAGGGACCTTCACGCTACGGCAGCGGCATGCGGCGTTCTATCTGACGTTAGCCGAGCAGGCCGAGGCAAAGCTGGTAGGGAGTGAGCAAGTCGCCTGGCTGGACTGCCTCGAGCGGGAGCATGACAATCTGCGGGCAGTGCTGGAATGGTGTCAAGCCAGCGGCGAAATAGCCACAGGCATGCGGCTGGCCGGCATGCTTGGCTTGTTCTGGGAAGTGCGGGGCTATCTGAGCGAGGGCCTCAAGTGGCTTGCAACGTACCTGCAACACGATCATGGGGTGCCACCTATCATCCGAGCGAAAGCGCTCGTGAATGCCGGTATGTTAGCATTTAGGCAGGCCAACTACACCCACGCCACCGCTTTTCTGGAGGAGGGCGCAGCTCTTTGTCGCAAGATAGGGGATAAAGCCGATCTGGCTCTGGCGAAGCTGTATCAGGAAAACCTCGCTGTACTACTGGGGGACTTTGACCAAGCCCGCATATTCAATGCGGAGTGCTTGAGCCTTTATCAAGAACTAGGTGACAAAAGGGGTATAGGGCTGGCTCTCGGTAATCGCGCTATCCCGGCCCTGTTCCAGGGCGAATATGCACTGGCTGTCATACTCTCGGAGCAAGTTTTTTCACTGTTTGAGGAGCAAGGGGATCTGCGAAGCATAGCTATTTGGGAAGTGATTCTTGGCGGCGCCTTGCTACTCCAAGGCAATTTCAAGCGGGCTGTGACTCTGATAGGCGAAAGCCTGGTTCTGCAACAGCGCGTGGGCGACAAATGGTTTACGATTTGGAGCTTAATAATGGCTGCCGGCGCGGCGGCAGGGCTCAAGGAGCCGATGAGGGGGGCGCGGCTACTCGGGGCAGCTGCATCGCTTGGGGAAGCCATAGGAGCCCCGGTCGCCGCCGCCTATCAAGCAGTGTATCAGCAATTCGTAGATAGTATACGCATCCAACTTACCGAGACTCAGTTCGAGTCTGCCCGAACAGAAGGACAAAAGATGACGTTAGCGCAAGTGGTTCAGTATGCGCTCGAATTGCATACAGAGGGGGAGACGGACGATACCCTAGCCCCCACGGTTAGAAGACTCTGATGAATCGCTCAACGTGTAAAGCCTGTGGTAATTTGCACCTTGCAATCCCCCGCCAATTCTGATACACTGACGACTGCTATATCCACTAAGGGGGGCACGATGCGGAGATACCTGCTCGGTTTGGTAGCGGTCGTTCTGGGTCTGGTGTGGGCGATGCCAGGGGTGGCGCTGGGCCAGCAGGCCTGGACCGCGCCCATGGTGTTCAGCCAGGAGACGTATGAGGTAACGGGCCAGCCGGCCCAGTTCGACCTTGTCCAGCGCGTGATTGACTTCCCGCCCGGCAGTGGGACGCCTTTGCATACACACAGCGGCCCGCAGTTTGCCGTCGTCCTCGCGGGCGACCTGGCCTATCGCATCTACGGCAAAGACGACGTCTATAAGCCCGGCAAGGCCTGGATGGAGCCGACCGGCGAGCAGCATCTGGGGCGCAACACCACGACGACGAATACGCGGCTGGTGGCGGCGGGGCTGATCCCCACCGGCGCCCCTTTGACTAACAACCTGGAACCCATGCCGGCCGGGCTGCTCCCGCTGGTCGTTCCCATCCAGACGACCTTCCCGGTGACGAACTCGCCCAGCCAGTTCAGTGTCGTCCAGCGCGTCGTGGACTTTCCGCCGGGCACGGGCATCGGCCTCCACTTCCACGGTGGGAACCAGTATGTCACCGTGATAGAGGGGGAGCTTACATTACAGATGAATGGTGTGACGCGGGTCTACAAGCCGGGCGAGAGTTGGGTGGAGCCGGCCAACGTCATCCATACCGGCGGCAACAACGGGGCGACGACGGCGCGCATCATGACCACTGCGTTGGTCCCGCCGGGCAAGGCCTATTCCACGTTGGTCGAGGCCCCCGCCGCCATGCCGGTCACGGGCGGCGCGCCCCTGTACCTGGCCTGGCTGTTGGTCGGGGCGGCGGCGTTTGCTCTGGGCGTCGGGTTGAAAGGCTATCGGCTGCGCCGCCGCTAAGATAGACCACAGTCGCCTAGCAGTGGTCAGGGACGGTTCTTCTCGATCAAGGGCAGCGACGACGAGTAGCTGTAGCCCACCCGGACCCGCGATAGAGTCAATCCCCGGTTCGAGGCGGAGGGCGCCGGCAACTGCAACTCCACAAAGTAGCCGTAGCGCTCGTTGTCCACAACCGATCGCGCTGCATTTGTCGTCGTCGATAGCTCAAAGTCACTTGTCGCACCCGTACTGTCGAGGGAGGCGATTTCCTCGATGAAGCCGCGACCGCCGTACGCCCGGTAAAAGGTGACTTGGAGGATGTTGCTCGGGTCGTCGTCGTAGCCCAACAGAGTCATCTGGTTGAGGCGTGCCCCCTGGGGTAGATACACCGGTGCAACAAAGAATCCAGTGCCGCTTTCGGTCCGTACCTGCATGTGGAAGTACCGAAAGTTGGTGGTGGAAAATTGAGGCTGGAAGGCGGGGCCGGGGACACTGGCGTACCCCGGCCCGCCGTCTGTGGCGGCCGACGCCGCGCCCCATACCATGACAGCCAGCGCAACGACCCCTAGCCCAAGAGACACAGCCCACAGCACCTTGCGTCGTCCAAGCATCATAACCTCCTCAGTCAGTACGGTATAAGTCCCTCAAACGGGTATGGGCTGGGCGCCGGCCTCCAAGGCATAGGCAACCGCGGCGTCCAGCGTCATCGCCTGGCCCTCTATCCAGGCAGCCTGAAACGCGGCCTCGCCCAGCTGGCTGTGGAGGGTGGCCTGGGTCTGTTCATAGCCCGCCTGGTCGGACGGGTCCAGATGGCTGCCGATCGCATCCAGCAGCGTTTGGGCGGCTCCAGCCAGGCGGGCCGCCTGCCTCAGTTCACCTCGACAGGCCAACAACTCAGCGCAGATAGCGAAGCTTGAGGCCAGACCCCACTTGTTGCCCAATTCGTTGAACAGCATCACCCCTCGGCGGGTATAGGTCATGGCTTCGAGAGGGCGCCCGCACCGCTGGGCGGCGATGGCCAGGTTGACCGACTCGATGGCCATTCCTGAGATGTCCCCCGTCTGCTCAAAGTAGAGCAGATTGTCGCGGGATAAAGCAGCGGCTTGCTCATAGTCACCGCGCACCCGCGCGCATTCACCGAGTTGGGACAACGCGCAGGCCGTGGTAGTCGGACTTCGCGCCTCTTGTGGCATCTCCAACGCCGCTCGGAGGAGCATCTCGCCTTGCTGATGGTCGCCCCTCAGTACAGCCAGGCCCCCCAGGTTGACCAGGGCCAGGGACACACCCCAGGCATCCCCCCCCTTCTGGTAGAGGTCGCGGCTTTGCTCGAGGAACGACTGGGCGCGAGGGTAATCCCCCAGGCGTACAGCCTGGACGCCCAGGTTATTGAGGGCGAAGGCCATGCCGCGCCTATCATCGAGGGCGCTGAAGAGTTGGTACGCCTGTTGGTGTAGCTCCGTCGCCTGGCGATAATCGCACTGTGAATAGACGAGGGAGCCAAGCGCGGAGAGCGCCCGCGCCTGTAAGTGGCTTAACGCCTTCGACTCTCCCCTCGGCATCGCCAAAACAGAGCGCAGCCAGCCGATACCCTCTGTGGTGTGGCCGTGCAAATACCAGAAGCGTCCCAGGGCCGCTACCAGCCGGAGCGCCAGCAGCGCCTGATCGCCGTTTACCACCCACGCCAGAGCCGCCCTCAGGTTGTCGCTTTCGCGCGCCAGACAGGACACCCACTCAATTTCGTCAGGCCCCTCCAGCTTCGGCTCTATATCTTCGGTGAGGGTCAGGTAATACTCGGCGTGCCGCTGGCGTTCGTCGTCCTCCTCGCCGCTCTCCGCCAGGCGCTCAAGGGCGAACTCGCGGATCGTTTCCAGCATGCGAAAGCGCGCCTCCCCGTTCGGCTCCTCCTCTTGCCGCAGCAGGCTCTTGTCCACCAGGGACGACACGCCTTCCAGGGCGTCGAGGGTCGGGTCAAAGTCGCCATCGCAGATGTGTTCCGCCGCCTCCAGAGTACATCCGCCGGCAAAGACCGCCAGGCGTCGAAACAGCTTTTGTTCACTGGCGTCCAGGAGGTCGTAGCTCCAAAGAATGGCGCTGCGCAATGTCTGTTGGCGCGTGGGGAGGTCGGATAGGCCGCCGGTCAGGAACTTCAGGCTGCTCGACAAGCGGGCGAGGATCGCCTTGAGGGGGAGCGTTCGGATTCGCGCTGCCGCCAACTCAATCGCCAGCGGCAGGCCATCCAGGTGACAACAAATCGCGGCGACCAGCGGCGCGTTCTCAGGGGTGAGCGCGAAGTCAGGCCGGGCGCTAGCGGCGCGTTGCACAAACAACTCGATGGCTGGATAGGCGGAGAGGTTAGTGGATACAGGCTGGTGTAGATCGGGCAGTGGCAGGGGGGCGACCGGGAAGACCTGCTCGCCCCGCACGTGCAGGACCGTTCGGCTCGTTACGAGAAGCTTGAGGTGAGGGACGGCTGCAAGCAAGCTCGTGACCAGAGGAACGGCCGCGAGCGCCTGCTCAAAGTTGTCGAGAATCAACAGCGTGTGCTTGGGACGCAGGTAGTCCTCCAGGCAACTCAGTAGAGATTGTTTACCTACCTCGCGGACAGCCAGGGTCTGGGCGATGGCGGCGACCACCAGACATGGGTCAGTGACGGGCGCCAGATTGACAAAAAACACACCGTCCGCGAAGTGGTCGAGGACATCCCCGGCCACCTGCACACTCAGCCGGGTCTTGCCTACGCCACCGGGTCCGGTGAGGGTGATTAAGCGAACCGTCTCGCGCAGGAGTAGCTCTTGCAGGGCGGCCAGTTCCGCCGTGCGGCCAATGAGGGGCGTGAGTTGGGTGGGAATATTGTTGGGTCGAGCGTCAAGCGTCTTGAGAGGCGGGAAGTCGGCGGGCAGTGTTGGACTGACAAGCTGATAGATGTGTTCAGAGCGAACGAGGTCGCGCAGGCGGTGCTCGCCCCTGTCTAGCAGGTCCACATTGGCGGGCAGGTGGTCGCGGACCAGGGTAGACAGGGTTTCGGAGAGTAGAACCTGCCCGCCGTGTCCCGCCGCCAGGAGGCGAGCGACCCGGTTGACCGGCGCCCCGAAGTAGTCCCCGTCGCGCTCATCCGTGACGCCAGCATGCAGCGCCATGCGAACCCGGATGGTCCCGATCTCGCCCCACGCCTCACCGGCCAGGCTCGTCTGGACGGCCAACGCGGCGGCCAGGGCGTCTGGCGCCCGCGCGAACGCGGCGCAGAACGCATCCCCGATCGTCTTGAAGATGTAGCCGTGGTGGGTTTCGATGGTCTGCCGCAGAATGGCGTCGTGACGCGCCAGGGCGGCGGGCATGGCATCCGGATAGCGTTCCCAAAGCTGGGTGCTGCCCTGAATATCGGTAAACAGGAAGGTGACGGTACCGGTAGGTGGAGCAGGCATTGGCGACCTCCTCCGCTGATGGCTCCATTGCCTCCAGGGGCGGCGACCGGCGTTCGTCTTCGGGCTTCACTTCCAGTATACACCATTTCGCCTGTTTCGTCTATAGGGTGAAGCCAGGCCTCAGGGCGATTGCATCAAAAGAGGTCAGGGGGTCAAGACCTTAAGGAGATAGTCGGTGTCCCAGGCGGCCTTGAGACGCTTGCCGTGAATGCCGCGCTTGGCCGTCTTCTCGCGTTGGAGTAGATTGAGGGCGATAGGGCGTAGCACCACCAAGTTCTCTGGGCCATGCCCCACACGGACGCGACTGTCATCTTCGCGAAAACTCACGTCCAACACCCAATGCAGGCTGTTTTCGATCCGCCAATGGCGGCGGATCGCCCGTCCCAGCCGCTGGGCTGGCGTCGTCAAGGAGGTGATGAAGTAATGGTGGCCGACTTCGACCTTAGCTCCAATATGACGCTCGGCCCGTACCAACACCACCGCATGTAGGTTAGGCCAGCGCTGCTTGGGGTTGAGATAGCTGAGCCAGTCAGGGTCGGTGACCATCCAGACCTCGCGGATCTCCAGCCGACCGTGGCCTTTGGACACCGAGCGATGATAGTCAGTCTGCCACGTCGCCCAGTCGGACGTGCTGCGGCGCTCGAACAAATCCGTCAGGTCTGCCGCGAGCGTGGGCTGATTGTCTTTGACGGCTAGGATGTAGTCAGCCCCCTGGTCGACAATGGTTTGAGCAATCTCGGTCTGGCAGCCCATGGCATCGAGGGTCACGAGGCAGCCCTTGAGGGCCAGCAGCTTGAGCAGTTCAGGCACCGCCTCAATCTCGTTACTGTCGGCTTCGACACGGCGTTGACCCAGCACCAGCCGATTGTGGGTCGCCCAGGCGCTAATCATTCGTCGCGCGGCGTGGCCGTGATGCGTGTCATACGAGCCTCGCGCCAGCTTCCCATCCACCGCCACCACCTGGCCCGCCGTCAAGCTCGCCACCGTCGCCACCCAGGCCCCGAACGCCGCCTGGAACTGCTGGGGGGCAAGGCGGGCGAAGACCCGCCCGAAGGTGTCATGGGAGGGAATGCCGTGAGGCAGGTCCAGAAACCTCTCCAGCCAGGCTCGATGACTGCTACCCCATTCAGCAATGTCCACCCAGCTATTGGCCCCCGCGATGGTACCACAAATGGCAATCACGATGATATCCAGCAGCCGATGCTCTTTACTCCGCTCGATGCGTGGGTCGCGGACGGCCCGAAAGTGGTGCTTCAGGTCAGCGGTCGGGTCAGGCATGGCGATCTCCTGCTAGGTCGGCGATGGCTCCCCACAGCTTACCCTGTTTTGTCCTCCCGTCCACTTTTGATGCAATCGCCCTGCCCGTTTGAGAAGCGTCCTTGACAGCTTTGGCGGAACCTGATATAATGGCTGGTATGCTGGTCATACCACCATAATAGCAGGTCACACGGTCAGAGGAGAAGGTGAGAGTGGGGATGACGACGGCGGATGTGGAACTGTTTGCCGAACACCAAAATTTGCACGAGAAGCTGGCGACGCTGCTGGAAACCCAGATTCTGTCGGGCAAGGTCGCGGCGGGCGAAACCCTGCCCTCAGAGCGCGATATGGCCGAGCAGTATGGCCTGTCGCGGACTGTCGTGCGGGATGCCATGCGGCTGCTGGTGGCGCGGGGGCTGGTCGAGGTGCGGCAGGGCGTCGGCGCGATGGTCACGCACGACCAGCGCAAGTCCTTTGCCCAGTCCTTCAACCTGCTCCTCCGCCGCGGCGCGTACTCCAAGCTGGACATCATGGAAGTGCGCCGCATCCTGGAACTGGAAATCGCCGCGCTGGCCGCCGAACGCCTGACCCCTGAGGCCGAGGCCGAACTGGCGGAAACCCTCCACCGTTACCGGGAAGCGATGGACACTGACGACCGTCCCGCCGCCAGTGTGGCCCACAAACAGTTCCACGCCAGCCTGCTCCAGGCGACAGGTAACCGCATCCTGATTGACTTCCTGGACCCCTTTGTGGCGTTCAGCATGCCGTCGCAACTCTCGCTGGCCTCGCCCGCCGAGGGTATGACCGAGGACGAGCAACGCTGGGCCGATTTTAGGCGTCACGTCGCCATCTTCGAGGCAGTCGCTGCCCGTGACCCCGACGCCGCCCGTGCGGCCATGCGCGAGCACATCCGCCTGCCAGAGGAGCGCGTGCGGCGTGAGTTGGCGGGCGAGCGGCGCCCAGACGAGGGCCTATGATAGCCTACGTCGTTCAACGTCTCATCGGTATCGTGGGCGTGCTGCTGGCCGTCTCGGTTATCACCTTCTTTATGATGCATGCCGTACCGGGCGGGCCGTTCGACGCGGCGCAGAAGCAGGAGATTCCGGTGCCGGAGAGCGTGCGCCAGGAGTTCCTCCGCAAATATCAGTTGGACCGCCCGCTGCCCGTCCAGTATGTCAGCTTTCTCGCCAGCGCCTTGCGGGGCGACTTTGGGCGGTCCTTCCGCGTGGATGAGCCAGTCACGGAGTTCATCGGGCGCACCTGGCCGGTCACGCTGCGGCTCGGCCTCATCACGATGGCGATTGCCTTCCCCCTCGGCCTCATCGCCGGCATGTTAGCCGCGCTGCGGCCTAACTCCTGGCTCGACTATCTGCTGTCCGTCGCTGTCGTCACCAATATCGTCACGCCGACGTTCGTGGTCGCCATCCTCCTCATCGTCGTTTTCTCGGTGCGGCTCCAATGGCTGCCGACTGGCGGCATTGGGACGTGGAAACACTGGGTGATGCCCATCCTGGCCTACAGCCTGGCGCCCACCGCTGTCATCGCTCGCTACACCCGCGTCGCCATGCTTGAAGTCACCAATACCGACTTTATTCGGACGGCGCGGGCCAAGGGTCTGCATGAGCGAACCGTCATTGGCCGCCACGCCTTCAAGAACGCCCTCATTCCCCTGCTCACGATTATGGGGCCGCTGGCCGCCACGATGGTGACGGGGTCGTTCTTCATCGAGACTATCTTCCGCATCCCCGGCATGGGCAACCAGTTGACCCTCGCCATCTACAACCGCGACTACCCGGTCATCATGACTCTGTCGCTGCTCTGGTCCACCGTCATCGCCCTGACCTACCTGGCGACGGATCTTCTGTACGCCTGGATTGATCCTCGGGTTCGCCTCACAGGACGATAAGCATGGCCTCCTCCGATCCGCAGGCTCTCTCGACCTCACCGAGCGCCGACGCCCGTCGGCTGGACACGCTCGGCGCCGGGCTGCGCCAGCGCAGTCTGTGGAGCGATGCCGCCCGCCGCTTCGCCCGCAACAAAGTGTCCGTGGTGGCGCTGGTCCTGGTGCTGCTGCTCATCGGGCTGGCCCTCTTCGCGCCCCTCCTGGCCTCCGAAGGCTATGATAACCAGGTCTACAGCCAGGCGTGGCGCTTTCCTTCATCCGAGCACATTATGGGGACCGACCCCTTTGGCCGCGATGTCCTGAGCCGCATCATCTGGGGGGCGCGTATTAGCATGTTGGTGGCCCTGGTGGTCCAGGTCTCAGCCGTCCTGGTGGGCATCCCCATTGGGGCCATCGCTGGCTGGTATGGCGGCAAGCCGGACTACCTGCTCATGCGCGTCGTGGACGTCATGTCGGCCTTCCCGACGCTGCTGTTCGCCATCCTGCTGCTGAGTATCCTGGGCAGCGGCCTGGTCAACGTGCTCATTGCCATGGCGGTGACGCGCTGGATCAGCATCGCGCGGCTCGTACGCGGCCAGTTCTTCTCGCTGCGGGAGAAGGATTTTGTCGCCGCCAGCCAGGCCATCGGCGCGGGCAACGGTCGCATCATCCGCGCCCACCTGCTGCCCAATGCCCTCTCGCCGCTCATTGTCAACCTGACCCTCGGTATCCCGGAGGCCATCGTGGGCGAGGCGGGGCTGAGCTTCCTGGGTATTGGCGTCAACGCGCCCATGCCGAGTTGGGGCAAGATGCTCAACGAATACCTGCCCTCGCTGTCCACCCACTGGTATCTCAGCGTGTTTCCGGCCCTGATGATTGCCCTGGCAATGTATGCCTTTACGCTGCTGGGCGACGGCCTCCGCGACGCCCTCGACCCTTCCGCCCAGCCATCGTAGGGGTAACCCCCTGTGTTTACCCCTACCCGTTCATCATTCACACCGAATCGCAGAGAGGAGAATGAGCCATGTCGGTCCGAACGCTACGCTGGACCCTGTCCGTTCTGTGCCTGCTGACCGCCCTGACCGCGCTGGCGGCGTGCAGCAGCGCCGCGACACCCGCCCCACAGGTGGCCCCCACGCAAGCGGCGAAGGCCCCGGAGCCGGCCAAAGCCACCGAGGCGCCCAAGCCCGCCCAACCCACTACGGCCCCGGCTGCCCAGCCGACGGCGGTTCCGGCCACCAAAGCCGCCGAGCAGCCGAAAGCCGCCACCTCGGGTAGCCTGCCCGCCGGCGCCGCCCCAGCCGATAAGCAGGTCTTCCGCACCATTGGCATCGAGGGCAAGCACTTCGACACGAGCCGCAACACCTACGAGGCCAACGGCATGGGCCTGCCGGCCTGGGAACCCCTGGTCAATGTGGGCGGCGACTTGAAGATTCGGCCCGGCGCGGCGGACCGCTGGGAGACGTCGGCCGACGGCCTGAAGTGGACGTTCTATCTCCGCAAGACCGCCAAGTGGAGCGACGGCTCGCCCGTCACCGCCCAGGACTGGGTCTACACCTTCCAGCGTGCGCTGAAGAAGGAAACCGCCAACCCCTACGCCTGGTTCTACGCCAGCATCAATAACGCCGCTGACCTCACCGCGGGCAAGATTACCGACGTCGCCCAGTTGGGTGTCCGCGCGGTGGACGACACCACCCTGGAGTTCACGACCAAGGCGCCGACGCCGTACTTCCTGCAAATCCTGGCCTTCCCGACCTCGGTGCCCGTGCAGAAGAAGGTGGTGGAGAAGGAAGGCGACGCCTGGGCCTCCAAGGTTGAGACGGCCATCAGCAACGGCCCCTTCAAGATTTCCGAGTGGAAGAAGGGTCAGAGCTACACTCTGGTCAAGAACCCGGAGTATAACGGCCCCAACCCGGCCAAGCTCGAAAAGGTGGTCGTCCAGTTCATCCCCCAGTCCTCGACGCCACCGACACTCCAGATGTACCAGGCCAACGAGATTGACTACACCAGCGTGGACCCGACCCTGCTGCCGCAGGCGCTGGCGAACCCGGCCTTCAAGGACCAACTGGACGTCTTCCCCAACTTTGTCACCTACTATATGTACTTCAACACCGACCAGCCGCCGTTCAACGACAAGCGCGTGCGCCAGGCGTTCTCGCACGCCATTGATCGCGAGTCCATCGCTACCCAGGTGATGCAAGGGCTGGACCTGCCCGCCTACACCCACCTGCCGCCGGGCTTCCTGTGCAACCAGGCCAACGACCCGGACGTGCGCAAGATTCAGGCGTATGACCCGGCGCTGGCGAAGAAGCTCATGGCCGACGCCGGCTTCCCCGACGGCAAGGGCTTCCCGCAGCTTGAACTCTGGATTCGCCAGGGGCAGGTCGCCCGCGAGGCCGAGGCCGTCCAGAGGATGCTCAAGCAGAACCTGGGCGTGGATGTGACGGTCAAAGATGTGGAGCGCAGCCTGTACATGCAGAAGTTGGGCGCCAAGGAAATTACCCTGGGCCTGATCCAGTGGTACTACGACTACGCCGACCCAACCAACTTCATGGACTGGTGGACGACGGGCGCGCGCCACACCTGGAAGAACGAGGAGTTCAATACCCTGGTTAAGGCCGCCGGCACCGAACTGGACCAAACCAAGCGCTGTAAGATGTACAACCAGGCCGAGCGTATCCTCATCGAGGACGTGGGCGCCGTATTCGTGGCGCACCCCTCGATGGGCGAGTTGTGGAAGCCGAACGTCGCGGGCCTCCAGGCCAACCCCGACGGCAAGCGGGTTCACTACCCGATCATGTTCTCCGACATCTTCATGAAGTAACCCTGGAGAATGGCATGGCTGTGGCGCGACTCCGCCAAGCGCTGCCCCTCACGCAGCGCTGTACCTACTTCCAAACCGGCTCCCTCGGTCCTACCCCTGCCCCGGCCCTCGACGAGATGGCGCAGGCGCGGGCGGAGTTGCAGTGGCGCGGCCCGGCCGCCCTCGACCTGCTTAGAAAATGGTTGCAGCGTGGTGAGACCGCCCGCAGCGGTCTCGCCGCGCTGCTCGGCGTGACCCCGGATAATATCGCCTGGACCGTCAACACCTCGCAAGGCATTCGCGACGTCGTGCGGGGCCTGGGCTGGGCGGCTGGGGATGAAATTCTGACCTCGGACCTGGAGCATGTGGGCACGCGGGGGCTGTGGGAGGGTCTGACGCAAGCGTTGGGGGTGCGCGTGCGGGTCGTCGCCGCCGGCGCGACGGACGATGGGTTCCTGGAGCGCCTGCGCCGAGCGTATTCACCCCGCACGCGGCTGCTGTTCCTTTCCCACGTCTCGTGCGTCAACGGCCAGCGACTTCCCATCGCCCAGGCCATTGCCGACGCCCGCGAGCGCGGGGTGCTCACGGCGATGGATGGGGCGCAAGCGGTGGGGCAGTTCGCGGTCAACGTGGCCGAGCTGGGCGCGGACTTCTACATTGGCTCGGCCCACAAGTGGCTGCTGGGGCCGATGGGCTTAGGCTACGTCGTCGTCGCGCCTTCGGCCTTGGCGCAGTTCAACCCGGCCCTGACGCCGCTCGACCCCGCGCCCGACGCGGTCCCTCTCTCGGCGGCCCGCCGCGCCGAAGTCGGCACGACCGACGTGAGCCTGCGCGTCGGTCTGGCGCGAACCCTCGAGCTCCTGGCCGAGGTCGGCTGGGACGTTCTCGAAGACCAGATGCGTCAGGTGACGGCCTGTCTGCGGGCGGGGTTAGCTGAACTGCCCGGCGTCCAGACTCTAGCCCCTCTCCCCTGGCTCCACTCCTCCGCCATCACCAGCTTCGTGGTCCAGGGCTGGGACGCGGCGCGGCATCAGGCTCTCGTGGACGAGCTATACGCTACCGAGCGCATCATTATCAAGTTTCAGCCCGAGTTCGCCGGGATTCGCGTCTCCACTGCCGGCTTCAATACCCAGGACGACGTGGATCACCTGCTGACCGCCCTCCGCCCGCGCCTCCCGTAACTGCCCCTAGCGCATCGTCCGCGCGTAGTCCAGCGCCCTGGCCGTCTCCACCTGCCACATGGCCGACGAACTGTAGGGCTTAAAGCCTAGCTCGTGGTTGATGCGCAACATGGCGGCGTTGGAGTCCGCGTTATGGGTGCGGACGAAGCGCACCGGCGGCCGTTCGCGCATCACCTTGTCCAGCATGGCTGCCTTGAGCCACCGCCCCAGCCCCCGATGGCGGTACTGGGGAAAGACGCCGGTATTTCCCTGACTGAGCAGTTCGGGCCGGCTCGGATTCCAGGCCACATCGGTAAACCCGGCCAGCGCCCCCGTCGCCCGGTCTCGTACATAGAGCGTCCAGTGGTCGGCGCCCGTGACAAGAATCTGCTGTTGCAGCTGGCGGACCTGCTCTGGCGTGAAGTGGAAATCTTCCGTCTGGAGCGTGCCGCGTGGTTGGGAGTTCATTACCTCGTAGAGGGCGGCAATCTCCTCAAGCTGGCTCTCCGGATACTCGCCCTCCCACAGCCCAAGCTCGAAGTCGTCGGCCAGGCTCGCCGCCTGGTCAAGCCAGCGTTGGAGCAGGTCGCGATCCAGGTCTCGCAGGTCAAGCTGGTTGGTGTGGCCTTCCAGTCCTTTGTGTCCCCCCACCCGTTCCATAAACGCCTCACCGGCCGGGATACGGCCATGCGTCCCGATGAGCATCAGGCTGCGGCCCTCGCGCTCGGCGACCTCGGCCAGCAGTCCCAGCAGACGCTTGCCCAGCCCCTGCCGCCGGTACTCCGGCAGCACTTCCAACTCGACCTGCGCCAGGCGCCGGTTCTCCTCCAGGCTGACGGTAACGACCGTGCCGCGGCCGATCAGGGCCGTGTGGTTCGGGTTCCACACCCCATAGAAGGTGAGCTGGATGAAAGGCGGCTGGCTCCGCCAGCGGGCCAGGTTTTCCTCGAAGGGGATGGGCGGGTCGTCGGGCTGACGCTCGGCGCGCATCTTGCTAAAGAGATGGTGGACAAGGGCGAGTTCGGCGTCCGACGCCGTCTTGAGGTCGAGCGACTCGATAGCCAGAGTGGATGTGTTCATGCCGGAACTCCTTCTTCGGCAGCCGCGTGGTCGAAGGTCTGTTAAGCGCAGGCTACATCGCTCTATGATACACCACTCTACGCCGTTCGGAGCACGGGGTTGCAGCCGAAAAAGCGATGAGGCGGGCGCTGGTAAGCCCAGCGTCCCGCCCCATCATATAAGTGCGAAGGGAGCTTTTTTAGTGACCGCAGCCGCAGCCGCCACCGGACGGAGCCGCCCCCGCCTGACCCGACGTGCGGAAGGAGTGACCGCAGCCGCAGCTCGATACCGCGTTAGGGTTGTCAATGCGGAAGCCGCCGCCCATCAACGTCTCGGTGTAGTCAATCACCGCGCCGCTGAGGTACATGGCGCTGATCTGGTCCACAAAGACCTTGACGCCGTCCTGCTCGATGATTTCGTCGCCGTCTTCAGATTGGTCCTCGAAGGCCATGCCATACGACAGGCCGCTGCAACCGCCGCCCTGGACAAAGACGCGCAGGCCATGCTGCGTGAGGCCCTTCGCCTCCAGGAGGCCGCGAATCTTGTGGGCCGCGATAGGTGTGATATTCACGACCCCTTCATGCACCATTTCCATCATGTCTTTGCTCCTCTACGTGGATACGGGCGAGCACGAATCGTCCCGCACTCAAGCTATTATAGCCGGCGCCAGGCCAAACGTCAATAACTATGACTAGGATGATAAAAAGGGGGGAGTCTTACGCATCTAATCCCCGCCTTGAATCGTAATGTTAGATAGGCGAAGTTTTTTAGCCCGGGCTATTGACAGTGTTACGGGTGTATTGTATAATGTTTGTAAAAACATTGCGCGTTACGAGATTGATTAATATTTAATTAAGAACATAACGGTTCTTCTAAAGAACGGTAAGCCAGGCGGGCGACGTGGCATCTAAACGATAGCGGCTCGTGGCCTGATGGATTAGCCAGGTCCGTGTACCGATGGAGGACGTGATGACAGCCAAAGAAAGCGAGTGGCGATGTGGGGTGTGTGGGCACGTTGAGGAAGCTGGATTCGAGGGCAGCGAGTGCCCAGGGTGTGGAGCTGAGCTTGAGGTCCCGGCGCTGGACGACGATGTAGAGTTGGAAAGCAACCTGAATGATGTGGACATTGACAACGCTGTTATCCTCTACTTCCGCGAGATTGACCGTGTGCCGTTGCTGACGGCAGACCAGGAAGTTGATCTCGCCAAGCGTATCGAACGCGGCGAGGAGGCCAAGGAGCGCCTCGCGCAGGCCAGCCTCTCCACGGAGCTTCGTGGGCAGTTGGAGGTCGAGGCGCGCGACGGGGAACTGGCGCGTCGGCGGCTCACCGAGTCGAATTCACGCCTGGTCGTCTCCATTGCCAAGCGTTACATGGGCCAGGGTGTCCCTTTCCTGGACCTGATCCAGGAAGGCAATCTGGGCTTGATGCAGGCCGTCGAACGGTTTGATTACCGCCGTGGCTGCCGCTTCAGCACTTATGCGACGTGGTGGATTCGCCAGTCGGTGGTGCGGGCGCTGGCCGAGCAAGGTCGCGTCGTGCGGCTGCCGGCCCACGCCAATCAACAGTTGCGTAAGTTGGCAAGCGTGACCGGCCGCCTCCGCCAGGAGCTGGGCCGCGAGCCGACCACTGAGGAAGTGGCCGACCGCGCCGAGACGAGCACCACTAAGGTGCGCTGGGCGCACGAGGCGTGGCAGACGCCGTTGTCCCTGGAAGATATGACCTTCCATGAGGACGACGACGGCGCCTGGGCGGACTACATAGAGGATGAAACCGAGGAAGGGCCGACTGAGTTGGTGGAGTACAGCCAGCTCCAACAAGACCTGCGGCAGGCGTTGCACGGCCTGACGCCACGCGAGGAGCGCGTGCTGGAACTGCGCTTCGGTCTCAAGGACGGCTACTCGCACAAGCTGATGGAAGTCGCCGACCGCTTCGGTCTGACGCGCGAACGCATTCGCCAGATCGAAGGCCAGGCTCTCGCCAAGCTGCGCAACCCCGACCGCGCCCGACGGTTGCGAGAGTACCTGGCGTAGGGGCGAACCCTGTGGTCGCCCAGGGCCGCCATACCCTGATTACCCTCCACCTGTGCCCCGCCTGCCCTACCAAAGGTAGGGTAATCGGGGTATTCGGAGGGCAGGCAGGGCACAGGCGCAGGTCGGCCCCTACCCAACCCCATAGTCTCTACTAAGCCGAGAGGCCCGCACTAACGCGGGCCTCTCGTTTATTTCTTCGCCATTTCGGTGTCTCGAACGACCTCGTGAATCTCAAGCGTGGGACGGCTTCGGAAGGCATCCGGCGGCAGATTGCCGCGATGGCTCTGGCGGAAGTGGTCGCTTTGCGTCCAACCCCTTGCTCAACCCGTCAGCCTTCGCTCACGATAGGCAGCGAGACGGTGAAGGTACTTCCCCCACCCGGCGTGTCGCTGACGGTGAGGGTTCCGTGGTGCGCTTCGACAATTCCCCGGCTCAACGCCAGGCCCAGCCCGATGCCATAGGCCGCCCGGTCGGCGGTGTGGTCAATACGATAAAACGGCTCGAAGATGTGCTCGCGGTGCTTGAGCGGGATCCCCGGCCCGTGGTCAATGACGCTAATATGGACCATCGCGTGGCGCCCGTCGGGGTCGCCAGTGAGCGTGATCTGGACGAGCACCACCCCCCCCTCGGGCCAGTACTTGACGGCGTTATCGAACAGATTGGTGAAGACCTGGCTCATGCGGTCCGCGTCGAGCGCGACGGAGGGAACCTCTAGCGGCGACTCGACCTGGAAGACATGGTAGTCGGCGACAATGCCCACTTCATCCACGACGCGGTGCACCAGCTGGACAATGTCCGTCGGCGCCCGCTGCAGGACATAGCGTCCCACGTTCAGCCGCGAGATGTCGAGAACGTCATCAATCATATGCGCCAGGACGCGGCTCTTGTCCAGGATAAACGTGGCCCATTTGGCGCGACGGTCCGGTTCAGCGGTGGGACGGTCGGCGATGAGTTTGGCATAGCCGAGAATGGAAGTGAGGGGCGTGCGCAACTCATGGGAGAGGACCGCCACCATCTCATCCTTGAGCCGCTGGTTCTCGCGGAACTGGGTCACATCGTGGTAGACGACGAGATAACCCTGCACTTGGCCGCTGGCGTCACGAATAGTGGACTGGCGCAACCGATACACGCGCCAGGGGTTATGCAGTTCTATCTCGACATAATCGCTAGGATTGAGGGCGCGATCGGGAGCCTGGGCGAGAGAGCGCAGGCTGAGAGCAGCCTCCTTCGAGCCTTGAGCAGAGTCGGCCACCGCCTCCAACACCATGCCTTCGAGGGGCGAGCGCAGCGGGTCGCAGCCGATAAGATCGTAGAATGGCATGTTGACCAGCAGGATATGGCGGTCCGGGGTATAGGCGATCAGCGGCTCGCTGATCGCTTCAATCACAGCATTCAACCGTTGTGCATTGTCAACCACGGACTGGTGCAACTGGGCGTTCTGGATAGCGACCGCCGCCTGGTCGGCGAAGGTCTTCATGAGCGCCTTATCGGTCGCGGTGTAGTACTGGGGCGTGCGGTGGTGGAGGCCCAGGAAGCCTACAACCTGGTCACGGTAGATACAGGGCAATTTGACCAGCGTCCGGATCCCCTCGATGCGGGCGGCCTCGGTCAGCGGCGCCATTCGCGGATCGGTACGGGCGTCGTCAATAATCACTGGGATGCGCTCTGAGATGGCGATGCCGGGGGGGCCGTCAAGGTAATGGCGCTGCAAAGCCTTGAGATACTGGTCGGACAGCCCGTGGCTGGCCGCGTGGCGGAAGCCATACCCCTCCAGGGGCCGCAGGAAGATGACCACGCCATCGGCCTTGAACACACTCTGGAGATGCTCCAGGAGCAAGTTGAGCAGCCGCGTGAGATCGAGTTCGGCGCTGATGAGCGAGCCAAGCGCGTAGAGCGCGCGCTGCTGCGCCAACTGGCGTTCGACCTGCCCGCTGGCTCGGTTCGCCTCGGTGCGTAAGCGCGCGTTGTCCTCCGCCAGCCGGCCGGCCTCCCGCGTGAGCCGGTCGCACTCGGCGCGCAGCGCGGCGAGGCTCATCTCGCCTTCGGTAGCGTGATCCACAAAACTCCTCCCCGCAACAAGCACTTCCCCTAAGTTTAATAGCGAATTGCGTGCCAATACAAACGGGCGCGGCGTAGAGACGAGGCGCCCTCCTCCCTACGCCTGGCCTTTCCAGCCGCTTGGTCGTCTGGACTACCCAATAGGGCGAATATGAGGTATAATCTCTCCGTCAATGCTCAGTGTCTAGCGCGGGGCGTCAAGCCCGGCCGTTATTTCTATGGGCTGGAGAGGGAAACCAGTGACCACTCGTCGTGTACTCATTGCGGACGACGCCGAGGATGTGCGGCTGCTCCTGTGCGAACTCCTGGTTGAGGATGGCTTCGAAGTGGTGGAAGCTCGCAAGGGCCAGGAAGTCCTGGACCGTATGCGCAACGACGGACCATTTGACCTGGTGTTGCTGGACGTCCACTTCCCGGACTTTGATGGCCTGGAAGTGATGGAGTTGCTCCAGCGGGCTGGCTATGATGTGCCGGTGATTATGATTACGGGCCAGGGCACGTCCAACACGGCCATTCGCGCCACGCAGTTGGGCGCGTATGACTACGTCCTCAAGCCGTTTGAGCCAGCCGAGTTGCGCCTGCTCGTCAACCGTCTGTTCGAGCACCGCCAACTGGCCGACCTGGTGCGCCAGCTTCAGGAGCGGCTCCAACGCGATGCTCGTGAACGGATTGTGGGCGACAGCCCGGCCATGCAGATGGTCTACAAGACGATTGGCCGTGTGGCGCGGAGTAATGCGACAGTCCTCATCACGGGGGAGACGGGGACGGGCAAGGAGTTGGTGGCCGAGACGATCCACACCGCGTCGTCCCGATCCACCGGGCCATTTGTGCGGGTCAACTGCGCCGCTTTGCCCGAAACCCTGTTGGAGAGCGAACTCTTCGGCCACGAGAAGGGCGCGTTTACCGGCGCGGACAAGCAGCGCAAGGGGCGCTTCGAGTTGGCCGACGGCGGCACCATCTTCCTGGATGAAATCGGCGAGATGTCTCTCAACACCCAGCGCAAGCTGCTCCGCGTCCTCCAGCAAGGCGAGTTCCAGCGCGTGGGCGGCCAGGAGACACGCATCGTGGATGTGCGCGTGCTGGCGGCGACGAACCGCGAGCTAGAGGATGATATCAAGGAGAATCGCTTCCGCGAAGACCTCTACTATCGCCTCAACGTCATCCACATCCATCTGCCGCCTTTGCGCGAGCGCAACGAGGATATTCCGCTACTCGTGGCCCATTTCCTCAACAAGTATCGCTACACCCCCGACGCGCAGCCGACCAAGATCTCGGAGGAGGCCCTCCAGCGGCTGGTGCGGCACGACTGGCCGGGCAACGTGCGCGAATTGGAGAATACCATCGAACGGGCGGTGGTCATGTCCCAGGGCCGGGTGATTACGACAGAACACCTGGAACTGGGCAAGGGCATGCAGACGCTGCGTCGGCCCAACCTGCTCGACCTGACAGAGTTGGTGGCGCAAGAGACGTCGCTGTCAGAAGCGCTGGCCCAGGCGGAGCGGGGCCTCATCCGCGAGGCGCTGCGCTATACGGAGGGTAACCAGGCCGAGGCCGCCCGCCGCCTGGGTCTCCAGCCCGGCGAGCTGACCCGTAAAATTGAGGCGTATGGGATTCAGACCAGTTGAGCGACGCGCGTGACGAGTTCCTCCGGCTCGAAGGGTTTGGTCATAAAGCCGTTTATGCCCAGGTCTTGGGTCTGGCTGTGTAAGTTGGGGTGAGCCGAAATAATCAAGACCGGCAAGCGGTCCTGGTACTTCTCGCGCACCTGCCGCGCCACGGTAAACCCGTCCACGCCGGGCATCATCAAGTCTAGCAGGAGCAGGTCGGGCCGTTGCTTCCTCAGCAGCCGCAGCGCGTCACGGCCGTCATAGACGGCCAGCACCGCGTAATCGTCCTCCAGCAGCGAACTGATAAGGTCAACGATGACCGGATCGTCATCAACCACTAGTATTGTGGGGCGACGCATGTCCACCATCCACATCCCCCAAAGCGTAGGCACGCTTCGTGCTATTATCTTGCTCCACACTGAGTTAGCAAGAAATATGCCAGATAGCGCGTTCAATAATGAAAGATATACAACATTAGCGCGTTGGACGGCCCGTTCTAGCAACATACTAGCCAGCCTGTGGAGGTGGGGATGAGCATGGAAATGGAGATGACGGGCTCGATGGAAATGCGCCCGTCCCCGACGCTTGTGGTTTTTACACAGATTCTTCAACTGTCCTCTCAAGAATTAGCCCAGGCCATCTCGGCCGAAGTCCAATCGAATCCAGCCCTGGAGGTCGAAGAGCGTGAGATTTGTCCGTTGTGCGGCGACCCGGTCGCCACGTGTAGTTGTACCTGGTCCCGCCTGCGCGAAGCTGAGGACTATGGTGGCTCGACGCAGGATGGCGACGAGGAATTCGACCCGCTGACGATTGTGGCCGGTCAGGTCTCCCTGGAGGAGAACCTGATGCGCGAGGTCGGCCTGATGATTCGGGCCGAGGACCGCTTTATCGCCGAGTACCTGATTGGCTGCCTGGACGAGCGCGGCTTTCTGGACCTGACGGTGGAAGAGGCAGCCGCCTCACTGGGTGTCAGTGTCGAGCGAGTGGATGAAGTGCTGACGTTGATCCAATCGGTCGGGCCGCTGGGCGTGGGCGCGCGAAATGTTCAGGAGTGCCTGGACCTGCAACTGCGGCGCTGGGAGGAGTATAAGTTGGCGCACCCGCTGGCCCGCTGCATCGTCGAGGACTATCTGGAGGAGTTGGGCGAGGGCAAGTACGGTCAGATCGCGCGGCGTCTGGGCGTCAGCCCTGAAACCGTGATTGAGGCGCGTGACTTTATCCGCGCCCACCTGCGCCCCTATCCCATCCCCGACCTGGCCCAGTTAGGGTCGTGGGCGCGGCCCTCGGAAACCCCCTATGTCGCCCCGGATGTGGTCATCCGTGAGAAGGATGGAGCGCCAGGTGAATTCGAGGTCGAGGTGGTCGAGTCGCGCCGCTTCGCCATGCGTGTCACCCCTTACTATCAGCGCATCGCCCGCAAGAACGACGACGGCCACATGCGTGCCCAGGACCGCGAACAGGTGCGTGACTACGTCAACCGCGCCAAAGCGTTTCTGGCCCATATCCAGGAGCGCCGCGAGACCATGCGGCGCGTGGCGGACTATATCATGGAGCGGCAGAAGGAGTTTCTCCGCTATGGCACGCGCCACATGAAGCCGCTGACGCGGGCGGAGGTGGCGGAGGCGGTGGGCCTGCACGAGTCGACGGTCAGCCGCGCCACGGCCAACAAGTATGTCATGCTCCCCTGGCGTCAGGTCGTCCCGTTCAGCCACTTCTTCCAGGCATCGCTGAGTGTGCGCGATGTCCTGCGCGAGATTATCACCAGCGAGGACAAGCCGCTCACCGACGCCCAACTGGTCAGCCGCCTGGCGGAAAAGGGCTACCACATCGCCCGCCGCACCGTCGCCAAGTACCGCGATCAACTCGGCATTCTACCCTCTTCGCTACGTTAACGGAAATATTCCCCATGAGCGAACGGCGTAAGCTCGACTGGGTCGCCCTGCTGGCGCTTGCCATTCTACTGGCCCTGGCCCTATGGCTGTGGGTCGGTGGAGGCTCCTGGCCTCTCCCCGACCCACAGGCCTGGCGCTTTGATGCCCCCTCCCTATATCCACCGGCCCTGTCCATCCTATAATCGGTTGCCCAATGGTCCTGTTCGGCTCCACAGCCAGGAGAACTAGCTCATGGACAGTATCAGTCCAAAAGAGGTCGGCTTGTCGCCTGCGCGCTTGAAGCGTATCCACACGCATATGCAGCGTCAGGTAGACCAGCAAAAGTATGCTGGCATTCTATCTGTTGTCGCCCGTCACAGCCAGGTGGCCTATAGCGATTGCGTTGGTATGATGGACCGCGAGGCGCGCAAGCCGGTGCAGTTCGATACCATCTTCCGCATCG
>JAHCIP010000210.1 GCA_026129165.1 Anaerolineae bacterium
ACCGATATACAGTTTTCGTATATCTTTCGCGCTCGAAATAGACAGAGTGAATAGCTAGAGGCTGGACTCTATGGACGTTCGGCAGATCGAGGCGTTTGTTGAAATTGCGAGGCACGGGAGTGTCACACGTGCTGCACAGACCCTCTATCTCACCCAACCTACGGTCACAAATCGCCTGCAGAGCCTGGAGGCGGAAGTTGGTGAGCCGCTCTTCAGCCGAGTTCAGTATGGAGTTGTCCTGACGGAGGCCGGGAAAACGCTACTGCCATTTGCCGAACGCGCTCTACAGGCCTTGAACGAGGGAACCAGCGCGCTCAAGGAACTCCACGACGGAACCAGGGGCACCCTGTACGTTAGCTCGGTCAGGCTCATCAGTAACTACGTGCTGCCGCAACTTCTCGAGCGTTTCTCAGAAAGCCGTCCCGGCGTACAAGTCGTGATTCGTTCCGACCACACCGAAGAAGTAGTGGCCCGCGTGTTGAGTAGTGATGTCCAGATTGGCTTATGCTACAAGGTCCGACACTCCGACATTGCAGCCGTCAAGCTGTATGACGATGAGCTTTTACTCGTGGTGTACCCCGACCACCCTTTTAGCCGTCGGCTGGAGGTGGGGGTCCAGGAAGTCGTGGGGGAGAGCCTGGCGCTGCTCGTCGCCGCCGATTACGTCCAGCGGGTCGGCGAGGTCTTCGGCAGCGCCGGCCTGGGGGTTCCTGCGAGCAAGTTTCAGATTGATAGCGTGGATGTGGTGAAGCTACTCGTTCAGAAAGGGTTAGCCATCTCTCTCCTGCCGGGCATCGCCTTGCGGCAAGAGATACGGCAGGGTCTACTCAAGGTCGTGCCGATGGCGGGCGTGCCACCGATAAAGCGCGAGATGGTCGCGATTTACCGCAAGAACAGCGGGCTGGGCGGGATCGCGCGTGCCTTTCTTGACACGGTGAGAGAGCACTACGCCAGCTCAGAATGTGAACCGGCGTAGAGAAGGCGTCCCCCTAGCGCGATGCCGCCCAGCGGCTAACGCTGGCGCAGCCGAGGATCGAGTACGTCCCGCAAGGCATCCCCCAGGAAGTTGAAGCCGAAGACGGCGAGGCTAATCGCCAACCCTGGGAAGATGGCGAGCCAGGGGGCGTTATACATGTAGCGCTGCGTCTGCCCGCTCAACATCGCCCCCCAGGATGGCTCGGGCGGCGGCGTGCCCAACCCCAGAAAGCTCCACGAGGCTTCCGACAGAATCGCGTTGCCCAACCCGGCTGTCGCCAGGATGATATAGGGCGCCAGGCAGTTGGGCAACGTGTGCCGGAAGATGAGCCGCATGTCCGAAGCCCCCACCGACCGCGCCGCCTCGATGTAGGTCATTCCGCCAATTGACAATGCACTCGACCGCAGCACCCGCGACGCGCCCGGCATGATGACCACCGCCAGGGCGATGACCACGTTGCGGATGTTCGAGCCAAGCGCGGCGACCATAGCGAGGGCCAACACCAACGACGGGAACGCCATCAGCATGTCCATCACCCGTTGGATGGCGAAATCAACCCGGCCCCCATAGTAGCCGCTCACCAAGCCAAGGACAGCGCCACTGGTTGTGCCTAACCCTACCGCCAGCAGCCCGACATACAGCGAGATGCGCGCGCCCCAGATGAGCCGGCTCAAGATGTCGCGGCCAAATTCATCCGTTCCCAAAGGATTGCCTGGTCGGGGGGCCTTCAGGATGCTAGCGGTATTGAGTTGATAGGGGTCGTGGGGCGCGAGAACCGGGGCCAATATCGCGACGATGATAAGGGTGAGCACGAGTAGGCCACCGACGGCGCCAAGAGGCTTGCGCCGTACAAAGTTCCCCAGGGCAACCCACCACGGCCTTGAAGGTGCTGTGTCCATGCGAGGTACCATGCCGTTTCGTTTTACCGAACCTGTGACTGCCGCCATTGCAGCGCCCTTTCTCTCCTAGGAGTACCGGATCCGTGGGTCGAGCCAGCCATACACCAGGTCGATCAGTAAATTGAGCGAGATGAACAAGACGCCCATCAAGACGACAATGGTCTGCACCACCGGATAGTCTCGCCGGAAAATGGCGTCGATTAGAAAGCGACCCATGCCCGGTAAGGTGAATATCGTTTCCATAACGACGGTTCCGCCCAGCAGGTGTCCAAGCTGGATCGCGGCAATGGTAATCACAGGCAGGAGGGCGTTACGGAAGGCGTGCCTGACCAGGATGGGGCCGCCAGGCGAGCCCTTGGGCAGTGGGCGGTGCGCACGTAATCCTCGCGCAGGACTTCCAGCATGGCGGAGCGCGTCATGCGGCTGACGATGGCGGCGTTGTTGTAGCCGATGACCAGCGCGGGCCAGATTAGCTGCTGTAGGTTCTTCCCCAGGTCTTCGGTCGGCCCGGTGTAGCCGAGAGGCGGTGTCCAGTTGAACCACAACGTCAAGAAAAGGATGGTCAGGGTGCCGACCCAGAAACTAGGCAGTGACAGGCCGCCGATGCTGACAATCCGGAATAGATAGTCTACCCAGGTGTCTTGCTTGAGCGCAGAGAGGATGCCGATGGGGACGGCGATCAGTAGGGATATGGACAGGGCGAGGAGGGCTAGCTCGATGGTCAAGGGCAGGCGTTGGCCTATCTCCTTGAAGACGGGTTGTTCGCTCCATAACGATTTGCCAGCGTCGCCGCGCACTAAGCCGCCAATCCAGGTCACGTACTGCACCGGCAAAGGCTCGTCCAGGCCGAGTTTCTGGCGCAGCGCCGTCACCGCCTCCTGACTGGCTGACCCCTGCCCCTCCGACCCCATCAAAATCATGGAGGCGACATCCCCAGGCAAAAGGCGCATAATGACGAAGACGATGAGCGAGATGCCCACCAGAATAGGCGCCAGGCTGAGAAGTCGGCGCATCACATACGCGCGCATCAGGAACTCCTCTCGTCACATGTCGTTAGGACGAGAACCGGTGGTTGGCGGGAGCAACCGGCCCCAGGCTCGACGCCCCAGAGGTTGCTCCCGTCCAACAGGCTAAGACCATCACTTCGAAAGCCACACGTTCTGCATACGGAAGTTGTGATCCAGGTTCGGATGCACCATCAGGTCGTGTACGCGGCGCGACAGGCCCAGGGTCCGACCTCGCCAGTACAGAATGAAGATACCATAGTTCTTAAGGGCCGTCAGTTCTAGCTGGTTGACCATCTTCTTGCGGTCATCCACTCTAAGCGTCTGGGACTGCTTGGCGTACAGGTCGTCCAGTTCTGGGCTGCACACGGCGGTGTAGTTCAGGCTGCCAGCGCAGGTCACGAAGTCGCCAATACCGCCGTCGGGGTCGTTGGCTTGATACGAGGCGCCGTAGGGGGTGGCCTGGAAATCGCGCTTGGCCATGGCATCCAGGTAGGCCGCACTCTCCCGGACATCCAGCGTAGCATCAATGCCAATCTTAGCCCATTGGTCCTTGACAAAGACGCCGGCTTGCTGGAAGGGCGAGATGTTGCGCACGAGCAGCGTCGTCTTGAAGCCGTTGGGGAAGCCGGCGTCGGCGAGCAGCTTCTTGGCCTCGGCAATGTCGGCTTCACTGTCCGGGCCATAGCCTGCCACCTTCTCCAATTCGGCCGCTGGCAGCGCCCAGGGGCCGGGCATCATCAGGCCACCCAGGACACCATCGCCCTGGAGGGTGGTCTGGAGCGCCGCGTTGCGGTCAATAGCCAGCGAGGCGGCCTGTCGGACGCGCACATCATCCCACGGCTTCTGCTTCGAATTGTACATCATGCCCACGAAGGACGTGCTCGCCGTGTTCTGGATATTCACCTTGTCGGAGAATTCCTGCTGCGCGCGCCGGCCGTCCGCGCCTGTGATGGTCGGGTACATGAGCAACTGGCCGGTGCGGAAGTTGGCGAATGCGGTGGACGGATCGGGAATGATGTACGCCTTGATCCCGTCGAGATAGGGACGACCCTTGACGAAGTAGTCGGGGTTCTTGACTAGTTCGATACTCGTCCCCCGGACGTACTCCTTGAGCTTGAACGGGCCGGTGCCGATGACGTCCTTTTTCATGTCGCCCGTCTTCTCAAGGATGTGCTTGGGTAGCACGACCATCCAGCCACTGGCGAGGTTGGTCAAGAGCGAGGGTGAGGGCTGCTTGAGCAGGAAGCGGACGGTGTAGTCGTCGGGCGTCTCAATACTGTCAACGGCGGCGAGCAGAGCCTTGCGGGCGCTCACGACACCTTGCGGCGGATTACGCACGGTATCGAAGGTGTACTTGACGTCGGCCGAGGTCAGCGGCACACGGTCGTGGAACTTGACGCCCTTGATGAGCTTGAAGGTATACGCCTTGCCGTCGGGCGAGACTTCCCAGGACTCCGCCAGGTCACCGATGATTTTGTTAGGGTCCAACGGGTCATAGATAACCAGCCCATTGTAGCACGGCCCAAAGGCCCAGACCGGGCTGGAGGTGGTATTGGAGATAAAATCGAAGTTGGGTGGATCGGAGTTCAAGTTGAAGGTCAGGATGCCGCCGTATTCCGGCTGCGCTCCGCCGGCTACCGTCGCCGTGGCAGCCTGGGCCGCTGTCGTCGGCGCCCCGACCGCCGGGGCCGAGGGGACGGCGCTCGGGGCGGCGCTCGCCGGGGCCTGGGGGGCCGTGGTCGGCGCATTCACCGTTGGAGCAGCGGCTTGCGAGCCGCACGCGGTCAGGACACCCGCCAGGGCCAGCACGGCGCCCAGGCTGCGCGCTATTCTAAGCCAGTCTCGCCACCCTAGCCAGCGCCGCTGCGTTGAGCGGCTGTCGTTCCCATGCGTCTTCATCGCTCTTCTCCTCGAGATACGTCTGCCCCCATTATCAGGGCTACCGGGCGGGTTGAACCTCGTTCCGCAGTGTCTTGGCCGTGGCGCGGTACTCCCGCGTAAGGATACGGCCCTCCTTTTCCATGACCACGATGCGCACGCCCTGCTCGATCCACCACAACGTGCGCTCCTCACCGGCTGGCGTCCCAGGGTGAACCACCGAGACTTGCTTGCCGGCCTCCAGAGCGGTGAAGATGACGCGCTTCTCTGCTTCCAACACTCTCGCATCGAACTTCTCGCCGGGCACTCCCAGTGATTGCGATAGATCCGACAATCCAACCTGGATGACATCGACGCCTTCAACCGCGATAATCTCACGGTAATTCTCGAGGCCGTCCACGCCTTCAATCATGCACGACAGGATGACTTGCGTTCGTGCCCACTCGCGATAATCCGCGCCGGACATCCCTTGAAAGCGGAAGCCTCGGCTCATTTCGCGCTTGCCCAGAGGCGGATAGAAGGTAGCGGCGACGGCGGCGCGCGCCTGCTCGGCGCTGGCACAGTTCGGGATCGTAAGCGCCTGAGCGCCCATATCGAGGACGAGGCCGATGAGCCACGGGTCGTTACGCAGCCGGAGCCAGGGCGTGACGTTGTAGGAGTAGGTGGCCCGGATGATGTTCTCCAGCGTCTCAGGGTTGAAGCCATAGTGGTAGGCGTCGAGCCGGACGAAATCCAGACCTGAATTAGCCGCCACATCCACGATGGCTGGCGTCGGAAACGTAATGTAGCAGCCGACGGCTACCTTCCCGTCCAAGTAAAGCTGCTTGACGCGGTTCAGCATCCTGTCCTCCCCTGATGTCATCAACCCTCTAAATCGAGTCCCTCGCCGGCCCCCAGCGTGATAACCCTGGCGTCTACGCCTCGCCGTGCCAGTTCCTGCCTGTACTGCTCTGGAATGTCTTGAGCATGGTTCAGGTCATAATGCATGGGGATGGCAATCTTCGCGCCGAGCCACTGCGTCGCCAGCGCGGCCTCTTCGGGGTCCAGGTCGCCCACGCTGTCTTCGAAGGCCCCGCCTACCCCAATCAGAATGACGTCGGGGTGATAGACCTCGCCATACATCTTGAGGTCAGCGGCGAGCGCGGCGTCGCCCATATGATAGATGCGGTAGCCGTTGGGCAGGGTGATGAGAAACGACAGGGCGACGTCGGACATGAATACGCCATTGGCGTTGAAGAAGCTGTGGTGTCGCGTTTCGAGCGCCTTCACCGTCACATCCCCGATACGGCGCAGATGCCCAGGCCGCATGCCACGCACCAGCGATTTCTCTACACCTTGCATCGTGGCGTAGGCCCTCACATTCCCGCCCCATACATCTGGACCTGGTGCTGGGTGACAATCGCTGGCGCGTCGCCATAGTGGTCGCGCGCCAGATGCGTGACCAGGACAGCATCGGGCTTTGGGAGCTCGTCCAGGGTGACGGTTGCGAAGCGGTTCAGGGTGATACACGGGTCAATGAACAGTAGAGGCCCATCTTTGACGTGCATTTCAAAAAATGCCATGCCGTGGTAAACCAGGCGGCAACCTGAATCAGACATTGCTTTACTCTCCTGCGGCAGCACGACTACCGCTCTTTCCGGACCTTCTTCTGCTTCGATACGCTGGCGAGTTCGGTCACTGTGACCCCGCGCTTGATGGCCTCTTCCATCTCCTTCTCGATAACGGCGATGTCTAGAGCCTGGAATAAGACTTCCTCGACCCGGTCGCTGGGCACCACCACCACGCCATCGCCGTCGCCAACGACGACGTCGCCGGGCCGGATTTGGACGCCGGCGAATTCGACCGGTACATTGATGGCGGCAAGTTCCAGGTGGGTCGAGTAGGGGCGCGCGCCAGCGCCACGCGCAAAGACCGGCATGGGCAGTTCAGCAATCTCGTCGGCGTCTCGGACGCACCCGTCCACCAGGATGCCAGCCAGCCCGTGATACATGGCCCAATGGGCTTGATTCTCGCCCATCAGCCAGCAGGGCGTTCCCCCCGCTGCGATCACCAACACCTCGCCGGGTTGAGCCACGTTCGCAATCACGTCATAATGCGATGGCAGCTTCGGTCCGCTGCCCCGTTTGGGCAGGTACTGGATGGTGACAGCGCGGCCGGCGATGCGGCGTTCCGTCTGCGACACGGGATATACGCCGTGCGACCAGCCGGCGAGTCCTAGCCGTTCCAGCGCGTCGGTTATCCAGCCTGTAGGCAGCTCACGAAACTGCCCGATCACATCTTCGACTAGCATTTCCACAGTCATCCTCCATTCGGGACTATTCAGTCAGTTGCAGTCGGTGGTAGTTGGGGTCACGCAGGCTGGCCGTGACCCGGCCGCTGCCAGCGGCCCTTTTGATGGGACCGTCGAACTGGATGCCTCGAGCTTGAAGCGCGGCTACCGTGGCCTCGATGTCGTCCACCTTGAACGCGATGTGGTTGATGCCTGGCACCTCAATGGACTTCCCTGTGTGGAACTCCCACACGGTCTGGTTTTCGCCAGGCAACCGCATCTCGACGGCGGAGCCATGATGCTCCGTGCGGCGTACTTCCTCAAACCCGAGCTTCTTGAAGAACTCGGCTACCACATTGATGTCCGGGACGACCATCTCGATATGGTCTATTCCGAGTAGCATAGGCTTGGCCTCCGCCTGATCACGACGATTCGACGTACTCGGTGAATTGAACCCGGAACCCCTGCGGGTCACGGAAGTTCGTCAGCGTGCGGCCTGTGGCCGGGAAGTAAAAAGGCTCCTTGTCGAACTCGATGCCCGTGGCCCGCAGAGCCGCTACGGTGGCATGCGAGTCTTCCACGAGGAAGGCGATGTGGTTGATGCCAGGGTTCTCTTCGGCTTCGAGGGCGTGCAACTCGAAGATGACCTGGTCTGGCCCGGGCAGCTTTAGCTCCACCGCCCCGCCGTGGTGCTCGGTGCGGCGAATGACCTCAAAGCCCAGCGTTTGAAAGAACTCCGCCATCGCCTCCCGGTTCTGCACCACAATCTCGATGTGGTCAACTCGCTTGAGCATTCCTGGTTCTCCCCATCCGCAGCTTGGCCGCCAGAGGCTAAAGCCTATCAATAGCTGGTCAACTGGTACCGCAAGTGGGCGGCATCCCGAAAATTACATGTACTCCGACCCGTGGCCTTGGATGTCGCAATGGGCGTGCTGAATTTCACGCCCCTGGCTTCAAACTCGGCCACGGCCTCTTCGAGGTTGTCCACCTTGAAGGCGATGTGGTTGACCCCGACCACCTCCTCGTCTTTGCCCGTGTGGAACTCGAAGACTAGCTGGTCTTCGCCGGGCAGACTCAGTTCGACGGCCTCGCCATGATGCTTGGTACGCCGGATTTCCACGAAGCCGAGCTTCTTGAACAGCTCGGCCACCGCGTCTATGTCACCGACACATATCTCGAGATGGTCCACTCGCGTAATCATCGTCTGTGTTCTCCCTACCTGCGCGCGAACTTCTTGAGGAAGCCGGTCTCCTGGTAGCTCTGACTCGCAACGTAGATGTCGCCACCCGAGTCCACGGCCAGGGTATGTATCTGGTGGGAGGACTTCCTCCGCTTCCCCGGGCCGTTCGTCCTGCCCCAGCGCGCCAGGTGGCCGCCGTCCGGGGCAAAGACGCTGATCTGGCTGAAGCCTTCCGCGACGTAGATGGCCCCCTCGGCGTCAAAGTCAATTTCCTCTGGGCGGTTCAGACCGGTCCACTGCGCCAGGAACTCACCATCGGGCGAGAAGATTTGCACGCGGTTGTTTTCGCGATCCGCAACTAGCACTCGCCCTGCGCCGTCGACCGACACACTGTGGACCACGTTGAACTGGCCCGGACCCGACCCAGGCTCCCCCCATGAGAGGAGGAGCCTCCCGTCCGCTGCGAACTGATGGACGCGCGTGTTGCCGTAGCCGTCGGATACATACATCTCGCCGGTTGGAGCGAACCCGACGTTCGTCGGGCGGTTGAAGGGCGGGCCACCGTGGGTGATGGTCGCGCGGTTCTTGCCATCGTAGCCCGTGTGAGAGGGTACGCCCTTCGTGCCCCACGTCCGCAGCAGGGCGCCGTCCGGCGTAAACTTCCGCACGGTATGGTCTTTGTCGTCGGCGCAGTAGACGCAATCGTCTGGTCCGATGGTGAGGCCGTGGGGGCGAGTAAAGACGCCCTCGCCCCAGGTAGTTAGGAAGGCTCCATCGCGGTCGAACACCATGACCGGTCGCTCGGAACGGTAGAAGACATAGACCCTGTCGCGTGAGTCGACAGCGACTCCAACGACGTGTTCCCATTGCCATCCCGCCAGTAACTGGCCCCAGCCCGGAACAATATCATACGTGAACGGTCCGACGCCAACAGTCATGATGCCCTCTCCTACTACTTAGACAGCCACACATCCTGCATACGGCGGTTGTTGTCTGGCTCGGGGTGCATGAGCAGGTTATGAACCTGGCGCGATGTCCCCATGAACTTGCCCTTGAAGTACAGGTTGACCGTGCCAAAGCCGTTGATCGCCGCTACTTCCAACTGGTTCACCAGCTTCTTGCGTTCGGCCGGGTCGAGCGTCTGCGACTGCTTGACGAAGAGATCGTCTACTTCGGGGATGCACACCCCGGACCAGTTCTGTCCACCATCACAGGTGTAGTAGTCACCCAGCAGGAAGTCAGGGTCGTTGGCGAGGCTGGCAATCACCGTCGTCGCGATATCGAAGTTGCGCTTGCCGAGGGTGTCGTTGTACGCCGCTGTCTCCTGGATGTCCACTTTAGCCTGGACGCCAATCTTGGCGAACTGGTCGGCCAGGAAGACGGCGCGCGTCTCATGGGTGCCGGCAGCCTTGCGCGCCAGGATCGTGGTCGAGAAGCCGTTCGGGTAGCCGGCCTCGGCCAGGAGTTTCTTGGCCTCGGCCCGATTCGCCTCGATATTCTTGCTCCAGCCCGGCATCTTCTCCATCTCGCTGCTTGGCAGACCCCACAGCCCGGCGGGCAGTAGGCCGGCGACCGCGCCGTCCCCCTGGTTGACGATCTTGAGCGCCTCGGTGCGATCCACGGCCAGGCTCAGAGCCTTGCGCACGCGGATGTCGTCGAACGGCTTGCGCTTGCTGTTCATCGTGAAGGGGTCGCCGATAAAGCTGGAGCTGCTCTGGATAAGTACCTTGTCGCCGAACTCCTTCTCGGCACGACGCGCTTCATCACCCGTCATGCCATCGTAGTAGAGAATCTGGCCGGTGCGGAAGTTGGCGAACATGGTTGTGGTGTCGGGGATGGTATAGAACTTCATCCCGTCGAGGTAGGGGCGGCCCTTCACATGATAATCCGGGTTCTTGACCAGTTCGATGCTCGTCCCACGGATGTATTCCTTGAGCTTGAACGGGCCGGTGCCGATGACATCCTTTTTCATATCGCCGGTCTTCTCGAGGATGTGCTTAGGGGCGACGACGAACCAGCCGGTGGCCAGTGTCGTCAGGAGCGAGGGGTTGATACGCTTGAGATTGAAGCGCACTGTATAGTCGTCGGGGGTATCGATGCTGTCCACGGAGGCAAACAGGGACTTGCGAACGCTGGTGACGCCCGGCGGGGGGTTACGGACGGTGTCGAAGGTGTACTTGACGTCGGCGGAGGTCAGGGGCACGCCGTCGTGGAACTTGGCGTTCTTGATGAGTTTGAAGGTATACGCTTTGCCGTCGGGCGAGACTTCCCAAGCCTCGGCCAGGTCGCCGATGACCTTGTCGGGGTTGAGTGGGTCAAACATCACCAGGCTGTTGTAGCAGGCGGCGACGACGTTGAGGGTGAAGGACGAGGTATTGGAGAAGGGGTCGAAGTTGGCCGGCTCGCCGGTGACGCCACGGGTGAGTACCCCGCCGTACTGGGGTTGGGCGGCGGCTGGGGCAGTGGTAGCAGCGGGCTTGGCGGCTGTGGTTGGGGCGACGGCCGCTGGGGCTTGCGCGGCGACCGTAGGCGCGGACGATGCAGGCGCCTGGGGCGCTGCGGCTGGGGCGCTGGCGGTCGGCGCGGCCGGCTGACCGCACGCCACAGCCATGCCCGCGACGCATAGCGTCAGCGTCAGAATCATGACCAGCCGTGCGAAACCTGGCAGCGCCAGGCAATGGGGGTAGCTGCGGTGTCCCTCGATGTCACGCTTGCTCATCTCGCTCCTCCATTATGATTGTCGTGCGACCTGGGCCACGGCGTCGCGTGGCGATTGGGTGAGGCTCGCC
>JAHCIP010000211.1 GCA_026129165.1 Anaerolineae bacterium
TATGGCTGGTGCTCCGGTAGAATGGTCAATCGCTCGCCCACGAGAGACAGGAGGATTGGAGCGAGCGTGGTTCCCATGCGTATCCTCATCGCTGAAAGCAACTCTAACATTGCTCATGCCCTCCAGCGTCTACTTCAGCCTGTTCCCGAGATTGCCATCGTTGCCATCGCCTCGGAAGGGGGGGAGGCCCTGCAATTAGCGGCGCGCTACCAGCCCAGCGTGGCGGTGCTGAATGTGGGGCTACCTTCTCTGAACGGCCGCGCGGTGATTCCCAGCCTGCGAGAACGCTTTCCGTCACTCCCGATTGTGGCGCTGGCTATCTACCCCGCGCTACGCGAGATGACATTGGCGGCGGGCGCCTGTCGGTTTGCCCTCCTGGATGCGCCCCCGTCGGAGTTGATAGCCGCTATCCAGTCCGCGGCCGACGGCGAGTGTCAGTCCGTCGCCGGCGCTGGGCTAGAAGAGGGTTAAGTTATGCCAGGTTGTAGTATCTACGGCGCTTACGCCGACGGCGAGTGGGTTCATAAGGTGGGTGAGGTGAGAGGTCAAAGCATATACACGGCCTGGGGGATGTGATGGAAAGAAAGCTCTTTGTTGGTAATCTGAGCGTCGAGACGACCGAAGCCAGCCTGGCCCAACTCTTTGCCCAGGCCGGGGATGTCGTCAGCGTCACGCTCATGCGTGACACGGCCACGGGGTTACCCCGAGGCTTTGTGGAGATGGCGACCGAGGCCCAGGCGGAGGCGGCGTTGCGCTTGTTCGCGGGCTACCCGATGGCGGGGCAACAACTCTTTGTGGGTGAATATCGTCGCCGCACCGGCTGAAGCGCCCTGGCCAGGGTGTAAAAAGAGGCAGCATGGACAGAGCCAAAGGCCAGCGGTCACCTCAGATTGCTCTGAGCGTGGTCGTGGCCTATTTTCGCGTCCCCGAGTCAATCCAGAGCACCCTCGCCGAGTTGCAGGCGCTGGGATTGCCCGCGCACGACGTGCGGGTGGTCAATGCCGCCGCCGCGCCTACCTTCGCGGGCGAGTCACCCGTCCCGCTGGGGTGGTGGCAGCGGCTGTATAGGGCGGCGCGGTCCGCCACCGGCCAGCCTCAACAAGCGCCCACGTTGCGCGACCGCATGGTTCACCCCGCCTCAGAACTGGTCGTGGTCGTGGAGACGATGGGATTGCCGGTGGAGGCCATTGTGGCGGCCTGCCGCCGCCACGGCGCCAGCCAGGTCCATAGTCACCGCCAACGCCAGGCCTAGCCAAGATAGATGCGATGGAGTGAGCGAGAAAATCTCTAGCCGAGCGGCTGGGCCAGCGGCGCCGGCAAACCAGTCATTGACAGGGGGTTCAGCGTCACTATACTTAGAGTGAGGCGGGGGACTGAGCCGAGCGGTGAGGAAGTGACGGGGAGGCCAGCATGCGCCCAACGCAGAGTGTCGAACATGGGGCGGCCCTGGCCGAGATTATCCGGACCATCACCGTTAGCCTCGACGCGGGTACTATCTTCAAAGTTCTCGAGCGCGAGACACAACATATCCTCCCGCATTCGGGTCTGTGGGTTCTATTACGTTCCCCTCAACACCCCCCCGAGCAGTGGACCCTGGCCTTCAGTACGCGCCATGATAGCGCCAAAGATCAGACCTGGGGTCTAAATGATGCCTCATTTAGCGCGCCCATCCTGGCTAACCAGGCCGTCGTGGTGGTGGATTTTACGACGACGGCTGGCGGGGCCAGCCTCGATCAAGCGGTTCACGACGATGGCGGACGCGCGGGTGTGGTAGTCCCCATTCATGTCGGCTCGAAGGTGCTAGGCGCGCTGCTGTTGACCGACGCCACGCCGGGTAGGTATGAGCCAGACGCGGTAGCGGTGGTCGAACCCGTCGCCGACCTCTTAGCGCTGGCGTTGGAACACGAACGCCTCGACCACCGAGCGAGCGCGCTGGCGGTGGTCGAAGAGCGTAATCGGCTGGCGCGCGAGATCCACGACACATTAGCCCAGTCCCTCACGGCCATCATCCTCAACCTCGAATCCCTCAAGCCGGCCAGGGCGGCCCATCTCCCGCTGGATATCTCTGTCCTGGAGGAGACGGAAGCCCTGGCGCGTAGCGCCCTGACCGAGGCGCGGCGCTCGGTGCTCGCCTTATACCCCACGCCGCTGGCGCATCAGTCGCTGCGCCAGGCACTGGCCCAGGAGCTTGACCACTTCGGGCGACGCGCCAATGTCGCCACCCAGTTTTATGTTCAGGGCGCCGAGCAGCCCATTGCGCCTGACCAGGCCACCGCCCTCTTTCGCATCGCTCAGGAAGCCTTGCAGAATATCTATAAACATGCTGGCGCTCGAACCGTCCTGATGGGGGTGACCTTCGGGACGGAGGCTGTCACACTCAGCGTGGAGGATGATGGCGTGGGCTTTGACCTGCGCACGGTGCCTATTCCCGACATGCAAGGTGGCTCGGGTCTGGTGGGCATGGAGGCGCGGACGCGCAGCCTGGGTGGTGTCCTCGATGTGCTATCCCATCCTGGGCATGGCACGCGGGTCCAGGTGAACCTACCCTATGTACGCGCCCCGATTGCTGGCATTCTGCGGTCGTCGGGTGACGCGAGTGCTGAAGCGGTTGGCCCCGTTCGCGTCCTCATTGTGGACGACCATCCCGTGACACGCCAGGGTCTCCAGCGTATCCTGGAAGGGCAACCCGACCTGGAGGTGGTAGGGGAGGCTGAGGATGGCCTGGCCGCCGTCGAGAAGACGCGCGCGTTACACCCCCATGTCGTGCTGCTGGATTTGCAGATGCCGAAGCTTGGCGGGCTGGCCGCTATCCCTCAACTGCGAGTTGCCCAGCCGCAGGTGGAGGTGGTTGTGCTGACCACCTTCGACCAGGAGGAGCATGTGTTCGCCGCGCTCAAGGCCGGCGCGCGCGGCTATCTCCTGAAGGATACCGCGCCTGAACTGCTGCTGACGACTATTCGGGCCGCGGCGCGGGGCGAGTCACTGCTACCGCCGGCCCTCACCACCCGCGTCGTCAACCGCTTTGTGGTCCTGGCCCAACGCGAGACGGACCCGGATGCGTTGAACGCGCGCGAGTTGGAGGTGCTGACCTTGATGGCTACCGGTGCCCCCTATAAAGCGATCGCCACCCAGCTCCACATTACCCCCAAGACCGTGCAGTACCACGTCGGTAATATCCTGGGCAAGCTCCAGGTGCGCAGTCGAGGCGAGGCCGTCGCCGTCGCCACGGAACGCGGGTTGTTGGGAGCAAGACCCTAGCCCCTCACGTTGTCCCCTCCATCTCATCCGCCGCCCCAGACCCCAGTGCGCCCACTGGGGTTTTGTCTGTTTAAGGACTAGACATATACCCGATGTATCCTCGGTGGGTTTCGGCTATACTGACTATACTCAGGCAGCGCCAGGCGGATCAAATTGGTCATCAGGAGGTAGGGCACGTGGGCGATACGAAAGACAAGAAAAAGATGCAGTCGGATCGAGCGGCTCGGAAGCTCAAAGAGCAGGAGCAGGCGCAACGCCTGAAGCCGAATACAACTTCGGGCAAGGGCGAGGGGGGCGAGGGCCTTCCCTCAGTGCCCCGGCCGCCAGAGCGACCTAAGAAGGGGAACAAGTGAGAAACGCTGTCCGAAGAGCCAGTAAGAGTATGCGGGCGTATGTGCGGCGCTTGAAAGAGACGGCCCGGCGGGAGGGCAGTCCCAAGCCCCACCTGTACTACAACCAGGCCGAGGGGAAATGGGAGATACGCACCCGCCCGTAACCTTCAAGTGGAACACGGGAAGGGCCTGGCGCTTAGAAGACGAATAATGGACCATCAGATTAACGGGCAACGGGAGGCATGATGGAGCAATCTGATAATGGCCGGCGGCTGACGGACTATCCAGGCGTCGTCATCGCCTATTTTGAGAAGCCCGACGCCCTCCAGGCGGCGTTAGCTGAGTTGCGCGGCCTGGGCTTACAGGACGGGGATATCCACATCCTCACGGAAGCGTCTACGACATCGGGGGGGGAGCCGCCCCCCACCCCGGGGTTGTTCCAGCGGCTGGCCTCCCTGTTTGGTCAGGGGCGGCCCGTCGCGCCCTCTCGTCCCGCCACCGTTACGCCGGGGCAGACGGTGGTGGTGGTGCAGGCCAGCCGGCTGCCGGGGGTGCCTGTGGTGGACATCCTGGAGCAGCATGGGGCCAGCAAAGTCGAAACCCGCGACATGGTGCATACGGCGTTGCGACGGGCCAATGAATAATTAGATTGGCTCGGCCTTTTCCAAACGGCTGGCTTACGCCGTGCCGACGCAGGCGCAGCCTGGCTTGGCGCTGGAGCAAGGGTCGTGCTATCATAGGCCATGCTCACTTGGCGACGTTTTCTCCTGGCGCTGGCCGCCGGTCTTGCCCTCTTCCTGACCCTCGGCTCGCTGTGGAACGACTGGCAGCGGCCCCTGCCCTTGCCGCGTCTCGTTAGCGCGCCGACGGCCCGGCCCCCGGCCCCCCTTATCGAACCCGCCTACCCCCTGCCCACTGAGCCGCCGCGTACCCAAGACGCCTATCCACCGCTGAACTTACCCTCGACCCTGCCTCAGTCGGGTCTGCCGCCCTATCTCCCGCCGCTGACTACCCCAACGACCACCCCCTCCGCCACACCGTCGCCCGCCGCGACGGCCACGGCCACCGCTAGCCCACTGCCCCCAACCCCTACCCAGACGACGACTCTCCCGGCTGGCCCCACCCCGACGCGCACCCTCCGCGCCGTCACCGCCGCGGAGACAGCCGAGCCACTCTTCATCGAAAGCCTGAGGCGCAAACCGTCGGGCGCGGGCGACATTCAGATCACCGGCGTCTGGGCCGACCAGCCCACCTTTACTCGTTCGACCATGCGCTATACCAGCGAAGGCCAGCGCGTGACGGGCTACATTAACGTTCCGAAAGGCGCGGGGCCGTTCCCCGTCATCGTCATGAACCACGGCTACTTCCTCCAGGAACGCTACACGCCCGGGCTGGGTACGCTGCGGGAAGCAGACTACCTGGCCGAGCGCGGCTACGTGGTCGCCGTCTCCGACTTCCGCAGCTACGCTGGCTCGGACCAGGGGCGTGATGGTGGCGGGCACTTTGGCGTGGACTGGGTGTACGACTCGATGAACCTGATGGACGCCGTCAAGCGGCTGCCGCAGGTTGACCCGCAGCGGCTAGGCGTGTGGGGCCACAGCACCGGCGGGCTGAACGCGCTTCAGGCCACCGTCGCCCGCCAGGACATCCGCGCCACGGTGGTGGTGTCCACCATGAGCGCGGATATGACGGAGACATTGGGCTTCTTGAGGGGATGGCGGCCATGGGTGGCGGACGAGGTGGTGCGGAAGTTTGGGACGCCCCAGGCGCGGCCCGATAGCTGGGCGAGGATGTCGCCCATCAACTACCTGGCCGAGGCGAGCGGCCCGATCCAGGTGCACCACGGGACAGACGATGAGGAGGTGACGCCGGAGTTCTCGGCGCACCTGTGGCGGGCGATGCAGGCGGCGGGGACGCCGGGCGAGTACTATGTCTACATCGGCGCGGACCACCTGTGGACGCAGCCCGGCCCCTGGCGCGACATGCTGCAGCGCACGGCGGCGTTCTATGACCGCTATCTAAAATGAACAGCTCTCAGCCTTGCGTCATCTTCACCACTTGCCGGACTGCCTCCCCCTTCGCCAGTGCGTCGAAGGCCGGATTGATGTCGTCCAGGTGGATTGTGCGACTTAGGAGCAGGTTCACCGGCAGCCGTCCAGCCTGATACAGCGCGATGAAGCGCGGGATGTCGCGGCGCGGCACGGCGGAGCCCATATAGGACCCTTTTACCGTGCGCTCCTCGGCCACCAAGCTCACGGCCGAGATGGCGAACTGCTGGCTGGGATGAGGCAGGCCAATGGTGACTGTCGTGCCGCCCCGTCGCGTCGCCTGGTAGGTCTGGATGAGGACACGCTCGCTGCCGACACTCTCGAAAGCATAGTGCGCTCCACCGCGGGTCAGGTCTTTAATCGCTTGGACTGGGTCATCATCTTTCGCGTTGACGGTGTGCGTCGCACCGACCTGGCGAGCCAGGTTCAGCTTGCTCGCTAGCACATCAACCGCCACAATGGGATACGCGCCGGCCACCCGCGCGCCCATGACGGTACTCAAGCCGACCCCACCCAGCCCGAAGACCGCGACACTTGTCCCTGGCTCGACGTGCGCCGTGTTGACGACCGCGCCGACGCCTGTCATCACGGCGCAGCCGAAGAGCGCCGCCTCTTCCAACGGTAGAGTGGGATCGATTTTGACCAGCGACTCTTGCGCCGCGACGGTGAACTGCGAGAAGGCGGAGACGCCGAGGTGATGGTGGAACGCCTGCCCCTGCTGGTTCTGGAAGCACCGCCGACCTGATAGAAGCGTACCCGACACGTTGGCCTGAGCGCCGTTCTCACACAGCGCCGGCCGGCCCGTGGCGCAGGGCAGGCAGTGGCCGCAAACGGGGACAAACGAGAAGACGACGTGGTCATCTCGAGCAAGGTCACGCACCCCCGGGCCGACCTCGCGCACGATGCCACTGGCCTCGTGGCCCATCACCATAGGCATGACGCGCGGGCGCGAGCCGTCTATGACTGACAGGTCGGAGTGGCACAGCCCGGCGCCCACAATCTCGACCAACACCTCGCCCGGGCCAGGGCCGGTCAGTTCAAGCTCCTCGATAACCAGCGGCTTAGACTCCGCATAGGGGGCAGATTGTTCCATCTGGTACAGCACAGCGGCTTTGGTTCGCATGGCTATCCTCGGTGTGGAGACGAGATGAGCGAGGCGATCACCTCGATGACAGTGGTCAATTCAAACGGCTTAGAAATGAAGGCCGCATAGCGGCAGCCATCCTGACTGATAGGCTTGCGCCCCGCGCTCATAAAGACCAGCGGGATGTCCCGCGCATCGGATTGGGCCTGGACGGCGCGGCATAGACTCACCCCATCCATCAGCGGCATCATCACGTCGCACAGAATCAGGTCGGGGCGCGCGGCGGCCACCTGGGCCAGCCCCTCGCGCCCATTTCCCGCTAGAATGACCTGGTACCCTTCTTCCTCCAGTACCGTTTGGAGCAACTCCGCGATGTCGGGTTCGTCATCCACGACGAGAATCTTCGGCATGGCTACTCGGTGTCACTGGTGGAGGGTGGGTTCGTCATGGCTGGCGGCCGCACAGGCGAAGGTCCCCCCGGGTGGGCCTCCCCGCCTACCAGATTGGCTGCAACTTCAATGCCGTTGGAGGTGATTCTGAACTCGCGGATGGAAGTATCATAGGCGCTCTGGCGAGCCGTGAGAATGGAAAGCAGCCGCACGAGCTGCGACTGTCGTTCCACGTAGCGCAGGAAGATGATATTGTCCACCGCGACGGCCAGCCCTTCCACTGGGGGGCGGACGGTGACGTCAAACAGTTCAGGTAGTTCCGCCGCGAGGGCGAAGGTGACGCCGAGGGTGCGCAACTGGGTACAGAGGGCGACCAGGTAGCGGCTGAGCCGCTCAGGGTGTTCGGCGGACATCTGAAAGCCGCTGAGGCCGTCCACAAACAACCGCCGTACTCCGCGCCGCCTCACCTCCGCCAGTAAGCGATGACTCAGCACGTCCAGGTTGACTTCGAGCGGGGGATACCAGATCAGCTGCAGCGTGTCATTGGCGAGATAGGGGTCAATGGCCAGCCCCAGCGCGTTAGCTTTGTCAATCAGGTCCGGGGGCGGCTCGTAGAAGCCAAAGTAGAGCGACGGCTCTCCTGCCCGAGCGCCGGCCGTGAGGAAGTGCAACCCCAGAGAGGACTTGCCCGTGCCAGGCGCGCCGAGGATCACGGTGGTGGTGCCTTCGACCACGCCACCTTGCATAATCTGGTCGAGGCCAGGCACGCCAAAGGCCAGTCGGTCGTGGTGTGAGGCTGCCAGACTGGGTTCAGAGGCCACGAGGACTTCCGTGCGGGGATAAACGGTTATCCCCGCGTCGGTGATGGAGAATACGTGACGGCCGGGCAGCATATCGCTGCCCCGGAATTTCCAGACTTGCATCTGCCGCACCGCCCGCTGCCCGATCAAGTCATAATTTAGCTCCACCAGGCCGTCCACCAGGGCGTATTCAGCGCGGGTGCGGGTTTCGTCAAACGGGGCAAGCAGCAGGCTGGTGCAGCCCAGGGCGTGGGTATGTACCTGGAGCAGATGAACGAAGCGGTTGAATTCAACCTCCGAGTCGCTGAGATGACGGACCGTCTCCAGGCTGTCCAGGACCATAAGGGTAGCCTTGCGGTCGCGGATCGTCTGGCGCAGCAGGTCGAGCAGGCCCGTCAACCCCTCCTTCTCCAGCTCGGTGTAGCCACTGACATAGACCATGCTGTCGCCGACGACCGAGGGGTCATAGAAGCTCATGGATTGGAGATGGCTGACCATCAGCCCATGCGGCTCGACCAATAGGGTCACATATACGGCTCGCCCGCCCGCCGCGACATGGTTAAAGCACGCCTGGTTGCTCAGAATCGTCTTGCCTGTACCGGGCAGCCCGGCGAGGAGATAGAGGCCGCCTCGAAACAGCCCGCCTTTGAGTACCGTATCCAGGCCGCGAATGCCTGTCGCCAGGCGGCGTGTTGGCTGAGTTTGCTCGGAAAGTGTGGTCATAACCACCTCGTGGCGCGGGGGCAGGCTAAGGAGATACAGCTTACGGCATGCTGTCCAGTATAGGCTGACTTCGGTGGAAGGTCAATCCGTGCCCCTGACCTACCCGGCCGTGTCAAAGTCGTCCCCGACATAGCACGCATGGGGAGGATGGACGGAGCAACAACCGTGCCTGACATGGTGAGGTCTTCACGGCGGGTGGTGAAGCCTTCACTTTAGGACTGGCGATCCGGGTTATAGTGATAGTAGAGGTGGAATTTCCGTCTGTAGCGCTGGTCTACGTACGACTCGGACTGCGCGTGGCGCCCGCTTCGACAAGACGCCCTGCTGGGCCACATACTCGCGCCGCGCCGTCCCCACAGTCGTGAGACGGAGGGGACGCCGCGACGGAGCCGTATGCATCTGCCCAACCGCAGCCCGAAGCCAGGCTGCGGTTTTGCTTTTTTTCTGCTCGCGACCTCCCGTTGGCGAGCAGGGGGAGATGTCATATGGCGCCTGACAAGCAATCCTCCGCGGGCCGTGTCGGTGTCCTCCTGCTCTGGCTGATCGTGTTCGCCCTGCTCGGCCTCTTGCTAGCTCTGCCTGCCAGCGCTACCCCGACCGGACAGGCGCCGCAGGCCTTTCACGCCACCGGCCGCCTCGCCGAATCCCTGGTCCTGAGTCATCCCCTGCCGGTGACGGAGGCAATCCGTCCACCGCTGGGGGTGGAGGCCTGGACAGTCCTGCTGGACGAGAATTTCAACAGCGCCTGGCCGCATGACGCCTGGCAGACCTGGGACGACAACGGTGCGACGGGCGGCCAGTACACCTGGGCCAATCGCTGCCCCAGCAGCGACGGCACCACGAGCGCCTGGTCCATTGGCGGCGGCGCCAACGGCGGGTCGCTGGGGTGCGGCGCGCCCTACCCCTACAATGTCAACTCGTGGGCGTGGTATGGTCCCATGGACCTATCCAACGCCACCGCGGGTCAACTGAGCTACTGGTTCTGTATCGCCAGCCGTTGTGAGACCGATAATAACTGTTCTGGCGGGGCGGACCCCCTCAAGGTCATGTTCTCGACCGACGGCAGCCACTTCAACGGCATGTGGCACGCGGGTTACCTGGACAACTACGCCCCCTGGTGTACCGGCTATCAGATTGACCTGAGCAACGTCAACGCCCAGGGGCTGAGTATGCTCGGCCAGCCCCAGGTGTGGGTCGCCTTTGTCTTCCAGAGCGGCAGCGGCTACACCCAGAACTCGCATCTGGACGGCGCGTATATTGACAACGTCCACCTGACGGTGGATACGGCGAGTTGCGCCGCCACGGCCAGCATCACCACGCTGGCCACCGACAAGAGCTGCTATGTGCCCGGCGCGACCATCGGCGCCTTTGTGAATGTCACCACGACCCAGGCGCCCCAGTCGGTACGCGCCGTGGCGAGCCTGTGGAGCGGCGACATTATCTGGGGCTCGGGCGAGAGTACGTTCACGGCGCCCGGCTCGCAGGTCATCTCCGTCCCCATCTCGTCCCAACCCGCCCCCTTCCCCGGCGACTATGACCTCGTCGTCACCCTGTACGATGCGCAGGGCGGCTGCCAGCAGGACCAAAAAACGGTCAAGGTGCGAGTGGACCCGGTGTGCGGCTCGGTGACGGCGCCGGTCTCCCCGACCGCCACGCGGACGGCGACGAGGACCCCGACCTTTACTCGGACGCCGACGCGCACCCCCACGCGGACGGCCACTCCGACGCCGACGGGGACCGTCTGGGCGCCGGTCTGTCCCAACGGGCGCTGGAGCCACAACGTCGCCATCGTGCCCGACCCGGTGAACGGCGGGGGGACGATCCCGACGACGGGCGGACGCTTCGCCGACCTGACGTTCACCAACCTGGCCCCGGCTGACATCAGCGCGGGCCGGCTGGCGGCGTTCGACACGCTGGTGTTCAACATGGTCTGTGACGCCAACACGGTCCTCACCGCCCAGCAGAAGGCGGCCATCAACGCCTGGGTGGGCGCGGGCAACAAGTTCATCATCTACGACTCGGACGTGTGCGCTGGCTCGCGCCAGCCTGACTACAGCTGGCTGATGTACCCGTTCTCGTCGAGCAACCCCGGCGCCATCGGCACGCACGGCGGGGAACTGACCATCGTGGAGGACAACACCCTGTCCAGCCCCGACGCTGGCTCGCCCTACTACGTTGACACGGCAAATATCACGGCGGACACCGACGCGGTGGGCGACGCCAACGTCATGCTGGCGCGCAGCCAGGGCTGGTGCGGCGACATGCGCGCCAGGAACACCCTGAACGCCGAGGGCTGGACGCACACCTACGGCCCGTATGGCAG
>JAHCIP010000212.1 GCA_026129165.1 Anaerolineae bacterium
CCTGCGCCAAGCACTACGCCGTCCACAGCGGCCCGGAGGGACAGCGCCACGGCTTCGACGCCCGCGTCTCGCCGCGCGACCTGCGCGCGACCTACCTGCCCGCCTTCAAGAAGCTCGTCACCGAGGCGGGCGTCGAGGCCGTCATGGGCGCGTACAACCGCGTCAACGGCGAGGCGTGCTGCGCCAGCCAGACCCTGCTGGTGGACATCCTGCGCGGCGAGTGGGGGTTCCAGGGCCACGTCGTCTCCGACTGCGGCGCGCTCAACGACATCCACCACCACCACCACGTCACCGCCAACGCCGTCGGGACCTCGGCGCTCGCCTTAAAGATGGGCTGTGACCTGTCGTGCGGCGAGACGTACCGCCATCTGGCCGAGGCGGTGGCGCAGGGGCTGGTGGACGAAGCCGACATTGACCGCGCGCTGGGCCGCGTGCTGGCGACACGCTTCAAGCTGGGCCTGTTCGACCCGCCGTCCGAGGTTCCCTTCGCGGGCATCCCGATGAGCGTTGTCGGCTGCGACGAGCACCGCCAGTTGGCCCACGAGGCCGCTCTCAAGTCGGTCGTGCTGCTCAAGAACGAGGGCGGCGTGCTGCCGATCACGGACAGCGTGCGCAGCCTGTACGTCACCGGCCCGACGGCGGGTAGCGTGGACGCTCTGCTCGGCAACTACTTTGGCCTGAGCGACTCGCTGACGACCCTGCTCGAAGGCATCGTCCACCGCCTGCCCGAGGGCATCCGCGTCGAGTACCGCCTGGGCTGCCTGCTGATCCAGCCGACGGTTAATCCCATTGATGTGGCAATGGTCGAAGCACCCCGCAGCGACGTATGCATTGCCTGCATGGGGCTGACGCCCCAGTTGGAGGGCGAGGAGGGCGACGCCCTGGTCTCGACGGCGCAGGGCGACCGCCCGGACATTGACCTGCCCGCTGTCCAGGTCCAGTTCCTCAAGGGGCTGGCGGCCAAAGGGGCGCGGCTGGTGTTGGTCCTGACGGGCGGCGGCCCCATCGCGCTGGGCGAGTTGGCCGACCTGGCCCAGGCCATCCTGTTTGTCTGGTACCCCGGCCAAGAGGGCGGCCACGCCGTGGCGGACATCCTATTCGGCCACGCCGCGCCGTCGGGCAAGCTTCCCGTCACCTTCCCCCACTCGCTGGCCGACCTGCCGCCCTTCGAGGACTACAGCATGGCCGGCCGGACGTATCGCTACATGGCCGCCGAGCCACTCTACCCCTTCGGCTTCGGCCTGAGCTACACGGCCTTCGCCTATCAAGACCTGCGCTTGTCCCAGGACAGCCTCACAGTCGGTCAGTCGCTCCCGATCAGCGTCACCGTGACCAACAACGGGTCAGTGGAGGCGGAGGAAGTGGTTCAGGTCTACCTGGCCGATCTGGCCGCGTCTGTCCCTGTACCCCTCCACAGTCTGGTCGCCTTTCAGCGGGTGCGCCTTGCCCCCGACGCAAGCCAGACGCTCACCTTTACCTTGACGCCAGAAATGATGATGCTGGTGGACGATAGAAGCGCCTCTCGCCTGGAAGCGGGCGAGTTCCGCGTCACCGTCGGCGGCTGCTCGCCCGGCCCACGCGGCCAGGCCCTCGGCGCGCCACCGCCCGTCAGCGCGGTCTTTACCGTGGTCTAGCCCGCCAGGGGCTAACCCCCCACCTGTGCCCTGTACTCAGGGTATGCGGAGGGGAGGCGCCACCTGGCGACAGGATGCAAGCCCAAGGGGCTGAAGACTAGCCCCCGAAGGGGGCTTCCATTCATAGCCTGCCCGCTTCAGTGGCAGGCGGACTGGCATTCAGCTTGCTTTGCCTCCATCGGTTTCGGTGAATCGGACGATTCCACACCCTTCGGGGGAGGGGTGGCACCGCTGAACTGACCCGTTTCGAGGAGGCGCTCTATGGCTGATGTCATCACCCGCCCGTCCCGCCCGCGTCACGGCTGGCAGCGCTGGCTCCTGGGCGACTATGCCGAACGGATGGCGGGGCCAGGCACGACGGCCAAACACCACCCTACCCACCCCTGGTGGCAGGTGATGTGCCTGACCGGGGTGGACTATTTCTCGACCCTCGGCTACCAGCCGGGCATCGCCGCCCTGGCCGCCGGGTCGCTGGCCCCCATCGCCACCCTGATTCTCATCCTGCTCACCCTGTTTGGCGCGCTGCCCATCTACCGCCACGTGGCCGTCGAAAGTCCCCACGGCGAAGGCTCCATCGCTATGCTCGAACACCTGCTCCCGTGGTGGCAGGGCAAGCTGTTCGTCCTCATCCTGCTCGGCTTCGTGGCCACCGACTTCATCATCACCATCACCCTGTCCGCCGCTGACGCCACGGCGCACATCGTCGAGAACCCCTTTGTCCCCGCCTTCCTCCACGACCACCCCATCCCCGTTACGTTGATCCTCGTCGGCCTGCTGACGGCTATTTTCCTTAAAGGGTTCAAGGAGGCCATTGGCGTCGCCGTCGCGCTGGTGCTGGCCTACCTGGCGCTGAACCTCGTCGTCGTGGGCGTTGGCCTCTACGAGATGGTCACCCACCCAACGGTGCTCGCCAACTGGCGGCAGAACTTGTTTACCGAACACGGCAATCCGCTGCTCATGCTCGGTATGGCCTTGATTCTGTTCCCCAAGCTGGCGCTGGGTCTGTCCGGCTTTGAGACCGGTGTCGCAGTCATGCCGCTGGTCAAGGGCAATGCCGACGACACCGAGGAGAAGCCCACCGGCCGCATCCACAACACCCACCAATTGCTGCGGACGGCCGCGCTCATCATGAGCGTCTACCTCATCGCCAGCAGCCTGATCACGACGACACTCATCCCGCCCGCCGAGTTCCAGCCGGGCGGGCTGGCGAGCGGCCGCGCCCTGGCCTACCTGGCCCACACCTACCTGGGCGACCTGTTCGGCACGGCTTACGACATCAGCACCATCCTCATCCTGTGGTTCGCCGGCGCGTCGGCTATGGCTGGGCTGCTCAATATCGTGCCGCGCTACCTGCCGCGCTATGGCATGGCCCCGGACTGGACCCGCGCCACGCGGCCGCTGGTCCTGGTCTTCGCGCTCATCGGGTTTGGTGTAACGCTCCTATTCCGCGCCAATGTCGAGGCGCAGGGCGGGGCCTATGCCACGGGTGTCCTGGTGTTGATGAGTTCGGGGGCCGCCGCCGTCACCCTGTCGGCCTGGCGGCGCGGGCAGAAGCAGGGCGCGACCATCTTTGGGATCATCACCGCCGTCTTCATCTACACCACCCTCGTCAACATTGTGGAACGGCCCGACGGTATTCGCATCGCCTCGTTCTTCATCGGCCTCATTATCGTCACCTCGTTTATCTCGCGGGTCTGGCGCTCGACCGAATTGCGCCACGAGAGCGTCGAGCTGGACCCGACCGCCGAGCGCTTCCTGCAGGACGCCAGCCGAGGTCCATTGCGGTTTATCGCCAACCACCTGAATGCTGGGGATGTGGCAGAGTACAGCGAGAAAGAGCGCGAGGTCCGCGCCGACACCCACCTGCCTGCCAGCGAGCCGGTCCTGTTCCTGGAGGTTGAAGTCTGCGATCCATCCGAGTTCGAGGATGTACTGGAGGTCAAGGGCGTCGAGGTGACTGGCTATCGGATTCTGCGCGCCGAAAGCACATCGGTTGCCAACGCCATCGCCACCTTCCTGCTCTACGTACGCGACCGCACCGGCCAGGTTCCCCACGTCTATTTTGAGTGGGGCGAAGAGAACCCGCTGAAGCACCTCGGCCGCTTCCTCATCTTCGGCGAAGGCGATATTCCACCGGTGACCCGCGAGGTGCTGCGCAAGGCCGAAGAAGATGCGGAGCGCCGGCCCGTTGTCCACGTGGGGGGCTGAGGCGACGGGGGACGGAGAACGGAGGCGAGTTGGTAGCCAGCTCGCCTCTTTGCTATCCAGTTGACCTCTCGGCCGCGTCGTTGTACACTATTCCCAATCTACACGATGGCTGTATTCAAGCGCACTCGATGGAGGATTGATGACAAGCGGCTATACCATTGTCATGCCACCGGAAGTGATTCATATCCCGCCCGAGGTTCTGCCCAATTACGATGAGATCGTGACAGAGGACGACGCACCGGTGGACAACATCTTCTCTGAACGGCAGATGCGCCTGCTGACCGAGCCGCTGTACAGTTCGTGGGCCGGGCCGGGGGAGGAGCGACCTTTTCTGGCGCTGGCGAATGTGGGCCTCTTCTACCAGTTGCGCCAGCCGGCCCTGGTTCCCGATGTCATGCTCAGCATGGATGTCCAGGCGCCGGAGGAGGTGTGGGCCAAGGAAGGCCGCTCCTACTTCATCTGGGAATATGGCAAGCCGCCGGAGGTGGTCGTTGAGGTCGTCTCGAACACCGAGGGGGAAGAGGCGGGGCGAAAGATGGCGCTGTACGCCCGGATCCGGGTCACCTATTACGCGATTTATGACCCGGAGACGCAGATTCAGCCTACCCCCCTGCGCCTCTTCGTGTTGCGCGATGGCGCATACCAGCCCTTGGAAGAGGGCTGGCTGGCCGAGGTCGGCCTGGGGCTGACGCTGTGGGAGGGAACATTTGAGGGCATAGCCGAGACCTGGCTGCGCTGGTGTGACCAGCAGGGCCTGCTGCTTCCCACCGGAGCCGAACGCGCCGAGCAAGAAGCCCAACGTGCCGAGCAGGAGCGACAACGCGCCGAGCAGGAGAAGCAGCGGGCGGACACCGCTGAACAGGAGCTGGCGCGCTTGAGGGCGCGTCTCCGCGAGTTAGGGATTGAGACCACTGAAGGCTAAGGGAGAACCACCATGATCACCATTCCCAGCATGATTCTGCGTCAACTTTATACGTTTGGCAGCCTGAAAAATGTCGAGCCGGGCGTCCAGTTCGCCATCAAGAACCGCCTCAGCGATGTCGAATTCACCCGCCTAGTCGGAGTTCAGATTGACGGGCAAGCCGTGCCCCTCAACGCCCTCACGCTGACGATGGACGATGGGACCGTCCTCACGCCAGACCATATTTCACCCGCTACCCCCGTCGCCTTTCCGCTGCGCAAAGTCCTCACCCTCGTCGCCGCCATCCCCCACCTGGAGCGCGGCAAGCATACCATTGAGATCGAGTGCGAGACCACCCCGTTTGGCTCCCTCAAGTTCGAGGTCGAGGACTCGATTACCGAGGCGGACGCCAACCTGGTGCGCATCCCGCGTGACTCCCAGGATGACTACTCCGAGGCCATTATCCGCGAACGACAGCGGTTTGTGGAGCAGTTCACCGGCGCCAAGTTCGAGCACATCGGCCGCTACTCGTTTGATCCGCACATGGTGCAGGGCAACTGCGAGCACTTTACGGGCGTCGCTCAGATACCCATTGGCTTCGCCGGCCCCGTCCACATCAACGGCGAGCATGCCCAGGGCGACTTCCTGATTCCTATGGCGACCACCGAAGGCACCCTGGTCGCCTCCTACAACCGAGGCATGAAAGTAGTCAACCTGTGCAGCGGTGTTCGGGTGAGCGTGGTCGCCGATGCCATGCAGCGCGCGCCTGTGTTTGTCTTTGCGGACGCACGGTCGGGCCGCGAGTTTGTCAAGTGGGTGGACCAGAACTTCGCCAGGCTCAAGGAAGAGGCCGAGGCCACTTCGCGCGTCGCCAAGCTCCAGTATATTGACCCCTACCTGGCGAATAAGTTCGTCTATTTGCGCTTCAACTTCTCCACCGGTGACGCAGCGGGGCAGAACATGGTGGGACGGGCCACCTTCGCGGCGTGCAGTTGGATTCTTGACCATTACCAGGGCATCAAGCACTTCTATCTGGAGTCCAACTTTGCCACCGACAAAAAGGCGTCGCAGGTCAATATCATGCGCACGCGCGGTAAGCGAGTGACAGCCGAGGCGCTGATCAAGCGCGACGTACTCATCGAAATCATGCGCGTCACGCCCGAGAGCCTGGCCTACCACTATGGGGTTGCCAATATCGGCGCGTTTATGTCGGGCGCCAACAACAACGGCCTCCACTCGGCCAACGGCATCACGGCCATGTTTATCGCTACCGGACAGGATGTCGCCAATGTGTCCGAGTCCTCGGCCGGCATCCTCTACGCCGAGTTGACGCCGGAGCGCGACCTCTACATCTCGCTGACCATCCCCTCGCTCATCGTCGCTACCTACGGCGGCGGGACGGGACTGGCGACGCAGCAGGAGTGCCTTGCGCTGCTAGGATGTGTCGGGCGAGGGAAGGTGAACCGCCTAGCGGAGATTATCGCCGGCGTGGCGCTGGCCGGCGAGTTGTCGTTGGCCTCGGCCATCTCGTCATCAGACTGGGTATCAAGCCACGAACAATATGGACGTAATCGTTAGATCAGAACCCGCCGCGCCTCCTGGGCCAGGGCCGCGTGCTGCTGGATAAAGGCTTGCTGACAGTCGACGGCGGGAGCGCCGGGGGCCGGCTGAACCCGAATGTAGGTGCCATCGGGCTGCATGAGGCGGGCTTTGGCCGTGTCAGCCAGGTAGGTGGCGATGATCTGGTCGCGCATGCGCTGGACAAAGCGCGGGTCTTGCAGGGGGAACAGAATCTCCACCCGCCGGTCCAGGTTGCGCGTCCGAACGTCGGCGCTGCCCAGGTAGACCTCATCCTGGCCGCCGTTGCGGAAGTAGTAGACCCGGCTGTGTTCCAGGAAGCGCCCCAGGATGCTGATGACGCGGATATTGTCGCTGCTGCCTGCCAGGCCCGGCCGCAGGCAGCACATGCCGCGTACCAGCAGGTCGAGCTTGACGCCAGCCTGGGAGGCGCGGTAGAGGAGGTCAATCATCTGCTTGTCCACCAGCGAGTTGGTCTTGAAGAAGATGTAGCCGCCGCTTCCGGCGCGCGCATGCTCAATCTCGCGTTCGATAAGCCGTGTCAGACAGGCGCGCAGGTTGATAGGCGCGACCAGGAAGCGACGATAGTCGCGCTTGCCCGAGTAGCCCGTGAGATAGTTGAACACGTCGGAGGCGTCGGCGCCCATCGCCTCGTCACAAGTGAGCAAGCCGATGTCGGTGTAAATCTGGGCGGTCAGGGCATTATAGTTGCCCGTTGACAAATGGACGTAGCGCCGAATACCGTCGCCCTCCTGGCGCACCACCAGTGCGATCTTGGAGTGGGTCTTGAGGCCGAGGAGGCCATAGACGACGTGCACCCCCTCGCTTTCCAACTGCTTCGCCCACTCAATGTTGCTTTCCTCATCAAAACGGGCCTTGAGTTCCACTAGCACGGCGACCTGTTTGCCGTTGTGGACCGCGTCCAGCAGCGCCTGGACGACAGGCGAGTTCTTCCCCACCCGATACAGCGTCATCTTGATGGCGAGCACACTGGGGTCATGGGCCGCTGTCTGCAAGAACTCGATGACGGGGTTGAAGCTGTCATAGGGGTGATGCAGTAGGATGTCCTGGCGGCGGATGGCGGCGAAAATGTCGGCGTCCAGGTCGAGTTCGGGGGGCGTGGTCGGCGCGAAGGGCGGATACTTCAGGTCGGGCCGTTCGAGCTTGTACAGCCCCATCAGGTCGCTCATGCCGAGCGGCGGCTCCAGGGAATAGATGTCGGCGTCGTCCAGGTCCATGTTCTCCACCAGGACGTCGCGCACGTGGCTGGGCATAGCCTCGGTGATGGTCATGCGTACCACTGACCCGAAGCGCCGCTGGCGCACGCCGCGCTCGACCGATTCCAGCAAATCCTCGGCCTCTAGCTCCTGGATCACCATCTCAGCGTCGCGCGTCACCCGGAAGGGGTAACTTTCGACAATCTCCAGGCCGGGGAAGAGCAGGGGGAGGTTGGCAGCGATGACCTGTTCGAGCCAGACAAAGTAGGTGGGCGGTGTCAGGCCGTCGTGAGCAGGGGCGCCGGCCGGCGCCTTGATGGGGACGAAGCGCGGCAGGAGGCTAGGCACTTTGAGCCGCGCGAAGTGGTCGCGCCCCTGCTGGTCGCGGATGATAATCGCCAGATTCAGGCTCATGTTCGAAATGTGGGGAAAGGGGCGAGCGGGGTCGTGGGCCAGCGGAGTCAGGACGGGGAAGACGGTGTGCTCGAAGTAGGCATCGGCGGCGGCGCGTTGGCCGTCGTCCAGGCCCGTGTAGTCCAGGAGGTGAATGCCCGCCTGGCTCAACTGGCTGACCAACTGGCGCAGGCAGACCCGCGACTCGCGCATCAAGCCGTGCGCGACGCGGCGAATCTCGACTAGTTGCTCGGCTGGCGTCTGACCATCCAGCGAGCGTTCGACGATGCCGGCTTCGACCTGCTGCTTGAGGCCCGCCACGCGCACCATAAAGACTTCGGCGATGTTGGAGCCGACGATGGCGAGGAACTTACAGCGTTCCAGGAGTGGGTTACGCTCGTCGCACGCCTCTTCGAGCACGCGGCGCGAGAAGTCGAGCAGCGCGAGCTCACGGTTCAGGTAGAGTGAAGCGTCTGACTGTACGGGCGGCGCTATACTGTGGCCGTTGCTCGACATCACGAGGTCTGGCAGTAGCGTGTGTTTCTTCTTTTTGGATCGCCCGTTTGCCAGCTTCACCGTCGCCTCCTCCGCCCTACGATGGGCTGACGAAGTCGCGTTTATGAGCCGACGGGATATCTTGAACCGATCGGCTAACTTGCATAGTACGATTGTAACCTGCCAGGTCTGCTATGTCAACTGCGCTGAGAAGCCACGAATGAACACGAATAAATGCCACTCGGGCCGCTTCGACGATCATCCTTCGCTACGCTCCGGATCTGCTCTAGCAGAGATGTCGGAGCAGATCCCTCACTGCGTTCGGGATGACAGCCGAAGCCATACCCAGAAACAGAGGAACAGCGAGGCCGGAGGCTAAACCCTCCAGTCTCGCTGTCTATTAGCAACCTGGATTTCGCCCTACAGTTCGGTCAGTCGGGCCTGAAGCTTGGCCTGGCGCTCCTGGGCCGCCTGGAGCTTATCCCGCGCGCCCTGGACGACAGAGGCCGGCGCTTTGTCGGCGAAGCCCGTCTTGTTGAGGAGCGCGCTCGCCCGCTGAACCTCAGCCGTCGCCTCGGCCAGGTCCTTGCGCAGCCGCTCGCGCTCCTTGTCCAGGTCGAGCAGCCCGGCCAGCGGCAGGTACGCCTGCACGCCGTCGCCAATGACCAACGACACGGCCTGGCTCGGCGGCGTGTCCAGACTCGTGACAATATCTAGCTTGCTGCTGTCTACGCGGGCCAGGAACTCGATAATGGGCGCCTGGGCCTGGAACAGCGCCTGGCGGCCGGCGGCGTTGACAATGGCGGCGATACGGCGGCCCGGCTCGACGCTGTACTCGGCGCGGGCGTTGCGGATGGCGCGAATCAGTTCGCGCACCAGGTCCATGTCGGCCTCGGCCTCGGCGTCGCGCCAGCCAGCGGTCGCCGTCGGCCAGGAGGCGAGCATGATGGACGGTAGACGGCGGACGGTGGACGGCGGACCGCTGCGAGAAGAAGAGGTCTCGGCGGTCTGCGGTCTGCCGTCCGCGGTCACCCGCTGCCAGAGCGTTTCCGTGATGAACGGCGCGAAGGGGTGCAGCAGGCGCAGGGTCTGCTCCAGCACTGTCCCCAGGACCGCCTGAGCGGTCGCGCGCGCCTCAGCGTCCTGGCCGTTCAAGCGAATCTTGCTCATCTCCACGTACCAGTCCGCGAACTCGTCCCACAGGAAGTCGCGGATTTGCCGCCCGGCCTCGCCAAACTGGTAGGTCTCGAACAGGCGGTTGACGCTGGCCGTCAGACTGTCTAGGCGCGCGAGAATCCAGCGGTCGGGCAGGGCGACCGCCGACGGCAGACCGCCGACAGCGGCCAGAGGTGCGGCGGTCTGCTCTCCGCCGTCCGCCGTCGTGTTCGCCAGCACGAAGCGCGCGATGTTCCACAGCTTGTTCATGAAGTTGCGGCTGGCGTCCAGCGCCTTGGGCGAGAGTTTGGTGTCATTGCCCGGCGTGCTGGATGTCATCAGCGTGAAACGCAGCGCGTCCGTCCCCACCTGCTCGATGACCTCCATCGGGTCCAGCGCGTTGCCGAGGGACTTGGAATACTTGCGGCCTAGCTCGTCGCGGATCAGGCCGTGCAGGTAGACCGTATCGAACGGGATCTCGCCTGTCATCTCCAGGCCGAGGAAAATCATGCGGGCGACCCAGAAGAACAGGATGTCGTAGCCCGTTTCCAGCACCGAGGTCGGATAGAAGCGGCGCAGGTCGTCGGTCTGCTCCGGCCAGCCCAGGGTCGAGAACGGCCACAAGCCGGAGCTAAACCACGTATCCAGTACGTCCTCGTCGCGACGCAACTCAACGGCGTTTCCATAGTGCTGGGCGGCCAGGGCGTGGGCTTCTTCGTCGTTGAAGGCGGCGAACGGCGTGTCGTCGGGGCCGTACCAGACCGGGATGCGGTGCCCCCACCACAGTTGGCGCGAGATCGGCCAGTCGCGCACGTTGTCCATCCAGTGGAAGTAGACGCGCTCGAAGTGGTCGGGGATGATGCGGATCCGCCCGTCGCGCACGGCCTGAACCGCCGGCTCGGCCAGGGGCTTCATCCTGACGAACCACTGCGTCGAAATCAGCGGCTCGATGATGGTGTGGCACCTCTGGCAGCGGCCAATGTTGAGGGTGTGCGGCTGGACTCGCACCAGCAGCCCGGCCTTGTCCAGGTCGGCCACCAGCTTCTCCCGCGCCGCGTAGCGGTCCAGCCCGGCGTAGGGGCCGGCCTCGGCGTTGAGTGTGGCGTCCTTGTTCATGATGTTGATGCTGGGCAGCCCGTGGCGCTGGCCGATGGCATAGTCCGTCGGGTCATGACCCGGCGTGACCTTGACTGCCCCCGTGCCAAACTCGCGCTCCACCGCGTCGTCGGCAATGATGGGGATGACGCGGTTGACGCCGGGCAGGAGGGCATGACGGCCCACCAGACCCTGGTAGCGTTCGTCGTCGGGATGGACGGCTACCG
>JAHCIP010000213.1 GCA_026129165.1 Anaerolineae bacterium
GCGATACGCATGTCATCGTCATTGCGGCAACGAACCGGCCCGACATCCTGGACCCGGCGCTGCTGCGGCCAGGCCGCTTCGACCGCCGCGTCATCATTGACCGCCCAGACGTGGCGGGCCGCAAGGCGATGTTCAAGATTCACACGCGCGGCAAGCCCCTGGCGCCCGACGTGGACCTGGAAACCTGCGCCAAGATTACGCCCGGCTTCACTGGCGCGGACATCGAGAACATGGTCAACGAGGCGGCGATTCTGGCCGCGCGACGTGGCGCGAAAGCCATCAGCATGAAGGACATGCAGGACGCCATGGAGAAGGTGGTGATGGGGCCGGAGCGCAAGAGTCGCGTCATCTCGGCCGAAGAGAAGAAAATTGTGGCCTACCACGAGGCGGGGCACGCTCTAATCGCCTACATGCTGCCCGCCAGCGAGCCAATCCACAAGATTACCATCGTCTCGCGCGGTATGGCCGGCGGCTTCGTGATGTACCTGCCCGAGACGGACTACAAGTTCTACAACATCGCCAAGTTTAAGGCCAAGCTGGCGTCGGCGCTGGGCGGCCGCGTGGCCGAGGAACTGGTCTTTAACTCGATTACGACCGGCGCCGGCGGCGGGTCGGGCAGCGACCTGGACCAGGTGACCAAGATCGCGCGGTCCATGGTCACGCAGTACGGCATGAGCCAGAAGCTCGGCCCCATCACCTTCGGCGAGAAGGAAGAGATGGTCTTCCTGGGCCGTGAGATTGGCGAGCAGCGCAACTACTCTGAGGCTGTGGCGGAGGAGATTGACGGTGAAGTCAAGGACATCGTGACCGAGGCGTATGAGACGGCGCGGCGCATCCTGACCGACCACCGCGACAAGCTCGACGCGATTGCGAAGCGGTTGATGGAAGTCGAGACGCTGGACTTCCAGGAGTTCATCACCCTCATGGGGGGAACAGCGCAGCAGGAGCAGGCTCCCATCGCCACGCCGGCCTAAAGCGGGGAATGTACAAAACTGAAGGACGGAAGCCGTTTCGCTTCCGTCCTTCGTGCTTTTGCCACAGCATTTTTAGATAGCTGTCACTCCTCACTTTGTTGCTCAGAGCCTTCGACTGTCACTCTGAGCGGAGCGAAGAGTCTCGCTTCACTAGCGCGAGATGCTGAGCCGAAGGCGAAGCATGACAATCGAGAAGGTTCTCGGCATGACAAACCCCAGTGGGGCTGTCCTTATCTAGCTACAGGGCTAGCGGGGTGTCGTGGGCGTCCCACCGGGATAGGGAGCCGCTGGGGGCTGCGTGGCTGTGGGCGGGGCGGCATAGCCCGGCGGCTGGGTATTGGTCGGAATACGCACCGGCGTCACCGCGCCTGGGGTGGTCGCGCCTGGCGGGGCGGTCGTCTGTCCGGGCGGCGGGTTGATGCCGCCTGGCGTCGGGGTCGAGGTCGCCGGAGGGGTAGACTGGCAGGCCGACATTATCACCGCCAGCGCCAGACAAAGAGCGAGAATCAAAAGAAGTTTAGCACGCAAGGAAAACTGCCTCCTCATAGCATGATAGGTGCGGCGTCAGCCGGTTAGTATAGCACACTTTGAAAATAGGTCCAAAGTCCGAAATTCGCCTGTTTTGCCCTTGACAAACGCCCCCGTTTTCACGATAATATACCCATCGCAGACGGCACACCGCCGATTTATATTTATCCCTCTGCTATCTTAATCGCAGGAGGTGATGCTCATGGAATACGCCAGTAGTACTCGGAGCATCACCGCCAAGCTTGCGTAACGGTGATGCCTCCGCGAGCACAACGCCCAGACTTCGGTCTGGGCGTTTGTGCGTCTGGTGATCTAAAAAGAGGGGACAGGTTTCTAGAAACCTGTCCCCTCTGTGTCCTACTTACAACCCCATGCGGTCGTTGTCGGTGGGTTGAGCCGAGCGATAGCGCGCCGCCAACTCGATGCGCCGTTCGTTCCATAGCCCTTCCAGTTCCCGCGTCAGGTCATCAATACGCCGGCGTTCCGCCGCCCCCAGGCTCCCCTTGCGGAGGATGGACTGCCGTTCGTTGGCGAGCCTGTTGATACGATCAATAATACTGGATTGCTCGTCTTTTTTCTCAGGCTGCTGGGGCGCCTTCTTCTTTTCGTCCGCCATAGTCTTCCTCCTCACCGTTCAGGACCACACCGCAAACGTCACGTCCACTAACATGAATACGACTCCCCCCACTGAGCGATTCTTACTGATGCAGGGCGACCGCCTGCTCGGAGGCGAGTGAACGGGCGGCCAGCGCCGCGCCCACAATGCCGGCCTCGTTGAAGAGGACAGCGGGCACGACCGGGGCGCGGCTTTCCAGGTATTGAAAGAACTTGCCATGTTCCTTGCTGACCCCGCCGCCAAAGATAATCAGGTCAGGTGAGAACAACTTCTCAATCATCCCCAGGTATTCGTTGATACGCTTGGACCACTGTTTCCAGTCTAGCCCCTTTTCGTCGCGCACGCGCGCCGCCGCCCGGGTCTCGGCGTCCTTGCCCCGCACCTCCAGGTGCCCCAGTTCGGTGTTGGGGACCAGTTGGCCGTTGATGAATAGGGCGCTGCCGATGCCCGTGCCGAAGGTCAACATCATCACCACGCCCGACTGGCCCTGACCGGCCCCAAACTCCATCTCGGCCAGGCCAGCGGCGTCGGCATCGTTGAGCAGGACCAGGGGGCAGCCCGTCGTGCGATGGAAGAGTACCTGCCCATCCACGCCAATCCACGACTTGTCTACATTCGCCGCGCTCCACACGATGCCGCGCTGAACGACCGCCGGAAACGTGCAGCCGATGGGGCCGCGCCAGTCGAAGTGGTGGGCCAGCGCGCCGATGACATCAGCTACGGCATCCGGCGTGGCCGGTTCGGGGGTCACGATGCGGTGGCGCGGCTGGGTCAACTCACCGCGTTCCAGGTTCACAGGCGCGCCCTTGATGCCGGAGCCGCCAATGTCAATCCCTAGAATGTCCATGCTTACCCGCTCCTTGAGATAGTCGCTTACCCCCCCATCCCCCCGCTGGCGGGGGGGAGTTGAGAGGGGTCTTACCCCCCCATCCCCCCGCTGGCGGGGGGAGCCGAGGGGGGTCTCCTTCGATGCTGAATGCCAGCCACGCCCGCGACAATCAAATCGGTCGCCAGCCCCAGGAACAGCCCATGCTCGACAATACCGGCGCGATCAGCCAGTTGGTGGGCCAGACGGGCCGGGGCGGCCAGGGGACCAAAATAGCAGTCAAGGATGAAGTTGCCCTGGTCAGTGTGGTACGCCTCGCCGTCGCGCCCGCGCCGCACGACCCGCGCCCCCAGCCCTTCCAGGAACCGCACCTGCGCCCGCCAGGCGAAAGGGACCACCTCGACCGGGACGGCCCACTTAACGCCGAGATGGGGGGACAGCTTCCCCTCATCCACCACGATAATCTCCCGCTGGCTCGCCTGGGCGACAATCTTTTCACGTAGGAGGGCGCCGCCGCCGCCCTTGATCAGGTTCAGGTGGGGGTCCACCTCGTCCGCGCCGTCAATCGTCAGGTCCAGGGCCGGGTGGTCGTCCAGGCTGGTCACGGGGATACCGACGCGGCGCGCCTCGGCCTCAACCTGGAGCGAGCAGGGCACGCCGACAAGGTCGCGCAGCGCGCCCTCGGCCAGCAATTGCCCGATGCGGCGCAGGGCGAAGACGGCCGTGCTGCCGGCGCCCAGCCCCAGGATCATGCCCGACTGGACGAACGCGACGGCCTGCTCAGCGGCCTGCTGTTTGAGGGCGGCCAGGGGATCGGCGGTGGGCGGAGACGAGGATGAGGGTGGCATGTTAACTCTCCACGCCGGACGCGGCGGCCATGTCCACGAACCAGGCCAGGCGGCCGGCGATCGGGCGGATGAACTGGGACGGGAGGGCGGTCGGCTGGTAGGGGCCGCGTAGCACCTCGCGCAGACGGTCCGCCTTGCCGGCGCCGGCCACAAGAAAGACAACATTGGCGGCCTGGTTGATGGTCGGGACGGTGAGGGTGAGACGCCATGTGTTTAACTTCTCGACCCAGTTGGCGGCCACCCAGCGCTCGGTCTCGGCCAGGGCCGCTGTGCCTGGAAACAGCGAGGCGGTGTGGCCGTCGTCGCCCATGCCGAGCAGCGCCAGGTCGAAACGCGGCTCACCCGCCGCCCCAAAGAAAGAGCGCAGTTCGGCCTCGTAGGCGGCGGCGGCCTCGGTGGGCGGAAGCTCGCCTGGCATCCGATGCACCTGCCCGGCTGGGATGGGCACATGGTCGAGCAACGTCTCGCGGGCCATGCGGTAGTTACTGTCGGGGTGGTCAGGCGGGACACACCGCTCGTCACCCCAGAACACGTGCACGCGGCCCCAGTCTACGTCGCTGCGCAGCGGCTCGGCGGCCAGGTGGGCGTGCAGGGCGCGCGGTGTCGAGCCGCCGGACAGGGCCACGCTGAAGCGGCCCTGCTCCATCACGGCGGCGTGGGCCAGTTGAACCATATATTCGGCGGCGGCCTCGGCCAGGGCATCGGCGGTCGGAAAGACGTGTAACTCAGTCATGCTCGCCGCCGGTAACAATCCACTGTCGGCCGTCCTGCCGGATGAAGGCATCGGCCTCGGCTGGCCCCCAGGCGCCTGGCGGGTACAGCGCCAGAGGCGGGGCGTGGGATGAGTCCCAGCCGTGGAGGATAGGATCCATCAAGCGCCAGGCCATCTCGATTTCGTCACTGCGCGTGAACAACGAGGCATCGCCGTTGAGCGCGTCGAGCAGCAAGCGCTCATAGGCTTCGGGCAGCGCCCCATTGCCAAACGAGCGCCGATAGTGGAACTCCATGTCCACCGAGCGCGTATCATAGGCCGCATCAGGCACCTTGGTCTCGAACTTCAGGTGGATGCCCTCGTCGGGTTGGATGTGCAGTGCCAGGATATTCGGGGTCAACTCGTCGCCCGGGTCCAGGTTGAACATGACATGAGGCGGGTGACGGAACTGAATCATAATCTCACTGGTCTTCTTAGGCAGGCACTTGCCGGAGCGCAGATAGAAGGGAATACCCTGCCAGCGCCAGTTGTCGATGTAGAAGCGCACGACGGCGTAGGTCGGCGTCTCGGAGTTGGGCGCGACGCCCTGCTCCTCGCGATAGCCCTCGTACTGGCCGCGCACCGTGTCCTGGGCTACCCTCTCGACGGTGATGGGGCGGATGGCGGACAGGACTTTGACCTTCTCGTTACGGATGGCGTCGGCCTTGAACGAGGCCGGCGGCTCCAGGGCGACCAGGGTCAGTAGCTGGAGCAGGTGGTTCTGAAACATATCGCGCAGGATGCCCGTCTGGTCATAGAAGTTGGCGCGGCGCCCCACCTCGACCGTCTCCGCGACGGTGATCTGCACATTGTCCACGTAGGTGCGGTTCCAGACCGGTTCGAAGATGGTGTTGGCGAAGCGGAAGAAGAGGAGATTCTGGGCCGTCTCTTTACCGAGGTAGTGATCAATGCGGTAAATCTGCGCCTCGTTCAGAACGCTGTGGAGGTGCTTGTTGAGAGCCAGGGCCGATTGGAGGTCGTGGCCGAAGGGCTTCTCGACGACCACCCGCCGCCAGCCCTCGTCCTCGCTGACCATCCGCGCCTGGTCGAGGTGGGTGACGACGGCGGTGTAGTAGTCCGGCGTCGTCGCCAGGTAGTAGAGGCGGTTGGCGCGGTCGTCTTCCAGGTCACACAGGAAACGGTCCAGGGCTTCGTAGTCAGCGCGCGTGTCCAGGTTGCCGCGACAATACCACAGCCGGCCCGCGAAGTCGTTCCACAACGCGTCGGAGTACGCCTCGCCCGCGAACTCCTGGACGCTCTTCTGCATCAGGCCGCGAAACTCGTCGTGGCTGTACGGACGCCGCGCGAAGCCCACAATCTGAAATGACTTGGGTAGGCGGCCTTTGCGGTACAGGTTGAACAGGGCCGGCACGAGCTTGCGGTGCGTCAGGTCGCCCGACGCGCCGAAGATGACAATGGACGTGGAAGCGCCGTTGGTCGTCATGCTGGTTAGTCTCCCGTTCTGTCCGGCAGGACGGCATGCCCCCCAAATTGCTGGCGCAACGCGGCGAGCAACTTATCGGCAAATGGCTCGGCCTCGCGGGACCGGAACCGCCGTTCAAGGGCAATGGTGATGACAGGGATGGACACGCCTAGCTCAATGGCCTCCATGACCGTCCAGCGGCCTTCGCCCGAGTCCGGCACAAAGGCGGCGATGCCTTCCAGCGTCGGGTTAATCTCCAGGGCGCGGGCGGTCAGGTCGAGCAGCCACGAGCGGACGACGCTGCCCGAGCGCCAGATTTCGGCGATCTGGCGCAGGTCCAGCCCGAAGTCGGTCTTCTTCTGCATCAACTGGAAGCCTTCGGCATAGGCTTGCATGAGACCGTATTCAATCCCGTTGTGGACCATCTTGACGAAGTGGCCGGAGCCGCTCGGCCCCACATGCCCCCAGCCTTCGGCCGGGCCGGGCGCCAGGGTGGCGAAGATGGGGTTGAGGGCGGCGACCACGTCGCGCTCCCCGCCGACCATGAGACTGTAACCCTCGCTCAGCCCCCAGATGCCGCCGCTGGTGCCGACGTCTACGAAGTGAAGGCCCCGTTCGTGGAGCAGTGCGGCGCGGCGCATGGAGTCCTTGTAGTTGCTGTTGCCGCCGTCAATGATGGTATCGCCCGGCTGGAGGACAGCGGCCAGGTCCAGAATAGTCTGCTCCGTGGGCGGGCCGGAGGGGACCATGACCCATACCGCGCGCGGGGCGGCCAGCTTCGCCGCCAGATCGGCCAGCGACGCCGCGCCGACCGCGCCATCGGCCACCGAGCGCGTGACCGCGTCGGGGTTGCGGTCGTAGACAACGAGTTGGTGGCCTCCGTGAAGCAGCCGCAGCGCCATGTTCGCGCCCATCTTGCCCAGCCCAATCATCCCCAGTTGCATACCATCCCTCCCTACCCCATCTGTTCTGAGATTCAAAGATAGAGTCCTTGTGATTTTGGCGAAAAGCAAGCGGTAGTCACTAAGCCAGGCCTACCCCCCCATCCCCCCCGCATGCGGGGGGAGTAGAGGGGTGCACTCCGCCCGTAACTCCGTCAGCAGGGGAATCACGTGGTGCAGCGAGGCGACGACGCGATAGGCCCGCGCCGCGCTCTCCGGCGCCGGCGGTTTGATGTCTGGAACCATGATGACCCTCATCCCAGCCGCCACCGCCGCCGTGACCCCCGCGTCCGAGTCTTCGAGCACAAGACATGCCGCCGCTGCCACGTCGAGGCGCTGCGCTGCGGTCAGGAACACGTCGGGCGCGGGCTTGCCGTGCGCCACCTCGTCGCCCCCGACGACCACCGGGAAGCGGTCCAGTAATCCCGTGCGGCCCAACTTGAAGAGGACACGGGCGCGCACCGTCGAACTGGCGACCGCTTTCGGAACCCCCCACTCATCGAGGCAGGCCAGCAGTTCAAAGACGCCCGGTTGAACCGGGATGGCCTGGGCATAGAGCGCATCCAGGTACTCATCTTTGCGGCGGATGACCTGGTCCAGCGGCAGGTCCGGGCCGAAGCCCTGACGGAAGACCTCGGCCGTGCTGCGGGCGGTGCGGCCCACCACTGCCAGGAACAGGGCGTCGGGCAGGCTGTAGCCCCAGTCGGCCAATGCCTGCTGCCACGCCTGCCGCGCCAGCCGTTCGGTGTCGAGCAGCAGGCCGTCCATATCGAAGATGACGGCGCCTAAGGGCATATGGCTGTAAGTCCTGTTTATGAGGACAGTATAGACCGATATGGGTCAAATGGCAACAGGGTTGCCCACGGCTCAGGGCGGTGTCAAAGTCGCCCAGGACAGAGCACAGATAGGGAGGATGAACGGATGAGGGTCGACCGTGGATTAGGCGCCTTCAGCGAGGCGGGCCTGGAGACTTGATCCGTGAATCCTCTTCATCCGTGCTCTAGCCGTGGGGCTGTCAGCTTCCCCAATCCGTTGACAGCCGGTTCGCCAGCCCGTGCTCCTATTCCTCCGTGTCGGCCGGGGCGAGGGGCAGGGCGGTCTGGCGGCCGGCGCGTTCCAGGTTGAGGGCGAGGAGGCGGGCCAGTATCTCGTCGTCGGTCAGACTGTGCGGCCAGGCGTAGGCATCGAGGACGGCGCGGTCGAGGCGCGCGTGGGCCATCGTCAGCCAGTCGGGGCGCCGGTTGTAGAGATTGGTCAGGGTGCGCGCCTTGAGGTCGGCCGGGGTGGCGTCGGGCGGGTTCAGCCAATGGTCGCGCAACTCCACCAGCCGCCGCGCCGCTTCGGCGATGGCCTGCACCTTCGGGTTGTTCGTTGGCTCCTGCCCCGGCGGCCACGGAAACGGGAAGGTCTCGAAGGTGGTACTGGATGTATACCGAAAACCGCTTTCGGCCTCGCGTAACTGTGTTCCAGTCCTACGTGCCCATAGTTCATGAACCTTAGATTGCAGCACGCCTAGGAAATAGTCATCTTCACGGGCAATAACTACGTTTAAATCATTGGCCATCACATTAGAGGGCACCCAAACGAAGGTGCGATGCTTCGCTACACGTGGTGTTGCAATATAGCGAGATAACTTCCGTAGTGCCTCCCGCATCTCAACACGTGGGCGTTCATATAACCACCAACGATCGAGATAACGATTTGCCTTGAGACGGGTAGGGTATACCTGCTGTCTCACATGTTCAAACGGCTTTTCATAGAGGGAGGCCTCCTCTTCTGTCATGGAAGGGCCGAAATCTATAGTCCAGTAGTTTCGGTCTCGTCGAGTTATGTCGGCCGCATTAACAACACGTTTGATTACATCCGAATTCGGTTTGCCGTTTGGATTCCCCCTATCAGCTAGCATGCTTTGTGCTGTCTCATTAGGTATGTCGAAATTTCCACCTGGAGAGGGTCCTTTAAAGGCGAGACCTCTATTCTCGACAAGAGACATTACTGCGGTCACATTCACTATAGCTGTCAGGTCCGGATTGATAGTATCTACTGCCTTGTCATCCAAGACCCTATCCTGCTCACTCCCATTGTCAAAGCCGACAATTGAAACATGTACTGCTGCTCCGTCCAAGATCCAATTTCGATCACTCCATGCCATAAAGATGGCACCATATTGGGCGATTCTCTCTAGTACTTTACGATTCGCACCTCCTCGGATTGCCTGTGTCGCTAGTAACCCAGCTCTTTTTGTCTGCTGCGCTTCGATGTACCCACGTGCTTTCTCAAACCAATAGCACACAAGGTCTGCCGCTCCTGGAACCCGACCTATATAGAGTTTCCAGAGGTCTTCAGTATATTTGTCACCCAACTCGCGCCGTAGCTTGCTCCCTCCAAGGAACGGTGGGTTGCCGATAATCACATCGGCCTCGGGCCACTGGGGTTCGACGGGGCGGCCCTGCTCGTCGTAGGCCAGGATGGCGTCCAGGTGGCGGATATTGTCGAGGGGTTCGAGGATGGGCGTGGGCCACTGCTCGAAGCCGTTGTCGTGGTGCCACTGGAGGTAGCCAATCCAGACGACGACGGAGGCGAGTTCGTGGGCGTAGGCGTTGAGTTCGAGGCCGTAGAGTTGGCGCGGGCTGACCTGGAACGGCAGCAGCCCGCCGACGCCGTGGGTCGCCCCGAACAGGCTGACCTCTTTCCACAGGTCGAGCAGGCGCTTGAGGGCGACGTAGAGGAAGTTGCCGGAGCCGCAAGCCGGGTCGAGGACGCGGACGGCGGCGAGTTCGTCGGCGAAGTCGAGCAGGCGGCGCTGGAGGGCGGCCTGGTGGCGGGCGCGGGCGCGGGGGTCGCGGGTCGCGTTGAACTTGTCCAGCAGGTCGCGGGCGTCGGCCTGGACCTCGGCCCAGCGCCGGCGCAGCGGGGCCATGAGGACGGGCTCGACAATGAGCAGGATGTCATCCCGGCTGGTGTAGTGCGCGCCGAGTTGGGCGCGTTTGGCCGGGTCGAGGCTGCGCTCGAACAGCGTGCCGAAGATGGCGGGTTCGACGCTGGCCCAGTCGAGACCCGCGGCGCGGGCGACCACAGCCAGGTCGACGGCGGTGAGGGGCAGCACGGTGTCGTCGGCGAAGAGGCCGCCGTTGAAGCGGGGGATGTCGTCGTTGCCATACTCGCCGCCGTGGGCCATGGCCTGGAACAGGCTGCGCAGGCGGCCCATGAAGGCGTCGGGGCGGTCGCGGGTCCGTTCGGCAAGCTGGGTGAACAGCCCCTTGGGCAGCAGGCCGATGTCCTCCGCGAACAGGCAGAACAGGAGGCGCATCAGGCAGTGGGCGGCGGCTTCGGGGTCGTGGCCGCGCCCCTGGAGGCTGGCGGCGAGGCGGGCGAACTCGGCGGCGACCTGCTCGGTCACTTCGGCGGTCGTCTGCTGCGGGCGCAGCCGGGCCGGGTCGGTGAACAGGGCGCGCAGGATGTCGAGGGCGGTGAAGCGGCTGTTGGCGACCGGGTCCGACGTAGCGAGGTCGGCCAGGCTGAAGGTGTAGACGCGCTTGACGGTGTCGGTGAAGTTGGTGTGGACCTCGAAGCGGTTGAGGTCGCAGACGACCAGGAGGGGCGGGCTGGCGAGGTCTTCGCGGTATTGGAGAAGCTGCTGGTAGGCGGCGGCCAGGTTCTTGTGCTTGCCCTTGTACTCCCAGGCGAAGTGGCCGCGATACCAGACGTCGGCGTAGCCTTCGCCGCCGCCCGTCTTGACCACGCGCTTCTCGAAGGTGTAGAAGGCGCCGCTCTGGTCTACGGCGGCCGGGTGGGGCTGGCCGAGGACTTCGCACAGGTCGCGGAAGTGGGACTGGGCGGCGGCGCGTTCGGACAGGGTGGCGGTCTGCCAGCGGGCGATGAATTCGGGGAGGGTGAGGGTGGGCATGGAGGGAGGATAGCAGGGGTGGGTGTTTTTGTCAAGGAAGGGGAAGCAGACCTCACCCCCGGCCCCTCTCCTAAGAGGA
>JAHCIP010000214.1 GCA_026129165.1 Anaerolineae bacterium
TTTGGGGTCACGGTCCCACAAGTTGCGATGGTAGGCCAGGTCGCGCATGCCAGCGCGGTTCATCATGTCGCGGACCTGTTGCTCGCGCCCATCAGGCGCACGCACGCTGAGGAGACTCGCGCCGCGCTCGATGCCCGACTGATAGGTGCGCGCCTCTTCCTCAGGCACACCGGCGTCCACCAACGCCCCCAGCAGGCCGCCGGTCGCCGCGCCGATGGCGCCGCCGGTCAAGGCGGCGGCTAACGGACCAGCCGCGACGATGGGGCCAATGCCCGGAATCGCCAGGGCGCCGATACCGACAAGCCAGCCAGCCAGGCCGCCGAGGACAGCGCCCCCGGCCAGGCCAGCCGCGGTCGCGCTGCCAGCGCCAATATCGGCTGCGGTCGCCTGCGCCTCGCGCCGGTCGCGCATGACAAGGCTAATGTCGTCCTGGGGGATACCGGCGTTGCGCAAGGCTTGCACCGCTTGTTGCGCCTGGTCACGTGTCTCGAACAAACCAACCACTGTACTCATTGTTTCCTCCTTCGAGTATTCGATGGACGGCCCATGTCGCGCCATCCATCGGTACCGCTTGGATTACCACTGAGTAAGCTGCAATACCTGTGCCACGCTGGGGCAGACGTAGAAAGGCGGGCTGGTGGCACGTATTGTGCAAGCTAACAGGGTATATCCATCGTTGCTCGGCCTATCCGCCAGGGTGGGCTGAGCAAGCCTACTACAAGGAGGTAGTTGTATGTGCTTAAGCTGTGGCTGTGGTGAGCCGAACAAGACCCACGGCAATCCGGATCACATCACGATGCAGAATCTGGAGAAGGCGGCGCGCGCCGCGAATATCTCGCCAGAGCAGGCGGCCCGTAACATCTCCCAGGGTGTGCAGCAGGCGGGCGGAATGGGCGGGCAGCACCAGAGTGGCATGGGCGGCCAGTCCCAGAGCGGGACGAGCGGCCAGCATCAATCGGCTGGCGGGCAGCGCCAGGGTGGTTCAGGGAGTCAATCCCACTCGTAGTGACAGAACGGCTTTTGAACGTGCAGACGGGCCAGGTGATAGACTCACCTGGCCCGTCTGCTTACATTACATCACCTGCCCATAGCGGGGTCTCAGCCCGAGAGGCGCTCTTCGCGGCGGGGTGGCCCAGCGGCGGCGACCGGCGCGGGCGCAAGGGGTTGCGCCGCCGGGACGGGTTCAGGGGGCGCCGCCTTCTCGGCCATGTGGCCGCAGTAGGGGCAAACGTCCCACTCCAACGCCAGCAGCTTGCCACACTCGACGCACGGCTTCTTGAGGGGGGTGTAACAGACCGGGCAGAGCAGGAACTCCTTCTCGACCCGGTTGTGGCACTTGGGGCATGTGGCTCGCTCTTCGAGGCTCTGGAGCAGCGCCTCCTCCTCCAGCGCCCGGTCATACGCCTCGGCCAGCGTGTCCTTCGGGCGCATGAGCAGATAGAGCGCCAATCCGAGGAGTGGGAAGAGGGCGACCAGCAGGATGGCCAGCAGTTGAGCCAGGATGTCGCGCGACCGCGCTCGAATGTCGCGGATGGTCCAGACGATTAGCGCGACCCAGAAGGCGGCGAAGACCGCGCCAAACACCAGCGACGCTACGTACAGCATCGAGCTGATCCGCTCGAAAAGAGGCTGAAAGTCAAAGTTAAACTGAGGCATACAGTAAGTCCTTTACCCGGCGGTGCATCCACACCGCAACGATTATAGTGACACCCTCGCTCGCTTGCAAACTCCCATGGATCCACTTGATTTGGGGGAGAAAGAGGAGCCTGGAGTTTGTGCCCTGTCGCCGTCTATGCTATAATCTCGCCAGAGAGTGGATCAGTCTCCCTGAAAGGAGTCCGGGATGATCGAGGTTATTGTTGACAGCATCCGTGTCAGTCTTGTCAGTCAGCAGCGCATTGTCGTCCTGCGTGAGAAAGGGAGCGATCGTCAGCTTGTGATCTGGATTGGGCATGCCGAGGCCGATTCGATCACGCTCAAGTTACAGGGCCACGAGGTGCCGCGCCCGATGACCCACGACCTGCTCAACAACGTGATTCATGAACTCGGCGCCAAGCTGGAATATATCCATATCCACGACCTGCGCGACGACACCTACTTCGCGCTGTTGGTCCTTGACCACAACGGGCAGCGGATGGAGATTGACGCCCGCCCCAGCGACTCGATTGCCCTGGCGATTCGCGCCCAGGCCCCCATCTTCGTTGCCGAGGGTATCATGGACAAGGTCGCCATCGCCCCTACCGAGGAGGAAGCGCCCAAGGCCCGCCAGCCCGAAGAGGACGAAAAGTTGGGGGTCTTCCGCGAGTTCCTGGAAACCCTCGACCTGGACGACCTGGGGGGCGAGGAAGAGCCGCCGCGCAAACGCTAATCCTGGCGTCCCTTGCAAGATTCAGGCCCGCATAGGCCGGCGGCGAGGCAGCGCGCCGGCCTATTTCTGCCGGACAGGCTGTCTCCTGTCCGGCTTGTTCTCTTGACAAAACACCCCAAACGAGTATAATAAAACATAAGTTCTAATGAACTTATGATCACCGGGTGGGAACCTGGCCCATGAGCGCGCCGATGGATCGGATTGTCCCGTTTAACGTCGAAGCGGAGGAAGCCGTCCTCGGCTCCTTACTGCTCGACTCGCAAGCCATTATTCGCATCGCCTCGTTTCTGCGCCCTGACGACTTCTACCGCGAGAAGAACCGCTGGGTGTACGAGGCGGCGATTGCCCTGTACGAACGCCGCGAGGCGATTGACTTCCTCACGGTACGCGACGAGTTGGAACGCAACAGCCGGCTGGAAGAGGCCGGTGGCGCCAGCTTCCTGACCTCCCTGATCAACGCCGTCCCCACTTCCATCCACATTGAGCATTACGCGCGCATCGTGGAACGCGCCTCGATCCGGCGGCGGCTTATTAGCGCCGCCAGCGACATCGCTACCCTGGCCTACGACGAGAGCGACGAGGTGGAGGCGACCCTCGATAAGGCCGAGCAGATTATCTTCGGCGTGTCGCAGCGCAGCCTGACGCGCGACCTGACGCCCATCAGCCAGGTGCTCAACGAGTACTTCGACAAGATTGAGTACCTCCAGTCCCACCACGGCCAGGTCAGCGGCGTCCCGTCAGGCTTTGCTGATATGAACAAATTGCTGGGCGGCTTCCAGAAATCGGACTTATTGATCGTTGCTGCCCGGCCGGGTATGGGAAAAACTAGTTTGATGTTAGGTTTTACACTCAGCGCCGCCATGGCCAACCTGCCGGTAGCCGTGTTCAGCCTGGAAATGTCGGCGGAGCAGCTTGTCCAGCGCCTCATCTCGGCTGAGACGGGCATTGACCAGCATCGCTTGCGGCTCGGCCTCATTCGTGACGAGGAGATGCCGCTGGTGACGCGGGCAATGGGTGTCCTTGAAGCGACCAAGATTTACATAGACGACACGCCTGGTATCACGCCTCTGGAGATGCGCACTAAGGCCCGCCGCCTGCATGCCGAGCGCCCGCTGGGCCTCGTCGTGGTGGACTATCTCCAGTTGATGCACGGCGGGGGGCGGATGGACCAGAACCGTGTCCAGGAGATTTCGCACATCTCGCGCTCGCTCAAGGAGTTGGCGCGCGAACTCGACGTGCCGGTCGTCGCCGCGTCGCAGTTGTCCCGCGCGGTCGAGAGCCGCCACGACCGCCGGCCCATGCTGTCCGACCTCCGGGAATCGGGCAGTATTGAGCAGGACGCGGACGTAGTAATGTTTATCTACCGCGACGACTACTATAACGAGGGGAGCGAGAAGAAAAACATCGCTGAGGTCATCGTCGCCAAGCACCGCAACGGCCCGACCGGCGCGGTCGAACTGTTCTTTATCAAAGAACAGGCCAAGTTTGCCGACCTGGCGACCGTCAGCGACGAGTACGCCCCCTCCGGGTCATGGTAGGGGTGAGGACAGGCGACCATGCCCTTCAACGGCTTCCCGGCGGGTAAACTGCGGGTCACGCCCATCCCCGACCTCTTCTTCAGCGAATTGCTGCCGCAGATTGACGACCTAGCCGAACTCAAGGTCACGCTGCACATGCTGCACCGCCTCCAGCGCACGCCGGGCATGCGTCTCATCCGACGTTCCGACCTGCTGCAGGATGCGACACTGGCGCGGAGCCTGGGCGGGCAGGGGAAGCCGCTGGCCGAGGCGCTGGACGACGGGCTGGCGCGGTGCGTGATACGCGGTACGCTGCTGCGGCTGGATATCGCAGGGGCCGAAGGAGTGGACCAGTGCTACCTGCCCAACAGCGAAAGCGGCCGCAAACTGGCGCAGGATATCGAGAGCGGGTTGGTCCAGTTACCGGATGCGCGGCGGATTGAGCGCTTTGTCCCGGCCGCCGAGCGGCCGTCTATCTACACGTTGTATGAACAGAATATCGGTCTCCTTCAACCCTTAATTGCCGAGCAACTCAGAGATGCCGAGGAGACCTACCCTAACGAATGGATTGCCGAAGCTTTCAAGCGCGCTGTCGAGAATAATGTCCGCAAATGGACTTATGTGCGCGCGATCTTGGAACGCTGGCGCCTGGAAGGCAAGAGCGATGAAGTCAATCGGCGAGCTTCTGAATCGGATGAATTCGCAGCGATTCGACGAGACTACGGGGGCTACATCCGCGAGTGACGACGGCGAGGAAGATGCTCCTCTCGGCGCGACCCGACCCGAGCGTCCCTCTGTCCCGCCACGCCTGCGGGTGATGGGGGGCGGCGGGTCCAACGGGGCGCCGCGTCTACCCGAGGATGGCGAGCCGACGCCCTCACGGCACAACGCCCCGTGCTCGCTGTGCGGCTCCCAGGAGGAAGGCCTGCCATGCGGCGGCTTCGGGTATGTCCGCAAGGATGTGCCGCTGGGCCACCCTGACTTTGGCCGCGCCCTCGTCTGCCCTCGCCGCCTGGACGAAGTCGCCATGGCTCGCACCAGCGAATTACGGACGGCATCGAACATGGCGGCCATGGCCGAGATGACCTTCGGCGCCTTCCAGCTGGCCCCCTATCCGATGAACGACAAGATGCGGCAAAGCCTCAAAGCCGCCTTCGACGCGGCGCGGGAATTCGCCGCCGAGCCGCGCGGCTGGCTGGTCCTGTCCGGCGCCTTTGGCAGCGGCAAGACCCACCTGGCCGCGGCCATCGCCAATGAGCGCCTGGCGTCGGGCCGCGCCGCCCTCTTCGTCGTCGTGCCTGACCTGCTCGACCACCTGCGCGCCACGTACAGCCCGGGCAGCACCGTCAGCTACGACGAACGGTTCGAGGCCGTGCGCACGTCCCCCGTCCTCATCCTGGACGACCTGGGGGCGCAGTCCAGCACGCCCTGGGCGACCGAGAAGCTGTTCCAGATTCTCAACTACCGCTACACGGCCCAACTACCGACGGTCATCACCACCAACCAGCGCATGGAGGACATCGAGGAACGGCTGCGCTCCCGCCTCCAGGACGCCGCGCTCGTGCGGCACGTCCACATCTCCGCGCCTGACTACCGCCGTAGCGGGATGGATCGGCTGGGGGGCGACCTGAGCACCCTGCGGCTGCACAGCGAGGAAACCTTCGAGAACTTCGACCTGCGGCAGAACGAACTCCTCTCGCAGGGGCAGGTGGAAGCCGCCGACAGCCTCAAACGCGCCTTTGACGCCACTCGCAAGTATGCCGAGGACCCGCGCGGCTGGCTCGTCCTGACGGGCAAGTATGGCAGCGGCAAGACGCACCTGTCGGCCGCCATAGCCAACGAGCGCGTCGGGCTTGGCGACGCCGCCCTGTTCGTGTACGTCCCCGACCTGCTCGACCATCTGCGGGCCACCTTCAGCCCCCAGAGCAATGTCTCCTATGACCGCCGCTTCGAGGAAGTCCGCAACGTGCCTTTCCTGGTCCTGGACGACCTGAGCCTGGAGAGCGCGACGCCCTGGGCGCGCGAGAAGCTGTTCCAGATTCTCAACCACCGCTACGTCGCCCGCCTCCCCACCGTCATCACCACCTCGACCAAGGAGGATGAGATGGACGAACGCCTCAAGGCGCGCATCTACGACTTCCGCCGCTGCACCGTCATTGCCATCCTCGCCCCCAGCTATCACGGCGGCAAGCGCGGCGGGTCGGCCTCGTCCGCACCGGCGCCGCGCCGTCGGAGCGCCGGGCGGTAAATGACCCACCGCGACACCGCTATCACCGCCGCGACCCGTGTGCTGGCGCGGGTGTTCCCGCAACACGCGCTAGGCCGCCTCAACCCACCACCACGCCGCATCCTGGTCCTCAAACCGTGCTGCCTGGGCGACCTGCTCATGGCGACGGCCACCCTTCGCGCCCTACGGGAAGCGTACCCCGACGCCGTGATCCACCTGGCCGTCGGCGCGGTCTCCCAGGCGGCGGTCATGGGCAACTCCCGCCTGGATGACTGCTTGCCGCTGGGGGATGTTGGCAGCGGCCCCACGCCTTTTTATAGTGCCTATCTCCAGATCGCCCGCGCCTGCGCGTCGGCCGCTACGACACCGCCTTCAGCCTGGACCGCTCGCCTTTGCTCGGCCTGCTGCCCTGGCTGGCCGCTATCCCGCGCCGCATTGGCCTGGATAGCAGCGGTCGGGGCTTTGCCCACACGGTGCGTGTCGCCGCGCCCCCGGCTGCCCCCCGCCACGAGGCCGAGGTCTACCTGGACACGCTACGCGCCGTCGGCCTCGCCCCCGCCGCCCCCCACCTGGAGTTCTTCCCCTCGCCCGCCGACGAGGCGGAAGCGCAAAGATTGATGACTGATGATATAAGATTAATGACTAATCATCAGTCTTTCATCCTTCTCCACCCGGCCGGCGGCGTCAACCCTGGCATGACCCTGCTCGCCAAACGCTGGCCCGCCGAACGTTTCGCCCAACTGGCCGACCGGCTGGCCGACGACCTGGGAATGCAGGTCGTCCTGGTGGGCGGGCCAGGCGACCGTGAGGTGAGCGCGGAGGTGATGCGCCACACTCGTCGCCCGCTGCTGGATCTGACGGGCCGGCTCCGCCTCGGCGCGTTGGGAGCGCTGGCCCGCCACGCCGCCCTCTACATCGGCAACGACACGGGCGCGACACACCTGGCGGTGGCGGTGGGCGCGCCGACCCTTATGCTCATGGGCCCGACCGACCCGCGCCGCTACGGTCCGTATCGCCCCACCGCGCCCGACACCGTGGCCTACGCCGCCCCGCCCGCCGCCCGCCCTGACGACTACCTGGCCCTGCGAGCCGCCGCCCACCTCCAACCCGACAGCCCGCTGTCCATCCAGCGCGTCAGCGTGGACCAGGTCTACACGACCGCTCAGCGCCTGCTCGCCCGATCCGCCTTGGAAGCAAAGCATGCCCCCCCGCGTTAAGAAGCTCTACTCGGAAAACAACGACTTCCAGTACGCCGAGACACTGCGGCGCAACCGCCACAAGCGTCACAAACACCGCGTGTTCTTTGTCGAGGGCGTGCGACCCATCAACCAGGCCCTGAGCCACGGCTGGCCGGTGACGGCCTTCTACTACACACGGGACAAGCGGCTGTCGGGCTGGGCGGAGAGCATCCTGGCGGGGTCAACGGCCCAGGTCCACTACGAGATGCCGGCCGCGCTCATGGACAGGCTCAGCCTCAAGACGGACCCTTCGGAACTGATTGCCCTCGTCGCCATGCCCCAGGATGACCTGGGCCGGATTCCGGTCCGCCCGGACCTACTGATCGTCGTCTTCGACCGCCCGGCCAGCCCCGGCAACCTGGGGACGATTATTCGCTCGTGTGACGCCCTCGGCGCGCACGGCCTGGTGATGACCGGCCACGCGGCTGACCTGTACGACCCCGACACCATCAGCGCCACGACCGGCTCCCTGTTCGCCCTGCCCGTGGTTCGCCTCGACGGTCCGCAAGACCTGGTCCCCTGGTTCGACAGCCTGCGCCAGCGACTTGGGACACTCCACGTGGTTGGCTCGGACGAGCAGGGAACGGTGGAACTGGCTGACCACGATTGGACCACGCCCACCGTCCTCGTCGTGGGCAATGAAACGTGGGGCATGAGCGCCTTTTTCCGCGCCCTGTGTGACACCATTGTGCGCATCCCCATCTACGGCTCGGCCTCCTCCCTGAATGTGGCATGCGCAACTTCGATCCTCCTGTACGAATGCGACCGCCAACGGCGCGGCCAACAGTAAGAGCTTATCTGGAGAAGCCCGTGCGGCTCCACCCCCCCGAAGGTTCAGAGATCTTCGGGAGGGTAGCCGGGCGTATACTCAGCCTGGCTGGTTCAACCCTGCTCGTTCTCCTCGCCTTTGCTGTCCGTGTGGGGGGGCTGGCCGACCACAGCCTGTGGCTCGATGAAGCGCAACTCCTGGTCCGCGCGCGGAGCGATCTCCCAACGGCTCTGATGGGCCGCACGCCCCTCGACCTGGCCCCGCCCTTCTACCCGCTGCTCCTCCATCTGTGGATCCGCCTGGGCGAGCCGGACTGCCTGGTGCGCTTTCCTTCGGTCGTCGCCAGCGTCCTCGCCGTCGCCGTCCTCGCGCGCCTGCGGCCCTGGCCTGTTGGCCCTATCGCCGCGCTCATTTACACCGTCGCCCCGACACAGATTCTCTACGCCCAGGAGGCCACGCCCTACGCCCTGGTCGGCCTGCTTGCCTCGGCCGCGCTGGTTGCTATCCAGGCTCTAGACGTGTTCAGGAAACATAGCTTGGGGCCGGCCGCCTGGCTCGTCGTCCTAGCGGTCCTTAGCGCCTACACCTACTACGGCCTGGCCTTCCTGTGGCTCGGCCTCGACCTCTGCCTGCTGGCTCGCCTCGCCCGCGACCGTCTCTCTTCGTCCGGTACGCTGTACGCAGTACGCGCTACGCCCTCCGCATCATGCATCACCCTCCACCCACTACCCAGTATCCGCCATGTCCTATTGGCCCACCTCGCCGTCGCCCTGGCCTGCCTGCCCTTACTCCCCCTCTGGCAGCGCCAGGCGCAGGCCGGGCTAGACGCCTGGTGGGGGCAGTACGGCTCGCTGGAAGGCTGGGCGAGCGTCAGTTTGTTCGTCCAGGGCGGGCTGACGCACGGCCTCATCTTCGCGCTGCTGCCCTTCAGCCAACCGCCGACGTGGCTAGTCCTGACTCTGTTCGCCCTCGTCCTGCTGGGCGCACGACGGATCGGGTGGATGGTAGGTGGTATGTTAATACCCCTGGGCCTGGCCTATGCCGCCGCCAGCCTGGGCCGCTATCCCTTTGAGGGCCGCTACCTGCTGTTTAGCGCCCCAGCCCTCTATGCCCTACTGGCGGCGGGGCTAACGCGACTATTCGATGGTCATCCCGAATGCAGTGAGGGGTTTGCTCCCAAAGTGTTACCAGAGCAGATGCCTCGCTTTGCTCGGCATGACAATGGTCAGGGTTCTGGCCCCATCGGATGGCGCTGCCGGGCAGGCGCATTCACAGTGACCACTGCCGCGCTGGTCGCCAGCCTCGTTACCGCCTGGCCGGGCCTCGGCCTACCTGTGCCGTGGGCTGTTCGACCGCCTCGCGAGGAGCTACGGCCTCTCTTGACCCTGCTCGAACAGCGCCGCCTGCCAGGAGACGCGATATACGTCACCTACGGGGCCTCGCCGGCCGTCGCCCACTACCAACGCCTGGGGGTGGCCTCGGCTGACCTGCCGCTGGAGAGCGGCTGGCCGGCGGGCCGGACACGCTTCCAGGCGTCGCAAGCCCTGGCCGCCGCGCAGGGCCACCGCCGGCTCTGGCTCGTGGTCGCCCACGCCCTACCAGGCGAGGAGGCGGCCCTGGCCGAAGCGCTAACGCGGCGCGGGGCGTGGCTGCGGGAGCGGGTCACAGCGCCAGGGGCAGCTCTCCTACTGTGGGACTTGGGCGAATAGCGCCTCACCGCGGAGCACGCAAAGCGCGCAGAGATAATATGTAAAACCCTCCGCGCCCTCGGCCTCCTCCGCGTTGAACAACCCCGGCTCAGCCTGGAATTGGCGTGTTCGGCGGGGCGGGGCTATAATGGCCGTCATGGCGAAGCAAGTCCGAAGGATAGTGGCGGCGGTAGTGGTGGCGCTGGCCCTGGTAGTCCTGGTCGTGCTCGCGGGACGGTCTACCTGGTCACGACTGTTGGCCGACTGGACCGGCGAAGAGGAGCCGACGGCCCAACTCAAGGGCCTGGTCAACCTGGCCGACATCTGGCTGACCGACCCGCCCCTGAGCCTGGACGCCGACCGTCCCCTGCCCTATACCAGCGTCCGCCCGTACTGCGTCAGCGCCTTCCTGGAACAGGAGGCCGACGAGGCCAATGTGGTACGCAGCCTAGACATGATCCAGGCGGCGGGCGTCCAGTTCGTCCGCCAGCAGTTCCCCTGGGAAGACATCGAGATTCACGGCAAGGGCGACTTTGAGGACCGCCGCCACCAGCCCTATCGCTCGGCGTGGGCCAAGTACGACCTCATCGTGGACCTGGCCGAGGCGCGGGGGTTGACCCTTATCGCCCGACTGGACGCGCCGCCCGACTGGTCCCGCGCCGACCCGGCCGAGCACGAGTGGTTCGGCCCGCCCGACAACTATGATGACTACGGCGACTTTGTCGCCCAGGTCGTCAGCCGCTACCGGGGCCGCCTGCACTACCTGCAAATCTGGAACGAGCCCAACATCTTTCCGGAGTGGGGGGCCCGTCCACCCGACCCCGCAGCCTACACCCGCCTGCTCGCCGTCGCCGCCCGTCGTGCCCGCGCCATTGACCCCAGCATCGTCATCATCAGCGCGCCGCTGGCCCCCACCCTGGACCACAGCGACCGCGCACTCTACGACCTGGACTATCTGCAGCGTATGCTCGACGCGGGGGCGGCGCAGAGTTTCGACATCCTGGGTATCATCGCCTACGGCCTGGGCAGCGGCCCAGGCGACCACCGCGTGGTGTGGCACCGCACCAACTTT
>JAHCIP010000215.1 GCA_026129165.1 Anaerolineae bacterium
TTCCGTGACGAGGACCTGCGCGCCGACCGCCAGCCCGAGTTCACCCAGTTGGACCTCGAGATGGCCTTCATCGAGCGCGAGGACATCCTTCAACTCATCGAGGGGCTGGTGGTTCACCTGGTGGAGAGCCTGGGCAAGCGCGTCCAGCAGAAGCCTTTCCCACGCCTGACCTACGCCGAGAGCATGGCCCGCTACGGCAACGACAAGCCCGACCTGCGCTTCGGCCTGCCCCTGGTGGACCTGTCCGACGCCGTCGCCCAAAGCGAGTTCTCCGTCTTCCGCGACACCGTAGCGGGCGGTGGGCAAGTCAAGGCCGTGGCTGGCCCTGGCCTAGCCGACTACAGCCGTCGCCAGATTGACGAGTTACAGGCGATTGTCCAGACGGCAGGCGCCAAGGGGCTGGCGACAATCGCCTTCACCGCCGACGGCGTCAAGTCGTCCATCGCCAAGTTCCTGAGCGAAGCCGAGCTATCGGCCATCCGCGAGCGGACCGAGGCCCAGCCGGGCGACCTGCTTCTGATTGTCGCCGCTCAGCCGGCCGTCGTGGCTGAGTCGCTGAGCCGGCTGCGCCTGGAGTTGGGACGGCGTCTGAAACTGATGGACGATTCCGTCATGGCCTGCGCCTGGGTGATTGACCAGCCCGTGTTCGAGTGGAACGCCGACGAGAACAGGTGGGACTCGGTCCACCACCCGTTTACCTCGCCCAACCCGGCCGACATCCCGCTGCTGGACACCGACCCCGGCGCGGTGCGCGCGCAGGCGTATGACGTGGTGATGAACGGCTACGAGGCGGGCGGCGGCAGCATCCGCATCCACCGCCGCGACGTGCAGGAGAAAATCTTCAGCCTGCTCGGCCTGAGCATGGACCAGGCCCGCGTCCAGTTCGGCCACCTGCTCGACGCCTTCGAGTACGGCGCGCCGCCCCACGGCGGCATCGCGCTCGGCATTGACCGCATCGCCATGCTCATGGCCGACGCGCCCAATATCCGCGAGGTCATCGCCTTCCCCAAGACCCAGGCCGCCGTGGACCTGATGACCCAGGCCCCCTCCGAAGTGGACGAGAAGCAGTTGAAGGAACTCCACATCGCCCTGCGCGAAAAGGCGAGCCGCTAACGATGAGCGCGGCCCTGCCTCCGGCGTCCACCGCTAGCCGTGTCAAGGTCCTGGATGCCCAGGGCCTGACACGGCGCTTTGGCGGTCTGGTCGCGGTCAACCAGGTGTCGTTTGAGGTCTACCAGGGCGAAATCTTTGGCCTGATTGGGCCGAACGGGGCGGGCAAAACCACCGTCTTCAACCTGATGACCGGTCTCACGACCGCCAGCGCGGGCCATCTCCTGTACGACGGCCAGAACATTATCGGCCGCCGGCCTCACCAGATCGCGGCGCGGGGCATCGCCCGCACCTTCCAGAACATCCGCCTGTTCAGCAACCTGTCGGCTCTGATGAACGTGATGATTGCCCAGCACATCCACACGCGAGCCAGCGTGCTGGCCGGGGTGTTTGGCCTGCCCCCCGCGCCGGCCGAGGAGCAGGCCAGCCGCGCCCGCGCCCTAGAACTGCTCGCCCTGGTGGGGCTGGCCGACCGCGCCGAGGAGCAGGCGCGCAACTTCCCCTATGGGGATCAGCGCCGTCTGGAGATTGCACGCGCCCTGGCCCTCAAGCCGCGTGTCCTGCTGCTGGACGAGCCGGCCGCCGGCATGAACTCAGCCGAGAAGGCCGAGTTGAGCCGCTTCATCCGCCAGTTGCGGCGCGACTTCGACCTGACCATCCTGCTCATCGAGCACCATGTCCCGCTGGTCATGGGGCTGTGCGACCGTATCGCCGTGCTGGACTTCGGCCACCTCATCGCGCTAGGCGACCCGGCCCATGTCCAGACCGACCCCCGCGTCATCGAGGCGTACCTGGGCGAAGCCGAGTAGGACAGGAGGGCCGGGCATGACGTCCAATCCCTTGCTGGAAATAGTCAACTTGAACGTCAACTACGGCGGCATCCAGGCGCTGCAGGACGTGACGCTAACCATTGGCGAAGGCGAGGTCGTGACGCTCATCGGGGCCAACGGCGCGGGCAAGAGCACGACCCTGCGCGCCATCTCGCGCCTGGTCACCCCACGTAGCGGCCGTATCGTCTACAAGGGACAGGACATTACGCGCCGCCGCCCCGATGAAGTCGTGCGGCTGGGCGTGGCCCACAGCCCGGAAGGGCGGCGGATGCTGTCGCGCCTGACGGTGCTGGAAAATCTGGAACTGGGGGCTTATACTCAGACCAACCGCGCCCAGGTCCAGGCCGACATCGCGGAGCAGTTTCGCCGCTTCCCGCGCCTGGCCGAGCGCCGCTACCAACTGGCCGGCACCCTCAGCGGCGGGGAGCAGCAGATGCTCGCCATCGCCCGCGCCCTGATGAGCCGGCCGCGCCTGCTCCTGCTGGACGAGCCGAGCCTGGGTCTGGCTCCCCTCATCATCCGCGAAATCTTCTCCATCATCCGCGACCTCCACGCCCAGGGCGTGACCATCCTTCTGGTCGAGCAGAACGCCCACCTGGCCTTCCAGCACGCCGACCGAGGCTATGTCCTGGAGGCCGGTCGTATCACCTTCGAGGGGTCGGCCGCCTCGCTAGCGGGGGATGAGCGGGTCAAGAAGGCATATTTGGGATAAGGAGTAGGGAATGATGCAGTTCGACCGTATAACCTTTGACCCCAACGTGATGGGAGGACGGGCCTGTATTCGCGGGATGCGCGTAACAGTGTCCTTAATTCTAAATCTCGTCTCCAATGGCATGACGACCGACGCGATTCTTCAAGCCTACCCCTATCTTGAGGCCGAGGATGTTCGCCAGGCGCTACAGTACGCCGCCTGGCTGGCCGAAGAGTCAGTGCATTTTCTGGAACCCATTGCTCCATGAAGTTTCTGGCCGACATGGGCATCTCGCCGGACGCAGTCCTTTTCCTGCGCCAGCTCGGTCATGATGCAGTTCACCTCCATGAACTCGGCCTTGACCGTTTGCCCGACCCACAAATACTGAAAATGGCACGCGATGAAGACCGCGTTGTCTTGACGCATGATCTGGACTTTGGCGATCTCATGGCTGCCAGCGGCGATGTGTTACCAAGCGTCGTGATATTCCGTTTACGCAATATGGGGCCGCTGAATGTCAATCGCTATCTACAGAGCGTTCTCGATCAGCACAGCGGTGACCTGGTTCAAGGGGCTATCCTAACTGTTACAGAGGGACACAGCCGCGTTCGGAGCCTCCCCATTGCTGACAACGATTGAGTTGAGTTGTCCATAGGTTATAATGGCAAATTCCCTTCCCCCCGTCCGCTGGCGCGAGCAGCTTCTCCAGTGGACCGCGCCACCGCCCGAAGACGCCGACTCGGCTCCATCGAGCGCCGACGGCTGGCGGCAGCACGCCGACCGCTTCCGCGCCGTCAACCAGGTCATGCGCGGCCGCGAGGAGCCGTTCATCCGCTTCTTGTCCCCGTGGCTCAGCCCCGACATTAGCGTCATTGACGTGGGCGCGGGCGGTGGGCGCTTCACCGCGCCGCTGGCCGAGCGGGCGCGGGCGGTCGTGGCCGTCGAGCCGTCGGCAGGCATGCGCGAGGTGCTGGCGGAGGCGGTGGCGGGACGGAGCAACGTCCGCATTGTCCCGCGCCCCTGGCCCAACGCCCTGGCCGACGTCCAGCCGGCCGACCTGGTGGTGTCCGCCAACGTTGCCTACGATGTCCCCGACCTCGCCCCGTTTATCCAGGCTCTGGACCAGGCCGCCCGCCACTTTGCCGCCCTGTTTCTGACCCTCACCCACCCCGTCGGCGCGATGGCTCCTCTCTGGCGGCAGTTTCGCGGCTGGACCGTTCCCAGTGGGCCGACATACCTGGACGCGGCGGCGGTCGCCTTCCACCTGGGCCTGCCCGTCAACGTGACGCTGGTTCCCGTCCAGCCCACGCTCGTCTTCCCCGACTGGGACGCCGCCCTGGCTCTCTATCGCCATCGCCTCGGCCTACGCCCCGACGCCCAGCGCGACGTCGAACTACAGGCTGCCCTCGCGCCGATGATGGCGGAGGAGGCCGAGCGCCTCGTGGTCCGCCCCCGCGAACGCCACGCCGCCGTCATCTGGTGGGAGAAGGGATAGCCTAAGACATCCTTGTAGACAGAGCAAACAGGCCGCTGGGACTATCCCAGCGGCCTGTGGTGATTCAGAATCGTGCTTTATGCAGGGAAAACGTTAGCGGATTTCCGCGGGCGGGGCGTAATCCTCTTCCTCTGGCTCGGCGGCCTGTTCCGCCGCCAGCACCTCCCCGACGCCGGGGCCTCGGCGGCGCTGCTCATTGCGCGTCTTGCGCTTGCGCAGCTCGCGCTCCATCTCGTCTACGGCGATGCCGACCGCTTTGACGGCCGACTCGCTTTCCTCCTCGGTCACCAGCGTCGCGCCTGGAATGCCCACCGTAATCAAGGCGTGGACACCCTCACTCTTCTGGCGGGGCTTGAGGGCGACCCGAATCCAGACAGTATCCTGGTCCCAGTTCGTCAACAGCTTGTCGAGTTTGGCGACCTTGCGCTCAATCTGCGCTCGGTCCCCGTCGCTGACCTGGACATCGCCCGTCGTCATGAGTTGGTCAATCATCGGACCTCCTATAAAAGGTTTCAAGCCTCGTGTTTCACGTTGGGGCGCGTCCTGGCTCGCAACGTGATACACGAAGCTTGAAACAGGGGAGGAAATTAGGGCCGGCTGGAAGAAGCGGCGGGTGGCCCCGGAGGACGATTGCTCAGACGATAAACGATGCGGCCGCGGGTCAGATCATACGGCGTCAATTCGACCCGCACACGGTCGCCAAGCAAGACACGGATGTTGTTCTTGCGTAGACGTCCGGCCAGATAGGCCAGCGTCTCCATCCCGCCGTCCAACTGGACACGGAATGAGGCATTGGGCAACGCTTCGATGACAGTGCCTTCGGTTTCAAGTTTCTCAGCCTGGACTGGCTTTCGCGCCATAGAGGTTCCTTTCTCTGCTGGGTGTGTTATAATTGACAGGGTTGAACTAGAATTAGGTTATTATGACCCCATATCCCACTTTTGAGCAAATTCGACAGGCGCTGGCCTTGGCGCGGCCGGGCCTGACAGCCTGGGCGCGCATGATGCCGCAGCCGCGCCGGGTCACACCCCCGCCCGACGTGACGCCACGCCAGGCGGGCGTGCTGCTCCTGTTATACCCATTGGACGAGAGGATCCATCTCGTCCTTACCCGCCGCACCGAGGGCATGGCAACCCATAGCGGCCAGATTTCGCTGCCCGGCGGCGGTGTCAAGCTCGGCGAGACGCCGGCTCAAGCGGCTGTCCGCGAGACCCACGAAGAGGTCGGCCTGAGCATCCCTGTGACCCTGCTGGGTGAACTGACACCGCTGTATATTCCGCCTAGCAACTACCTCATCCACCCTTTTGTCGCCATGAGCGAGACGCGGCCCCATTTTGTCCCCGACCCGCGCGAGGTCGCGGAGGTGTTGGAAGCGCCGCTGGAGATGCTCCTGGACGCGGCGACGCGGGCTGAGGAGACCTGGGAGTTGCGCGGCAGCCCGGTCGTCGTGCCGTTCTACCGTGTCGGACCGCACAAGGTATGGGGCGCGACGGCCATGGTGCTGGCAGAGTTTACCGTCTTGTTAGAGAGCATCGCCTGAGGAGGCGACCATGCCTAAGTCTGTCCGCCGCTGGCTCGTCGTAAGCCTGCTGCTGCTGTTCTCTCTGAGTCTCCTGCCCGCCGCCCACGCCGACCCGCCCTCGCCCGCCACCAAGTCGCCCCTGCCGCCGGTTCCCAACGCGCCGCTCGTTCCGCCCGTCTTTCATAAGGGGGCGGCTCCAGACGCTGTCCTTGACAGCATAGACTTTACCGCCGAACGAGACGCCTGGATCGGGTCCGGCCCGGCCTACCGCGACCAGAATCGGGGCGGCGACCAGACGCTATTTGTAGGCTTCGAGGGTGGCGGCGCGGAGGCCGAACGCAGCCTGGTCTACTTCAACCTGGCCGCGCTGCCCGAGGGCGCTGTGATTGACACGGCCACGATGAGCCTGGCTCTCTACGGCGCGTTGGGCAGCGGCGACATGGAGATTGTTGTCCGCCGCATCCTGAGCGGCTGGAGCGAAACCGGTGTCACCTGGAACGCGCCGCCCGCCTACGACAACAGCCGCAACTGGGCGAGCGCTACTGTGGGGACAGGCGTCAGGCGCTACGAGTGGAACCTGACGGTTCTGGCGCGAGGCTGGGCGAGCGGCGACCTGGGCAACCAGGGGGTGATTCTCGTCGGCGACGAGACGCCGAGGAGCGGCGTCTTCGACCGCGCCTTCTGGTCCCGCGAGGCGAGCAACTCTGCCAACCGCCCTCGCTTGCAGGTAACTTATGACATCGCCCGCATGAATACCCTGCCGGCCTTTATCGGCGCTACCGGCACAACGATTGGCTGGGGCGCGGGGAGCATGGGCGGCATCGCCACTTGGGACGTGCAGACCCGGCAGCGGACGCCGACGGGCAGCTTTGGCGACTGGACCGACTGGCGCGATAATACCCCGGCGACGACAGCGCAGTTCGAGGGCGCGCACAATACGGTCTACCAGTTCCGAGTGCGCGCTAACTACCTGACCGGCGGCTCGTCGTCATGGGGGCCTGCCAGTGGAGAGACGCTGGTGGACAATGTGCCGCCCGTTGTCCCCACTGTCTCCCTGCCGACCTATTCGGGGAGCAACTTTACCGTCTCCTGGTCAACCAGCGACGACGGTAGCGGGGTTCAGGACTACAACTTCGAGGTCTATGACAATGGCGTTTATGTCGGCGTCTACAACACAGCGGCGACCAGCCAGCCCTTCGAGACGGGCATCAACGGCCACCTGTACTCCTTCCGCGTGCGCGCCCGCGATCGGGCCGGCAATGTCTCAGACTGGTCGCCGGCCGTGGGCACCCGTGTAGACACCGAGCCGCCCAGCGTGAGCATCCAGGCCGGCGGGCGCTATCAACTGGCGACGATCATCGTCGTGGACTGGGCGGGGCAGGACGCGGGCATCGGTGTGGCGAGCTATGATGTCCAGGTGCGCGAGGAGGACGGCCCCTGGACCGACTGGCGCCTGAACACCACCGACACCGAGGGCGTCTACTTCGGCGTGGCGGGCCGAACCTACCGCTTCCGCGTGCGCGCACGTGACGGCCTGGGTAACCTCAGCCGCTACACCCCCGACGACGCAGCGGTTGTGACTTCAGTCCGGGCCAGTGTGGCCGGCCGGGTGCTGGGCAACCGGGGGCAGCCCATTGCTGGCGCGCTGGTGACGAGCCAGCCGGCCGCCGTGAACCCGGACACGCGGAGCGGCGGAGCGGGGGGCTACACGCTCTACCTGAACGACACGGCCACCCGCCGCCTGAGTGTGTCCCACCCCGACTACCTGGCGCCCGCGCCCATGACTGTGCTGGGCGGGACAGGGCAGCAGGAAGGGGTGACGCTCTACCTGCGGCCGGGGAATGATACAGTGGTGAACGGGGGGTTTGAGGATGGCCTGACGGGCTGGACGGTCAGCGGGGATACGCAGACAGGCGCGGGGCATTCTGGTGAGGCGGGGGCGCGGCTGGGGGTGGGGGCGAGTCTCAGGCAGCGGGTCAGCGTGCCGACTGGTGGCTCCAGCGCTCTGGCTTTCCTCTATCTTGCCACATCCGAGGGAGGCAGCACCCTCCAGGTGCGCTTCGAAAACCTCTCGACAGGGCAGCCGCCGGTGACGTATATTCTTACCCCGGATGGACGAGGGGGCTGGCAGCAAGCCACCTTCGACCTGGCAGGGCTGGCAGGCGCGCTGTTCGACCTGCGCCTGAGCGTCGCATCGGGCGGGCCCGTCCTGCTGGACGAGGTCAGCCTGGGCGCGGCGCAACCGACGGTCTACCTGACGTGGTTCCCGCTGGTCGAGCGCGGCGCCACGCTGGGCCGCCGCCCGGTCGCCACGCCACAGAGCGCGCCCTTTGTTGCACCGGATCCAAAGGCGCTGCCCCCGATTGACCTGAGCAAAACTCGGCCCTAGAGCAGGTTATTTACTTACAAGAATGACTAGATGACAACATTCACCTACCGCTAAAGCGGGCAGGCTATGGATGGAAGCCCCCGTTGGGGGCTGGACCCTAGCCCCTTGGGCTTCCATCCCGTAGCCAGACCCTTGAGGGTCTGGCGGGCGTCGCTACCGCGTGACTCCTGTTACTTAGCTCCCTATTCCCTACTCCCTACTCCTCAACTCTCTCCATAAACTCGACCCGGTTGCCGAAGGGGTCGCGGGCGTAGCAGCGGCGGTAGCCGGGCAGGGGCAGGTCCTCGCTCGTCTCGACGCCGTGGGCTTCGAGATGGGCGCGGAACTCGTCCAGGTTGTCCACCAGCAGCGCAATATGGCGGCGCGAGGCGGCATTGGGCTGGGGGTCTTCCATGCCCAGGTGGATCTGGTGCTCGCCCACCTGGTACCAGACGCCGCCGCGTCCCTGGAGGGTGTGGGGCTTGGGAATCTCGGTCAGGCCCAACAAGCCGCCGTAGAAGCGGCGGGCAGCGGCTTCCTCGCCCTTCGGCGCGGAGATTTGAACATGGTCCAGACGTAGAATAGGCATGGCTAATTCTTGCGCTCCGGCTCGTGGACAAAGATGCGGCTCGCCTCACGGGAGGACACAGCATGGTCGCCTTCTCCGATGCGAAGCATGAGTTCGCCTGAGCCAGTATCGCGTTCGAGCACCTGGACTGTGACATTGGGGAACAGGCCAATGGAGGCGAGCGAGCGCAGCAGGGCCGCGTCCTCGTCAATCACCTCGGCCACCCGCCCCACGTCGCCAGGCTGGAGGTCCGACAGGCGGCGCGAGGCGACCGGCGCAATGGCGCCGTCCTTATCGGGGATGGGCGCGCCGTGGGGGTCGCTGAGGGGGTTGCCCAGCGCGGCAGCCATACGATCGGCCACATCGGACGAGATGGCGTGCTCCAGGCGGTTGGCCTCCGCGTGGACCTTGTCCCACGGGATGCCGAGCGCCTCGGCCAGGTAGAGTTCGACCAGACGGTGGTGGCGGATGACTTCCAGCGCGATCTTCTGGCCGGCCGATGTCAACACCACCCCCTGGTAAGGCGTGTGTTCGATCAGCCGCATCTCCACCAGCTTCTTGAACATCCCACTCACCGACGCGGGCGCGACACCGAGACGGTCGGCAATGCCGGTCGTCGTCGCGCGTCCCTCCTCGCGGGTCAACTCATAGACAACTTTGAGATAGTCTTCGACCGCCGCCGTGTACATAGACGCTCCATCAAAACTTAGGACACCCTAAAAACCCATCTCAAGTATAGGCCCCTTGCCCCCGGAAGTCAAAGCGATGGCTTAATTTTGACCCTGCGTAGTCGCGGTGCTACAATCAGCGCACCATCACCCTGGAGAATTATCGCATGATTGTCAGCCATCTCGACCAATTAGATCAGCAAGTCGCCGCCACCCCGGCCATGCAGCGCGCCATCGAGTTCCTAAAATCCGTGCCGGCCGAGGGTCTTGCCGATGGCCGCGTGGACCTGGACGGCGACACCGCCTACGCCATCGTCCAGTCCTACGACAGCGTCGTTCCCAGCGGCCCTCTCCTGTTCGAGGCGCATCGGCAATACCTGGATGTGCAGTATGTCCAGGCGGGCGAGGAGGTTATCGCCTGGGCGCCGGTGGACCAGGTCCAGGTGACCCAACCCTACGGCGGGGGGATTGACGCTCTGCTCGGCCACGTGGCCGAAGACAGCATCACGCGGGTGAAGCTGACACCAGGCTACCTGGCCGTGCTGTGGCCCACCGACGCCCATTCCCCGCGTGTCGCCGTGGCCGAGTCAGTCCCCGTCAAGAAGATCGTCGTCAAAGTCGCCGTGGGTCAGTAATGCGGGGGTGGTCGCGGTGGGGGCTGCTCCTGGCCCTGGTCGTCGGGTTTGCCCTGCGCGTCTACCAGTTGGGGGCGCAGGACCTGTGGGGCGATGAAGGCTTTACCACCTACGTCATCAGCCTGCCCTGGTCACAGGTTCTTACGCCTGGCACGGACACCCACCCGCCCGTCTACTACGCCCTGCTCAAGCTCTGGGCCGTCCTGGTCGCCCCGCCGCCCGGCCTGGCTCAGAGTGAGTTCGCGCTGCGCTTCCTGTCCGCCGCCGTTGCCCTGCCTATGATTCCCCTGGCCTACCTCGCTGCCGTGTGGTTATTCGGGCGGCGGGGTGGCCTGCTGGCCGCCTGGCTCATGGCGACGGCCCCTGTGCACGTTTACTACGCCCAGGAACTCCGCATGTACGCCCTGGCGTCGCTCCTGGCGCTGTGGTCCACCGTGTGTCTCATGGGCTGGCTGCGGGGGGGCGGCCGTCCCTGGCTCGCCGCCTACGCTGTCGTTACCCTGCTCGGCCTGTACACCCACTACGGCGTCTTCTTCATCCTCCCGGCCCATGCTCTTGCCGTATTAGCCTACGATATTTACCGCAGAGGACGCGGAGGACGCAGAGGATTATTTAGTATTTTCTCTGTGCCCTCTGCGTCCTTTGCGGTGAGAGACTGGCTGGGCGTCATGTTCGCCCTGGCCCTGGCCTACCTGCCCTGGGTGGTCGGCCAGGCCCGCTACCTGCTCGGCCACGCCAGCCAGAAGGGGTGGACGTGGCGGTTGGCCGACCTGTGGGGCATCGCGTGGCGCGGGTTGGTGTCCTACACTGCCGGGCTGACGCTGCCGACGGGCGAAGCGTGGGTGGTGGGGCTAAACGTTGTGCTAGGGCTGGTGGGAGTAGCGGTCTTGGTATGGGGGGCGACCCCCCCCCCCCCCCCCCCCCCAACCAAGGGCGGGGTGCGGGATAGGGGCGCGGCGAACCCCA
>JAHCIP010000216.1 GCA_026129165.1 Anaerolineae bacterium
GCCTTGAATGTCTATCTCAAAGATGGACGTGTTCTATCCTCGCCCCTGGCCTGGTTTCCGCGACTGAGGCACGGCACTCCCGCCGAGCGCAATCATTACCAGCTACAGGGCGATGATGATGTAATTCACTGGCCTGACCTGGATGAAGACATCGAGCTATTGAGCTTGTTCCAGGGTGGTACAAGCATCGAGAGCGAAAGCTCAATTCAACGCTGGCTTCAGTCCCGCGTAACGGCGCCCGCCCTGTAGTTCACCCTAGTGAAGTTGAGGCAATGCATGGCGACACTAGCCCCCGCTCCTACCCAACTCGCGCCCGCCCAGCCGGTCGACCAGGCTTTCCCAGAGGCTGTCTCGAAGGACGCCAGCGGCGCGTATGTGGTCAAGCCTGACCACCTGCTGGAAGTGTCGGAATACCTGCGCCACGAGGCTGGCTACACCTACCTCTCCATGGTCACGGCGGCCGATTATGCTGACCGCCTGGAGACGGTCTACTACCTCTATCCGATGCAGATAGACGGTAACGTTCCCAGTATGCCGCTGGTGATGAAGGTCAGCACGTCGGACAAGGTAGATCCAATCCTGCCGAGCGTCAGCGCGGTCTGGCCGGGCGCCAACTTTCAGGAGCGCGAAGTCTACGACATGTTCGGCATCCGCTTTGCCGGGCATCCCTATCTGCGCCGCATCCTGATGTGGGATGGCTATGAGGGCTGGCCGCTGCGCAAGGACTTCCACGAGCCGTACTACGAGGAAGACCACAAGCCGTTTGGCAGCCGTTGGCCCGGCGGCAAGCACCACCGCGCCGAGGAGCGCGTGACCTGGGGCCGCAACAACGCCTACCCGACCCAGTGGAACCCGGACGCCGTCACTGCGCCTGATGAGACGCTGCCTGTGGTGGATGTGTCTGAACTTGGAACCATCCATACCCAAAAGTTCGTCATCAACATGGGGCCGCAGCACCCCAGCACCCACGGCGTGTTTCGCATGCAGGTGACGCTGGACGGCGAGACCGTTGTGGATGTCAAGCCGGTGGTCGGCTATCTTCACCGCAACCACGAGAAGATTGGCGAACGCAACATGTGGCTCATGAACATGCCGTTCACCGACCGTCTCGACTACTTCTGTTCCATGGGCAATAATACTGCCTATGCGATGGCCGTCGAGCGGCTCATGAAGGTCGAAGTCCCCGAACGCGCCGAGTACATTCGCGTCATCATGCAGGAACTGACCAGAATCCAGAACCACTTCTTTGGCATCGGGCAGTTCACCTCCGACCTGGGCGCGTTCTTTACTCCTATGCTCTACTCCATCGAGAACCGCGAGCTGATCCTCGACCTGTTCGAGATGACCTCCGGCTCCCGCATGATGTGCAACTACATGCGTTTTGGCGGCTGCGCCTATGACCTGCCGCCCGAGTTTATGCCGCTGGCCGAGGAACTGGCCTTCAACCGTCTGCCGCGCGAGATTGATGAGTTGGAAGAGTTCCTCAATGATAATGAGATCATCAAGAGCCGTTGTATCGGTGTCGGCGTCCTGCCACCTGACAAAGCTATTGGGCTGAGCCTGTCTGGCCCTATCCTGCGCGCTTCGGGCGTCAAATACGACGTGCGCCGCCACGAGCCATACGGCATCTACGACCGCTTCGATTTTGAGATTCCGACTGGCACGCGCGGCGACCTGTATGACCGCTACTATCTCCGTGTGGCCGAGATTCGCCAGTCCATCCGCATCCTCCAGCAGGCGCTCAAGGACCTGCCGGGTGGCCCAGTTATGTCCGGCAAGAAGGCGTGGCAGATTCGCGTGCCCAAGGGCGAGAGCTATGGCCGCGTCGAGAACCCCAAGGGCGAGCTAGGCTTCTACGTCGTCAGCGACGGCACGGCGAACCCGTATCGGTATCACGTCCGCGCCCCCTCGTTCATCAATATCCAGGCCCTCAAGGAGATGTCCGTCGGCCACAAGATCGCGGATGTCATCGCCAATCTGGGCAGCATAGACATCGTATTGGGTGAACTGGACCGATAAACATATCGGAGGTTGCATGTTCGGATTTGGCGTGCTGCGCGGCTTGATGGTCACGCTCAAGCACTTTGTCGAAACCTATACGGAAGACCCCAAGCGAATCAAGGCCCGCGCCCTGACTCCGGACGCCGTGCGCCAGACGCCTAATGACTCCAAAGGGTTGTTTACCGTCCAGTACCCCGAGGAGAAGCTGGCGATTCCCGAACGCTTCCGCTTCTACCCGATGCTCATCGTGGACGCCGACACGGGCCAGGACTGGTGTACCTCGTGCGGCATCTGCGCCAAGGTCTGCCCGCCCCAGTGCATCTGGATTGTGCGCGGCACCAAGCCGGACGGCAAGCCGAAGCCAGAGCCGGAAGAATTCTACATTGACACCACCATCTGCATGCAGTGCGGCTACTGCGCCGAGTTTTGCCCGTTCGACGCCATCAAGATGAACCACGACTACGAGCTGTCGACCTACGAACGGCACGAGTCGGCCATCTATAACAAGGACATCCTGTCCGTCACCACGACCTACTACGCCCGCACGCACCCCCGCGCCTGGGCTGAAGAGGCGGCCGCCCGCGACGCCAAGGAATCCAAGAAGACAGGTGGGGGCGCGGCGGCTGAAACGCCCAGGGCGGCCCCCGCGCCAGTGGCGGCTGCTCCAGCTTCGTCAGCTCCAGCAGCAGCTCCCGCGGCGCCCGGCGCCAAGCCCAAGCCCATCCCGGCTCGCCTGGCGAAGCAAATGCGCCAGCAGGAAGCGGGTGAAGCAGGACACGAGGCCGGGCACGCGCCTGCAGCCGAGACCCCGACCGCCAGCGCCGCCCCAACGCCCCCTGCCGCGCCTACATCGCCGGCGGCGCCGACGATGCCCGCTGCGCCTGCCGGGTCTACGACGGGCGAGACGTTGCCCAGCGGCCGCCCGAAACCGATTCCCGCCCGCCTGGCGAAGCAGATGCGCGAACAGGCCGCCCAGCAAGGTGGAGCGTCAGTCGTGCCGAGTGAAGCGCCTCATGCGGCGGCCCCAGCTGCGCCAGCCACGACGACATCCCCTGAGACGGCGGAACCGATGCGCGAGGAAGCTGCCCGGTCGGGTGAAACCCCGGCTGAACCGGCCACGGTATCCCCTCAGGCAGTGGCCCCTGTCACATCGGCCCTCGTTGAAGCGCCTGAGCCGCCCTCCATCCCGCCCTTGGCGGCGGCAGAGACGCCTTCTCGTATAGTAGGCTCCTCTGAGGAGACCCTCGCCAGCCCAACGCAGTTGGTCCCCACAGCCTCCACCGCGTCAGTTATGACCTCATTCACCGAGACGACGGAGCAGAGGGGCGAGGAAGCCGCCCAGCCAGGTGGAACGCTCGTCGGAGCGAGTAGTGAGGTGTCTGCGCTGGCTGCCGCTGAGTCGTTTACAGCGCCAGGCACCCCACCCCTGCCCGAAATGGAGACGTCGTCCGCCGTTACCCCGTCGACCGGGACGCCGCCATCGGCTCCCGTCACAGCTATCGTGCCATCGAGAGACGAGACAGGGCCCGACGCCCAACAGGCGCCGCTCTCGGCTCCGGCGTCGAGAGGGACCGGGGAGCCGGCCGCTCCATCGGGGGGCATGCCGGCTGCGCCGACGAGTGGACCAGTTCAGGTAGCCCATGTTGAAGTACACGCGGCACAGAGCGCCGAAGCGGCCAGTGGGACCCCTCAGGCAGCGGCGGCTCCGGCCCCTGTCATCCCGGCTACTGTTGAAACGCCGGAATCGCCGGCCGGCCCGCCAGCGGTGGCGGGAGTGATACCCGTTGGCGTGGCGAGCGCCTCCGGAGAAGCCCCGACTGGCCCCGCGCGTTCGGCTCCCACGACATCCACCGCGCCCGCCATGCCCTCGTCCGTCGAGATGGCGCAGCCGATGCGCGAACAGGCCACCCAGCAAGCTGAAGCGCATGTCGAAGCCGCGAGTGAGACCCTCGCCGCGGTTGCCCCGACGGTTGAAAGGCCGAGCATCACGCCGACCGCCTCTGTGGAGACGCCGGCTACCCCGGCGCCGGCTGTCTTCTCTAGCCCGACGCTCCTCGCGCCATCTGTGACTTCGTCGCCCGAGACGGCCCAGCAGGTTGGAGCGCATGCCTTGGGGAGTACTGATGCGTCTGCGACTACTCCCGCTGAGACGCCTACCGCGCCTGGCATCCCACCGATGCCCGCAGCGGTGACCCCGGTCAGTTCTATTCCGACGGCTCCTGTAGAAACCACGACCGGCCTCGTGCCGTCGACCTCAGCCATACCCGTGCCGAGTGAAGTGGCGGCGAGTAGCCAGGATATCGGCTCCCACGGCGCGGGCAGTCCCTCCATTATCCCCAACCCGCGTGAGACGGCGGAGACCCGCCTGGCGGCGGACCAGGCAGCCCTGGAAGGCGCAGTGGATGTCCCCCCCGTCCCCAGCCGAAGCCAGCCGAGCGAGGAAGCGGCAATTGGCGCGATTCGTGAACCTGGCGTAGAATTCAGTCAGAGCGAAATGTCGGCGCCTGTGAGCCAGCCAGGCGCGGTTGTCGCACCGCCGACGCCCGTTCCGCCCGAGATGCCCACCACCGCGCGGGACGTGACGGAGGCTAGCGCCATAGCTCCCACGCCCATTCCGCCCGAGACGCCGACGGCCGCGCAGTCCGCGCGTCCCGAGGTCGAGGCGCGCGTCTCCCCTCCCGTAAGTACGGAATGGCAGGGCGGCAAACCAGCCTGGGTTGGGTCAGATGACCTGACGATTATCGAAGGTATTGGCCCCAAGATTGCTGGATTATTCCATGCGGCTGGAATCAGGACGTTCCGCCAGTTGTCCGAGATGAGTACTGACCAGATGCAGCGGATCCTGACTGAGGCCGGCCCGCGCTTCCGCACGGCCGACCCAACCACCTGGGCCGAGCAGGCCCGCTTAGCAGCAGCGGGGGAGTGGGAGGCGTTGAAGCGCCTCCAGGATCGGCTGTCGGGAGGTCGTAGTCGAGGTTAGACCGTGTCATAACGCAAAGTTTGCTCACGATGCCCGTCTGTAAGCACATCACCACACTGTCGTGAGGATACTGCGATCGAAGGCTCCACCCAAGACGTGATTGGGGCTAAGCGACTCAGACGGGTATGTCGGGTAGCTTAGCCCTGTTTTTGTCGGAGCACACCATGCCACAAGACTTCTTGCCCATTCTCGTACTGTTTATTATGTCGGTGGGGCTGGGGATCCTGGTTCTCATCATCGCCCGCCTGTTCGGCCCGCGCGTCCCGACCCGCGCCAAGATGATGCCCTACGAGTCGGGTATGCGGCCCATCGGCCAGGCCATGCGTCGGCTCCCCATCCGCTACTATCTGACGGCCACCCTGTTCATCGTCTTCGACATCGAGATTGTCTTCCTGTACCCGTGGGCCGTCGTCTACAAGCGCATGAACCCCATTTGGGTGGGCCTGGCCGAGATTCTGTTTTTCTTTGTCCTGGTGATTATCGGCTACGTATACTTATTGAGGAAGGGCGCGTTAGAGTGGGAATAGTCTCCACCAGGAATGCGCCATATGAGGTGAAGCATGGGTCTCGAAGAAAAGACGGGTAATCTTGGCATTGTCACGACTTCATTGGAAAAGGCGCTCGGTTGGGCGAGGAGTCGGTCCATGTGGCCGGCGCTGTTTGGCCTAGCCTGCTGCGCCATTGAGATGATGCATGCGCAGGGGCCGCGCCAGGACATGGCCCGCTTTGGGTTGGAACTCATGCGCGCCTCACCCCGCCAATCTGACCTGATGATTGTAGCCGGCCGGCTCTCGCGCAAGATGGCCCCTGTCCTGCGCCAGATCTACGACCAGATGGCCGACCCTAAGTGGGTCGTCTCCATGGGCGACTGCGCCTCCTGCACCGGCATCTTCAACAATTACGCCCTGGTGCAGGGCGTGGATGACGTCGTCCCTGTGGATGTCTACATTTCGGGCTGTCCGCCCCGCGCCGAGGCGCTCATTGACGGCATCATGCGCCTGCACGAGAAGATCGAGCGCGAAAAGCTGACGGGCGTCAAGGAGCCAGCCATTGACCTGCGCCAACCCCAACCCGGCAACACCGTCACTCTGTTCGACCGCGTCCCGCGGCGAGGCTAACTATGAGCCACGCTGACCTGACCTTCGACAAACTCCGCGCTCAATTCGGGGATGGCCTGCAGCGCGAGGACAACCACGGGCATGTGTCCATCCTCGTACCGACTGAGCAAATCGTTGCCGCTGCCAAGCTCCTGCTGACCGACCCGGAGCTGGCCTACACCCAGGTGGTGGATATTACGGCGGTGGACTGGTGGGGCCGCAGCCCGCGCTTCGAGGTCGTCTACCAGTTCCTCTCGCATCCGAACCACGCCCGCTTCTCGCTCCGTACCTACGCTCAGGGCGACCCGCCGACGGTCCCCAGCCTTACCTCGGTCTTCCCTGGCGCCAACTGGTTCGAGCGCGAGACGTATGACATGTTCGGCGTCCGCTTCGAGGGCCACCCTGACCTGCGGCGCATCCTCATGCCCCACAACTTCAATGACCACCCGCTGCGGCGCGACTTCCCGCTAGGCTACGAGGAAGTTGCCTTCTCCCACAACGCCCACGAGATTCACAAGCGCAAGTCGTTTACCCCACAGGGGCTGGCGCTGGCGGCCGAGGCCAAGCAGCAGAACCCTGATATCCTGATTGGGGCACAGTCCGTCTCCGACCCGGACTACAAGGCCAGGTGGTCGCAGCCGATTGAGCCAACCGGGGGCATTCGTCAGCACACCGGCGTGGCGCTGGAAGATGTGGCGACCATCGGTCCGATGGCTGAGCCAACACCGTCCGAGGACCTGGACGACCCATTTAGCGGCACGATGGTCATGAACATTGGCCCCCACCACCCGGCTACCCACGGCGTCTTGCGCCTGGTGACGGAACTCAATGGCGAGCGCATCGTCCGCGTCATGCCCGACATCGGCTTCCTCCATACAGGTATTGAGAAGACGATGGAGAGCAAGTCGTATCTTAAGGCGCTGCCCTGCACCGACCGTACCGGCTACGCCTCACCCCTGCACTGCAACATGGCCTTCTCCGGCTGTATCGAGCGGCTGTTGGGGCTGGACGCGCCGCCCAAGGCTCAGTGGGCCCGTGTCGTCTTGCTCGAACTCGACCGCATTTCGAGTCACCTGCTATGCATCGGCTCGGCGTCGCTGGACATGGGCGCCTCCAGTCCCTTCCTGTGGGCAGTTGACGACCGCGAGCAGGTCTACGACATCATGGAGTTTACGTCGGGCGCGCGCATGATGACGAGCTTTATCCGCCCTGGCGGCCTGGCCTATGACCTGCCACAGGGCTTTGACCGTGTTGTAAGGCGCTATCTCGACTATCTGCCCTCGCGCCTCGACATGATCGAGGAAGTTCTCGTCGGCAACCCCATCTTCCTGGACCGCACGCAGAACGTGGGGGTGCTGACCAAGGCGGATGTTCTGCCCTACAATGTCTCTGGCCCGCATGCCCGCGCCTCCGGCATTGATTGGGACCTGCGGCGTGACATGCCCTACCTGATCTACGACCAACTCAAGTTCGATGTGCCGGTGCGCACCACAGGCGATGTCTACGCCCGCTTTATGATCCGCTTTGCAGAGATGCGCGAGAGTCTCAAGATCGCGCGGCAGGCGCTGGATGGCATCCCGGCCGGCCGCTGGATGACCGCCGACCGCAAGGTCGCCCCGCCGCCCAAGGAAGAGATCGCCATTAGCATGGAGTCCCTTATCCACCACTTCAAGATTTGGACGGAGGGCTTCCGTACGCCGCCCGGCCAGGCGTACTTCGCTATCGAGTCGCCGCGCGGTGAGATGGGCTTCTTTATGACCAGCGACGGCTCGGCCAAACCCTATCGCTGCCACGAGCGCTCTGGCGTCTTTGCCAGCCTCCAGGCCATGCCCCTGGTCTGCAAGGACGGCCTGATTTCGGACCTCATCGCCATCATCGCCAGTTGGGACCCCATCCTGGGCGAGATTGATCGTTAGTCGGTGAATGGTGAACTATGCTAAGCGAAACATCTAGGTTGCTGTTGACTGAGAGGCTCAAGAATTACCCGCCCGACCGTAAGGCGTCGGCGGTCATCTACGCCTGTTACCTGGCCCAGGAAGACAACCCCGACCACTACATCTCCCAGCAGGATGTGCGCGATATCGCGGACCTGCTGGACATGGACGCCACCGAGGTCCAGGGGGTCATCGGCTTCTACAGCCTGCTCTACGAGCAGCCAATGGGCAAGTACGTCATCCACTACTGCAATGACCTGCCCTGTACCTTGCGCGGCGCGGACCAGTTTTTGCACGTCCTGGAGCACAAGCTGGGTATCAGCCATGGCGAGACGACGCCCGACGGCCTGTTTACCCTGGAAGAAGCCATGTGCCTGGGCGCGTGCCATCGCGCGCCGTGTATGCAGATCAACCTGGAGTTCCAGGAGTTCCTGACGGATGACAAGGTGGACCGCATTATAGACATGCTGCGGGCGGGCGAGCCTCTCCGCGCCAACATGGCCGACGCCGTCCAATTGCTGCCGCAGTCGCCATTAGCGTAAGTTGATAGAGGAATTTATGGCTGAACATATTCTGCTGCATCACCGCGATATTCCTGGCCTGGATCAGATGGATGTCTATGAAAAGGATGGCGGCTGGGCGACATACAAGCGCGCCGTGACCGAAATGACGCCCCAGGCGGTCGTGGATGTCGTCAAGGCGGCGGGGCTGCGGGGGCGCGGAGGCGCCGGCTTCCCCACCGGTGTCAAGTGGGGCTTCCTGCCCAAGGACGTCTTCCCGCGCTACATGGTGGTCAACGCCGACGAGAGCGAGCCGGGCACGTTCAAGGACCGCGAGATCATGGAGGGCAACCCCCACCTGTTCCTTGAAGGCACGGCTATCAGCACCTACGCTATCCAGTCCAACGTCGCCTATATCTACATTCGCGGAGAGTACCTGTCCACCGCCCGTATCCTCCAGCAGGCCATTGACGAAGCCTACGCCAAGGGCTACCTCGGCAAGAACCTGTTCGGCACGCAGTACAGCCTGGATATGTATATCCACCTGGGCGCGGGCGCGTACATCTGCGGTGAAGAGACAGCCCTCCTCAACTCCCTCGAAGGGCTGCGCGGCCAGCCGCGCCTCAAGCCGCCGTTCCCGGCCGCCGTCGGCCTCTACAGCAAGCCGACCATCATCAATAACGTGGAGACTCTGGCTAACGTGCGGCCCATAGTGGAGCGCGGCGCGGAGTGGTACAAGACCCTCGGTACGGAGAAAAGCCCCGGTGTCAAGATTTTCTGCCTCAGTGGGAACATCAAGCGGCCTGGCAACTATGAACTGCCGCTGGGGACGCCGATTCGGTACCTGATAGAGGAGCTAGGCGGCGGCACCTATGACGGGACAGCGGTGAAGGCTATCCTGCCGGCGGGTGCCTCGGCCCCCATGATCCCCGCCTCAGCGATGGACACGCGCATGGATTACGAGGCAATGGTGACAGCCGGCTCGACCCTCGGCTCGGCCTCGTTCATCATCCTCGGCGAGCACGATAGTGTTCCCGCGGCTGCCCTCAAGATGGTGCGCTTCTTCAAGCATGAGTCGTGTGGCAAGTGTACGCCCTGCCGCGAGGGGACATACTGGGCGCAGAAAGTGCTGGAACGCATCAACGACGGCACGGGCGTGGTCCCGGATGTCGAACTGGTCGAGACCATCGCCAACCAGATCGCCGGCAAGTGCTTCTGCCCGCTGGGCGAGTTCGCCACCAGCCCGATGATCTACACCATCAAGCACTTCCGCTCGGAATTCGAGGCCCAGGTCCAGGGCAGCCGCCCGCGCCGCAACTGGCGCGAAGCCGTCCCACAACGCCTGGAACCGACACTGGCGATGCGAGAGCTTTAGCAAGAATGTAACGGGGAGTGATGGCTAAGGATGTCATCCACGATGCGGTCAAAAACGCTCTGATCAAGGATGGCTGGCAAATTACCGCTGATCCATACTTGATCACGTCGGGCGAACACCGCCTGTATGTGGATTTGGCGGCGGATCGGCCTATTGCAGCGGAACGCGACGGGCAGAAGATAGCGGTCGAGGTCAAAAGCTTTGTCGGTCGCTCCCCGTTACGTGACTTTGAAGTTGCGCTGGGTCAATACATGCTCTATCTCGGCTTATTGGAACGCTCTGATCCAGAGCGCAAGCTCTATCTGGCTATCAGCCGAATTGTCTACGAGAAACTATTCCAACAGGAGACGTTTCAGGTCACTCTCCAACGCTTTCAAGTGGCGTTACTGGTGGTGAATACGGTGACAGAAGAGGTTGAGCAATGGATAAACTAGGACGCTATAGAGCCATTGTGGAGCAACTGCTAGCCGATTTTACGGCCTGGGTCAATCAGACCCCCCCCCCTGACCAGGAGACGATCTGCGTATTCGATGAGGGCCGTGATTACTACCTGGTACTCAATGTCACGTGGGCGCAGTATCGATGTGTGCAAAGCGCCCAGGTCTTTGTCCGCTTGCGGAATGAAAAGATCTGGATCGAGGAAGATTGGACCCAGGATGGCATTGCTACCGAGTTGATTAAGGCCGGTGTTCCCAGCGAAGACATTGTTCTGGGTTTCCAGCCGGAAGAAATGCGGCCGTATACGGAATTTGCGATTGCCTAGAGGAAACCATGCCCAATTCAGTCAAAGTCACCATTGACG
>JAHCIP010000217.1 GCA_026129165.1 Anaerolineae bacterium
GTAGACCTGGCGGAAAGCGGCGGACAGACCGGCGTAGGTCGCCCGCTGCGACGGCTCCGGCGCGACGACCCCGCTCACCGGGATGGCCGCCTTGACCGCTTCGACCGAGGGGTAACGCCCCAGGCCCACCGCCGCCAGCATCGCCGCGCCGACCGCCCCCGCAATCTGCGGCTGGGGCACGACTTCCAGCCGCCGCTCGGTCACGTCGGCCAGAATCTGGAGCCAGGCCGCGCTACGCGCCCCGCCGCCAATGACCCGCAGCGGGTCGGGCCGCCGGCCGTAGTATTGGCGCATGGCATCCAGAATCCAGGCCAGGTTGAAGGCCACGCCCTCGTAGACCGCGCGGGCCAGGTGGGGGCGCGTGTGGTGGGGCGTAAGGTTGAGGAAGCCACCGCGCACATGCTCGTCGGCGACGGGGCAGCGTTCGCCGTAGAGCCAGGGCAGGAACAGCAGCCCGTCCGCGCCGGGCGGGGTGGCCGCCACGTCGGCGTCCATCTGAGCATAGATGCTAGCATCGTCAGCCGCGCCCCCGTACAACTCCCGCGCCGCCCAGGCGAGACACGCCGCCGCCATCTCCGTCTCGCCAATCATCAGCAGCTTGCCAGGATCGGCCGACTGCACCGTGGCGATGCCCCGCTTGCCCGTCACCCGTCGGCTGGTCATAATGCCCGCGAAACCCGACGTGCCGAGGCACAGGTGGCCTTCACCCTCGCCTACTGCCCCCGACCCGACCGCCGCCGCCATTGCGTCGCCCGCCCCGGCGAACACCGGCGTTCCGGGCCTTAGACTTAGGTAGGCCGCCGCCCCGCCGGTCAACCCGCCGACCTGCGCTGTGGAGGGCGCGAGAGACGGGAAGCGGGCCGGATCCAGCCCCATGAAGCGGGTCAGGGCGCGGTCCCAGGTCTTGGTCTTGAGGTTGAATAGCCCCGTCACGCTGGCGCACGTCCACTCGCAGACCAACTGGCCCGTGGCCTGATAGAGCAGGTAGCCGCTGGCGTCCACCAGGGTTGCCGCGCGGCGGTAGACGTCGGGCGCGTGGCGCTTGAGCCAGCGATACTTGGGCAGCAGGTCTTTGCCCGTCAGCGTCGCGCCGACAACCTGGGCGAACAGCGTCGGCCCGCCCAGCAGGCGCATCACCCGCCGCGCCTCGTCGTCGGCCCGGCTGTCCAGCCAACTGATGCAGCGGCCCAGCGGCTGGGCGTGCGCGTCCAGGGCAACGACGTTGAGCATTTGGGTAGCGAAGGCCAGCCCGACCACCTGGCCCGGCGCGGCCCCCGCCTGCGCCAAGGCCTGCCGCCCGGCTATCCCCGCCGCCGCCCACCAGTCGGCCGGGTCTTGCTCAGCCCAGCCAGGGCGCGGGTAGTATAGCGGGTAAGGGGCGAAGGCCGTCGCTACAATCTGACCGTCGAGGCTGACCAGGACGGCCTTCGTGCCCGACGTGCCAACGTCGTAGGCCAGCAGGTGGTCCATTCTACTGCCCCGTCCACTCGCGGCCGCCGGTCAGGTTGTAGCCCTGGCCGGTGATAAAGCTGGCCTCATCCGACGCCAGGAAGGCGACGAGGTTCGCCACATCCTCCGGTGTCGCCAGGCGCCCTAGCGGGATACGCGCCTGGAGGTCGGCCACGACCTGGGCGTGGCTGTGGCCTGTGACGGCTGCCTCCATCTGAAGACCCCACTGCTTCATCGGCGTGTCCACGTCGCCCGGCAGGACCGCGTTGACCGTAATCCCCAGCGGGCCGACTTCCTGCGCCAGCGACACGGTGAGCGCCAGGACAGCGGCCTTGCTGGCGGCGTAGGCGGCCATGAAGGGCTTGGGCCGCCGCGCCGCCAGCGACGACATGTTGATGACGCGCCCGCCTCGCCCGCCTTGAATCATCAGCGGCAGGGCCAGCTTGCAGCACAGGAATGTCCCCGTCGCGTTGATTTCCAGTGTCTTGCGCCACGCCTCCTCGGCCATCTGGAGCACGGGCAGGGGGCCGATGGCCGCGCCCGCGTTGTTGACCAGGATGTCGAGGCGGCCAAAGCGGTCGCGGGTCTGCGCCACCATCGCCGCCACCGACCGCGCGTCGGCCACATCCACGCGCAGCGGCAGGACCGGCGCGCCGGCCGTCTCTAGCTCGCCCGCGATAAAGGTCAACTCTTCCCACGCGCCGTGGCCCGCATGGGGCAGGCTGGACGGCGCGTCGCACAGGTCGGCCAGTACCAGGCTCGCGCCGTCGGCGGCCAGCCGCCGCGCCACAGCCGCGCCAATCCCGCCGCGCCGCCCCACGCCTGTTACCAGGGCAACCTTATCTTTCAGATTTTGCATGGACATCTCCTGACACTCACAGGACTTACGCGGTGATGGACTTTTCCCCTCCCTCCCCCTTTGGGAGAGGGTCGGGATGAGGGTCTTAGAGCCAGGAGAAGGCACCAGCCCTCACCCTAGCCCTCTCCCAGGGGGAGAGGGGATACGTCACGTCCACTTCAAATGTCACCAGGTAACCCCTGACAATGACCTCATGCCTCGGCCAGCGCCATTTCCTGCGCGACCTGGTGCGCCTTACGCTCGTTAACCAGGGTGAGGAGGGCCATCCCTACCACCAAGAAGACGGCGATAGACAGAATCGCTACCCGCTGCCCGGCCTGCTCGGCCGCCAGCGCCGTCTGTCCCTGGCCCTGGAGCCACAGCGCGACCTCGGCGGCGAGGATGCCGTAGACGGTAGGACCGATAAACGACGAGGTCCTCCCGGCCACGGCGAACAGGCCGTAGAACTCGGCGCTCTGGCCGGCCGGCGCGAACATGGCGACGGCGGTGCGGCTCACCGACTGCATCCCCGCCATGGCGAAGCCGGCCACCGCGCCCACGACCAGAAAGCCCGTCTGCGTCTGGGTCAGGTACAGGGCGATCACCGCGCCGATCATGACGAGAATCGCCAGGTAGAGCGAGCGTTTGACGCCGATGCGGTCCACCAGCCAGCCGAAGGTGAACGCGCCAATCACATTCGTCACCTGGATGATAATGACAAAGGTGACGAGCGCCTGCTGCGTCATGCCAAACAGCACCGCGCCGATGATGGCGGCGAAGTCCAAGGCCATCATCACACCGTCGTTGTAGATGAGGAAAGCCACCACGAACTTGATGAACTCGCGGAAGCGGCCCGAGGTGCGAATGGTCTGCCGCAACTGCTTGAAGGCCAGGCCCAGGTAATTCTCGCCCGGCGGCAAGGGCTGGCGCTTGGCACGCTCCGGCAGCCAGAAGAAGATGGGCAGCGCGGCGATAGCCCAGAACAGCGCCGTCACCAGCAGCGAGACGCGCGACGCGAACGTCCCGCCGCCAACGGCCGCCATAATTGGCTGGATGAGCAGCAGGATAACAATGCCGCCAAAGGTTCCGATAGCCCAGCCGGTACCTGAAATGCGCCCCATCTCTTCCGGCGCGGCGATCTCCGGCAGCAGGGCATCGTAGAAGACCTGCGCGCTGCGGTAGCCCACCTCGGCCAGGATAAAGAAGGTCAGCCCCAGCGCCACCATGCCCGCCTCCGCGAAGTACAGCCCCGCCGTAAACAGGACGCTCAAGGCGGTGAAGGCAAACAGGAAGCGTTTTTTAGTCCCGGAGTGGTCGGCGATGACGCCCAGGATCGGCGAGGTGACGGCGACGATGAGCATGGCGATGCCGACGCCGATGCCCCACAGCCGCGAGCCTTCCGCCCCACCCACCACGACGCCCTTGAAGTAGGCCGAGAAGACGGCCAGCACCACCACCGACGCATAGGCCGAGTTCCCAAAATCGTACAGATACCACGCCCACCGTTCGCGGCGGGTGGACAGCGGTTGCCGGGCCAGGGTCGCCATAGCCTCCTCCTGTGTGCCTGGGTCGTTGATGGTAATCGAGCGGTCAACAGGTCGTTAGATCAAACGCCACCTTGACCGAACGGTAGCGCTGTTTGTCCACCGCCGTCGCCAGGGCGCGGCGGTACTCGGCCAGGGGGAAGACGTGGGTCAGCAGCGGCGCGGTCTGGAGGCGCCCTGTCTGCATCCATTGGAGCGCCAGTTCAAAGTCGGGCAGGGTGATGCCGTCCCAGACGGATTGACCGTGGCCGACCGCGCCCACCAGGGTCACTTCCTGATACCAGACGGGCGTGAGGTCCACGCGCAGCCGGTGCAGCAGCGCGCCCACTAGCACCACCGTCCCACCCGCCCGTGTCCAGCGTAGGGCGTCGGTGAGCGTCGCGCCCGTCCCCACCACGTCAAACACTACGTCAAAGCCGCCCATGAGCATGCGGTTGCTACTGCGCCCGCTGTACAGTCGGGCGCCCGTCCGCTGCGCCACTTCGGCGTAGGTATCCTGGCGGGTCAGGATGACGCTCTCCGCGCCGAGGCACGTCGCCAGGTCCGCCTGCCAATCGAACTGCGCCAACGCGGTGATGTGACACGCCGGCTGGAAGGCGCGCAACGCCTGAATGAGCAGGAAGCCGATAGGGCCGCAGCCGAGAACAAGGACTTTCTCACCCGGCTTCGGTAAGCGGCGCGAGGCAGCGTGGATGGCGACGGCGGCTGGCTCGGTAAAGATGGCCGCCTCGTCCGGCACATTGTCGGGGACGGGGATCAGTGTGCTGGCCGGAGTCACAAAGCCCTCGCCAAAGCCGCCGCCCACCGCCTCGTGCGCCGCCGCCTCCGATGCTCGCTCGCACAGCACGCGCTGGCCCCGCTGGCACCATGGGCAGGGGTCGGGGTCGCCTCGCGCGATGCAGTCGTGGCCGCGCCCCCAGCGCACCACCCGGTCGCCCAGCTTGAAGTCTTTGACGCCCTCCCCTACCTCCGTCACCACGCCCACCATCTCGTGGCCCAGGTAGATGCGGCGGTGGGCGGGCAGGGCCAGGGGCGCGACATCCAGGTCGGCGTCCACAAAAATCTGGTGGAGGTCGCTGCCGCAGATGCCGCATAGCCGGTTACGGACGCGGACCCAGTCCGGCGCCGGCAGCGGCGGGTCGGGCAGCGTCGCCAGATGGAGCGGCGAGGTCGGCCCAAAGTAGGCCGCTGGCGACACTCGGCCCAGCGCCCGCGTCAGGGCGATACGCGGGATGGACAGGTCAATGTACATGGTCTGCACGGCATCACCCCATGCTAAACTTGCCCGACCGCGCGGCGGTCCACAGCCACAGGCCGGGCGGGTCCACGTTGGCGACGGGGTCCACGACGGCATGGATGACCGACGGCTTGCCCGACGCGAGAGACCGTTCGAGGGCGGGGCGCAGATCGGACGCCCGCGTCACGTACTCGCCGTGGCAGCCCATCGCCTGCGCGACCTGGTCATAGCGCACAGGCGCGTGGTCCGAGCCGAACCAGGGGGCGGGCCGGCCAAACACGCGCTGCTGCGCCGACTTCTCCATGCCAAACGCCCCGTCCACGGCCACGATGACCGTGACCGGCAGCCGATGGCGCGCCGCCGTCTCCAACTCCTGGAGGTTGAAGCCAAACGCGCTGTCGCCCGTGACGCAGTAGACGCGCCGGTCCGGCAGGGCCACCTGCGCTCCGAGCGCGAAGGGTAGGCCGGTCCCCAGGTAGCCCATGTTGGCGGTGTAGAGCGTCGAACGCTGCGCCTGGGGGCGGATGTAGTGCATGGCCCACATGACCGTGTTGCCGCCGTCCAGGGCCAGGACCGCGTCGGGCGGGAAGAAGCTAGTGCAGACCTGGAAGATGGCCCCTGTCAGCATCGGTTCGCGGTTCGGGTCGGCCAGGGGCTTGTCGAGGTCGGCCTGCCAGCTAGCCTGCATGGGGCGCAGCCCGGCCAGGGCCGGGTGCGGGCGGCGCGGCGGGGTCAGGCGGCGCACCTCGGCCAGCAGTTGCCCCAGCACGGCGCGGGCGTCGCCCACCAGAGCCACGTCCACCGGCCGGTTCAGGCCGATATTGGCCGGCTCACTGTCAATCTGAACCATCTTTTGCGCCGCCGGGTCGCCCCAGGCCGGCGGCCGCCCCCACATCGCCAGTTCGCCCAGCCGCGTCCCGACGGCCAGCACTGTATCGGCCTGATTGTGGGCCGCGAAGGAGGCCAGGCACAGCGGCGAGAAGAACTGGGGATGGTCCTCGGGCACGACGCCGCGCGCGCTGACGGTGTTGGTGAGCACCCCACCCAGGTGTTCGGCCAGCGCCACGAGTTCCTCACTGGCCCCGGAGCGGCTCGCGCCCTGGCCCGCGTGGATGTTGACCAGTTTGGCGTCCACCAGGGTCTGCGCCGCGCGTTGGACGGCGGCCGGGTCGGCAATGGGGCGCTCGGTGACGCGGGTACGCTCCGGCGGCCACAGCCGCACACTGCCCAGGTCGCCCTTCTGGTTCAGCACATCCTCGGGAACCAGGAGATGGACTGGCCCCGGCCGCCCCGTCGTGGCGACGCGAAAGGCATGGCGCACCATGTCGGGGATGTGGCTCCAGTGGCTGACGCGGCCTGCCCACTTGACGGTTGGCGCGAAGAGGGCCGAGTGGGGCGGCGACTGGGTTCCACCCAGGTGGCGGTAGTCGTCGGAGATCTCGCTACGGCGCATGGTGGTAATGGCTACGAGAGGGCTGCCCTCGGCCTCGGCGCAAATGATGCCGGCCAGCAGGTTAGCCGCGCCCGGCCCGGCGCAGGCCATGACGACGGCCGGCTCGCCCGTGACGCGGGTATAGGCGTCGGCGGCGTGGGCGCCAGCCGCTTCGTGGCGCGGGACAATGAGGCGCATGTCGAACTCGTCGCCCAGCCGTTCCAGCGCCTCCAACGCAATCATGTAGGTGCCGTCGGGGATGGCGAACAGGTGGCGCACCCGTTCGGCGTGTAGGCTACGAATCAGGAGTTCACCGCCCGTGATGTCGGTCATAGGTATCTCCCTCTAAACGTCATGCCGAGCGAAGCGACCTGTGCCCTGCCTGCCCTCCGCATGGAGCGTACTCAGGGTAGGCATCTGCTCTGCCGAAAGCCTCGGAGCAGACCCTTCGCTGCGCTCAGGGTGACAGTCGAATGTTATCGGCCTCCTCCAGTCGGAGGCCATCGCCCAGCAGTGTAAGGACCGCTTCCAGGTAACGCGCGTCGGCCGCCGCCAACTCCTCGTCGGGGATGGCGGCCAGGCGCTGGATGACATGGCGATTGTGGAACCAGTGGGTCGTCAGGGCCAGCGCCATCGCCAGGATGTTCTCGGCCTCGATGTCGCCGCGTATCACACCTTCAGCCTGAGCCTGGCGAATGCGCTCCAGGAGCGCCCCCCCCGTCGCCTGCCCTGTCTCCATGCCATACGGGTCTTCCATCAGTTGGAGCCAGAGCAGCAGCCGCGCCACCTGGGGGTTAGCCTGGAGAAACACAAACCGACTCCGCAGCGAGTTCTGGACGAACTCGGCGAAGTCGGCGCTGGTTGACTCCAGGAGGGTGTATTGGTGGGCCAGGTAGGCGTCGTAAGCAGATTCCTTGACCGCCTGCCACAGGGCTTCCTTTGTACCAAAGTAGTGATGAATCATACTCTGGGGCACGTCGGCGTGCTGGGCGATGTCGCGCATGGAGACGGCGGCAAAGCCGCGCTCGATGAACAGTTCCCGCGCGCTGTCCAGCACCCTGGCTCGCTTGGCATTCGGATCGTGGACACGTTTGAGCGTCATTGGCCTGTGTCGCTTCGCACCACCCACCTGTAGGGGCGAACCTCCGTGTTCGCCCTGGGCCGACACACAGGTCGGCCCCTACCCAGTATACCGCAAATAGATTAATCAGTCAATCGGTTTTGCCCAGATTAGCGCGAATTTCTAAAAAGTGGTATAGTCAAGCGGTGGTGCGTTTAGGCCACCGTCTTGCCTGACCAAGCCCGCGCCCTAAACGGCGCGGCTCCGTCCCAGCGGTGGCGTTCAGGCCATCGTGTTCTAATCCTTATGTCATCTGATCTCGCCCTCTTTTTCGTCGCCGTGCTGTTCGCCGCTTCGATCCAGACGATGGCCGGCTTTGGCTTCGCTCTGACCATGATGCCACTGGCTGTCCTGCTGCTGGGTGTGCGGACCGCCGCCCCCCTGATCGCCCTCGTGGGGCTGGCCGTCTCGCTGGTCAATATGCTCCGCAACCGCGAGAGCATTGACCTGCGCGAGTTGCGTGTCCTGGTCCTGGTCGGCGCGGTGGGCATCCCCTTCGGTATCTGGGCGCTGGTCGCGGTCAACGAGCGCGTCATCCGCGTCACGCTGGGTGTCCTGCTCATCGTCTATGGCCTGACCAGCCTGCTACGACCCATCAAGCGGCCGCCCATCTCGGCCGGCTGGGCCTACCCGTTCGCGTTCCTGGCCGGCGGCCTGGCCGGAGCATACAATCTCGCCGGGCCGATGGTAGTGCTGTACGGGTCGCTGCGCCATTGGTCGCACGAGAAGTTCCGCGCCACCCTACAGAGCTTCTTCGCCACCAGCTACGTCCTCACTACGGCCCTTCACTGGTGGGGGGGTCGCCTGACGCCGACGGTTCTGCAATTGAGCGCGGTCGCCCTGCCCGCCTTCCTGCTCGGCATCCTGCTCGGCTCGCGCGTGGACCGCCGCCTCGACCGCCGCCTGTTACGCGCCGCCGTCAACGTCCTGCTCGCCGTCCTCGGCGTCTCGCTCATCCTTTAGATTGGCGAACTCCCTATGCGCCTGATTGCCGACCTGCACCTGCACTCCCACTACTCCCGCGCCACGAGCAAAGACCTGGACCTGGAGCACCTGAGCCTGTGGGCGCAGCGCAAGGGCGTCCAGGTCGTCGCGACCGGCGACATCAGCCACCCCGGCTGGCTGAGCGAGCTTAAAGCGAAGCTCGAACCGGCCGAGGAAGGGCTGTTCCGCCTGCGTGACGATCTCTCGCGCGCGGTCCAGGCCCAGCTACCGGGCGCCTGCCAGGGGACGGTGCGCTTCATGCTGGCGGGCGAAATCAGCAATATCTATAAGAAGGGGGAGCGCGTCCGCAAGGTCCACAACGTCGTCTTCGCCCCGTCGCTGGCGGTGGTGGAGAAGCTCCAGGCGCGGCTAGAGCGCATCGGCAACATCCGCTCCGACGGCCGCCCCATCCTCGGCCTCGACTCGCGCGACCTGCTGGACATCCTGCTGAGCCTGGACCCGCAGGCGTACCTGATACCGGCCCATATCTGGACGCCCTGGTTCTCCATGCTCGGCTCCATGTCGGGCTTCGACTCGGTCGAGGAGTGCTTTGGCGACCTGACCGCGCACATCTTCGCCCTGGAGACGGGCCTGTCGTCCGACCCGCCGATGAACTGGCGCGTGTCGAACCTGGACCGCTACACCCTCGTCTCCAACTCCGATGCCCACTCGCCGCCCAAGCTGGCCCGCGAGGCCACCGTGTTCGACACCGAGTTGAGCTACCCGGCCCTGTTCGACGCGCTCAAGACGGGCGACGCAGCCCGCTTCGGCGGGACGCTGGAGTTCTTCCCCGAAGAGGGCAAGTACCACTACGACGGCCACCGCAAGTGCGAGGTGCGCTGGGAACCCGAGACGACGCGGGCGCATCAAGGTGTATGCCAGGTATGTGGCAAGCCAGTCACGGTGGGCGTGATGCACCGTGTCGAGGAGTTGGCCGACCGGCCCGAAGGCGGTCGCCCCGCCCGCGTCCACCCCTACCACAGCCTCATCCCCTTACCGGAGATTCTGGCCGAGGTCTACGGGGTCGGCGCGGGGTCGCGCCAGGTGGAGCAGGCGTACGAGACGCTGCTGGCGAAGCTGGGGCCTGAACTGGGCATTCTGCGCGACCTTCCATTAGAAGACATTGCCCGCGTGGGCGGCGGGCTGCTGGCCGAGGGCGTGCGCCGCGTGCGGACCGGCCAACTCACCATCGCGGCGGGCTATGATGGCGAGTACGGGACAGTTCACTTGTTCAGCGACGACGAGCGAGCGACGTTCTCATCGCAGTTGGGCCTCTTTGGTGAGAAGCCAGCGCGGAACAAGCCAGCGCCCTCGAAGGAGCGCGCCTCCCCCTCACAGCCCCCTGCCACCCAGGCCGATCTGTTCAATGTGCCACCTACCCCAATCCCAGTGGTTCGAGAGGAGCAAGTACCGTTATCATCCTCACCAGCTGGTGCATTGCTGGCCGGTTTGAATGAGCAGCAGCGCGAGGCTGTGTTGTGTGATGACCCGGCCCTGATCATCGTCGCCGGGCCGGGCACAGGCAAGACACGCACGCTGACGCATCGCATCGCCTACCTCGTCCAGGCGCGTGGGGTAGCCCCAGAGAACATTCTCGCTATCACCTTCACCAACAAGGCGGCCGGGGAGATGGCCGAACGGCTGGTCCGCCTGGTCGGTCCCAACACGACGCGGCAGATTATGGTCAAGACGTTCCACGCCTTCGGCGCGTGGCTGCTGCGCCAGGAAGCCGCCCGCCTCGGCCTGACCCCGCAGTTCGCCATCTACACCGACGACGACCGCCGCCGCCTGCTCCAACGTCTCGTCCCTGACCTCAGCGAGAAGCAATTCAACCTGACCCTCGACACGATCTCTGCCGCCAAGAACAGGTTGCTCGACCCCGATGCGCCCGCCCTGGCCGACGTTCCCGACCCCCCGCCGGAGTTGAGAGCGGTGTACCGCCGCTACGAGGCGGCCTTGCATGAAGCCCAGGCGCTCGACTTTGACGACCTCATCTATAAAGCGGTGCGCCTGCTCG
>JAHCIP010000218.1 GCA_026129165.1 Anaerolineae bacterium
GAGTAGCGGGTCTCTCTTCGGCTCCTCTCCCCTAAATAGGGGGGGGACTGGGGGAAGGTGATAATTAGAGGGCGGCGCGGAGGACCTCTTCGAGGACCGTCGGGGGGAGCGCAATGGGGTTAGCCTTCATACTACTGGCCTGCGCAGCCAGGCGGGCCAGGTGGGGAATCTGTTCCGCTGTCAGGCCATAGTGGGACAGACCTGGCAGCTTAAACTCAGCCACCCTCTCAGCGGCCCAGCCGATGCCCGCCTCCACGGCGTCTTCGCCCGCTACGCCCGTCAGCGCCGTCCCAATATGGGCGTAGCGCTGGAGCGTCTCGCCCGCTGTGCCATGGCCGGCCGGCGCGTCAGGCGGTAGGGCGCGGAGAGCCGCCACATTCGCCGCCATCACGGGCGCGAGGAGCACGGCGCAGGCGACGCCGTGGGGGATGGGCAATTGGCCGCCCAGCGGCGCGGCCAAGCCATGCGCGGCCCCCAGCCCCGCGTTCGCTAGGGCCAGTCCGCCGCACAGGCTGGCGAAGGCCATGCTCGTCCGCGCGTCGAGATTCGCGCCGTTGGCCCAGGTAGCCGGCAGCGCCCTAGCTCCGCGGCCCAGCGCGCCCATGACCAGGGCATCGGTCAGCGGGTTGGCGCGGCGCGACACATACGGCTCGATCAACTGGGTCAGCGCGTCCAGGCCCGTGCTGGCCGTTGGTTCTGGCGGCAGGCTCAGCGTCAGGGCCGGGTCTACCAGGGCCACACGGGGTAAGAGCAGCGGGCTGCGGATGCTCGCCTTGACGCCATGCGCCCGCGACAGGATCACCGCGTTGCGCGTCACCTCGGTCCCCGGCCCTGCCGTCGTCGGCACGGCGATCAGAGGCGTGGTTGGCTGGCGGATGGTCTGCCCTCGCCCCACACCCTCCATATAGTCCAGTGCCGCGCCGCCGTTCGTCAGCAGCCCGGCTACGGCCTTGGCCGTATCCAGGGCGCTTCCCCCGCCCAGCCCCACCACCACGTCCGCGCCGGCCCGCCGCGCCGCCTCGGTGGCTGCGCCCACGCTGGCCGTGTCCGGCTCGCCGCTGACCGGGTGGACTGTCAGCGACAGGCCAGCCTTCCGTACCTGGTTCACCAGTCGGCCCACCGGGCCGCCGGGCGCCGTCGCGCTCTGACTGGCGACGAGGAAGACCTGTCGTCCCTGCTCCTCTGCTAGCGCGCCCAATTGCTCGAATACGCCCACGCCAAAGACGATGCGCTGGCTGGTAGCAAACTCAAACTGCGGAATCGTTCTCACCACGCCGCCTCGTCGGTCGGGAACAGGCTCCAATAGCGCGTCGCCGTGCGCGGCGCGACCAGGTACTCCTCGATGTGCGTCATCCAGTGGGCATAGTGGGGCGTCTGGCGGTGGGCCTCCACGGCGGTTTTGTCCCGATAGACTTCATACAGGCAGAACCGTGTCGGGTCGTCCTCAGCCTGGAGCACGTCGAAACGGACGTTGCCCGGCTCGGTGCGCGTGCCCTCATGGTCCAGCCGCACAAACTCCTTAAACGCCTCTACCTGATCCGGTTTGACCTGCAATTGAATCAACGCGATATACATAGCGGCTCCTTTGATGAGAGGGATACTCTCGTCAGAATTGGATATCGGGTCTATTACGCCTGATCCATTTGAGCAGTTCGCCAATCATCTGACGATTGTATAGATTGGCGAACAGACTCAGCAATTGTTCTTGTTTGGTTCCTGCTTGCAAGACATTATGGTCAGGGCCTAGTAAATCGTAGGCAATACTCTGAATATCGCCTACCTCAAGCCGATTGCTCAAAACCTTGCGCAGGGTCTCATACTCGACCCCTTCCACCGACGGTAACGGTTGGGGGGCAGCATCCGTCCCTTTGCCAGACATGGAGGCCTTTGGGCTGTCTAAAACTAGCTCTGCTACGTGTCGCCGTAGTGAGGCCATTGTGCTTTCGACTGCCTCCACCTTCTCGCGTATCGCCGCCAGTCCGGCTGGCAGTCCCGAGACCGTCAGCAGGCCGTCCAACTCGGTCAGCAGCGTCGAGACGCGTTGGCGTTGACTGATGGCAGATGCCAGTCCGACTGCAGTGTTGTAGACCTGTTGAATGCCTTCCGGCCCTACCCCTGGAATATACTCCTTCTCATAGAGAACAAGAGTGACCTCGGAGAGGTGAGTATCCGCTTCGAGATATTCACCTATCGTCTCTAATAAGATTTTCACGGCTTCAGCGATGGGGAAACCGGCCGTCCCTGTGCCTAACGTCGGGAATGCGATGGACTTGGCCTCTAGCGCATCCGCCATTTCGAGACAGCGCGTGGTCATAAATCGAATATCCGGTTCACTGGCAAACTGTAATTGGACATAATCAATGGTCACAGTATGGAAGATATACTGGGCGGGCAGCGTGCCAGCGGTGGTGACCACGACATCGCGGATCGAGCGCGGTACATGCTTCTGCGCATCGAGCCTGATGGGTGGCCCTCCACCGTCTAGCAACGCCTTCGAGATGCCGCCCGTCATGGACAACCGGCTGTCATCCGAACTCACCAGGACGTCAGCCGCCGTCTTCGCCAGGTTGCCCAGCCGAATCTTAAGCATCGTCCCACGGATTTGGCAGCTTGACTCCGTTACATCCATAAGAGTACCTACACGTTATGGCGAAGGGTAGGGATAGGCGTTATGGTCAACCCACATCGCCTGGATGACCTGTCGAACCGTCTCTGGCTCTCGCTCCGCCAAACGCCACAGAGCATCCGCTGGCTCCGACTGGCGCAACCGAAAAACTCCATCAGGCCGCCTGTCTTCTGCCGGCCGCGCCCCGCTGTTCCCACTTGCCATACGGCCTCCTCCTGATAAACCTATGCGGCTCGTTCCAGCGCCACCCGCATCCGCTCCAGCGCCTCCATGAGCGGCGCGCGCGGGCAGGCGAAGTTGAGCCGCACAAAGCCCTCGCCGCCCGGCCCAAACGGCTCGCCATCGTTGAGCGCCACCCGTGCTTCCTTCAGGAAGAACTCGTAGGGCGACCCCTGGATACCCGCCTCACGGCAGTCGAGCCAGGCCAAATACGTGGCCTCGGGAACCGTCGTGCGGATACCCGGCAGATGCTGGGCAACATAATCCACGTAGGCGTCACGATTCGCGGTCAGATAGGCCCGCACATGGGCGAGCCACTCATCCGTCGCCGTACTCATCGCCACCAGCGCGCCGGCCATGCTCAGCCCCTTGACATGGGGCATTAGCCCCATGCCAGCGTGCTCATAGATTCTCCGCAGCTCTGGGTTCTGGATAATGGCGAAGGCGCAGCCCAGACCCGCCAGGTTGAATGTCTTGCTGGGGGCGACCAGGGTAATGGTGCGCTGGGCGACCTCCGGCGACAGCATGGCGATGGGCGTGTGCTTCGCGTTACCCAGCAGCAACTCGCTGTGAATCTCGTCCGAGCAGATGACGACATCGTGGCGCAGGCACGCCTCTGCCAATGGCGCGAGTTGCTCCGTCGTGAAGTCCTGGCCGATGGGGTTGTGCGGCTGGCACAACAGGAACAGCCGGGTGCGCGGCGTGATGGCGGCCTCAAAGGCATCCGGGTCAATCTCGTAGTGCAGCGTCTGACCGTGGGCTACCAGTGTCAGCGCCGCCTCGACGCGCTCCATATTATGCCACTGGGGAAGAGAGTAGATAGGCGGGTACACAGGCGTCTGGATGAGCACGCCATCGCCCTTCTCGCACAGCGCGTGCGCGGCGAGATTGAAGCCCGGCACCACGCCGGGGATGATCACCACATCATCCGGCGTGAGCGGCCAGCCGTAGAGGCGGTCCATCCGTTCACAAATCGTCTCGCGCAACAGGGGCGGCGCCATCTCATAGCCCAGCACGCCCGTGTCTAGCTTCTGCCGCATCGCGTCGAGGACGGGCGCGGGCGTGGGGAAATCCATATCCGCCACCCACAACGGCAGCACGTCCTCGTCATACAGCGTCCACTTGATGCTGTTCGCCGCGCGGCGGTCAATCATCTGGTCCAACCAGTCGAGTGTCATCATCCTAAACGCCCCTTGGTGGTTAGTGGGTGGTGTGTCTTAATCAGGGGTACTATGCACCCAAACGACTTCACCGTCAAACATCGCCGCCACCCGCTTTCCGCTTTCCGCCTTCTGCGTTCTGCCATCAGCCTTCCGCCCTCTGCCCTCAATTGGCGTTTGTCCTCGACTTCCTATATAATGCCCAGCATGTTTAACAATTTTAGTCGTCGCCCTCCCTGGACGACGTATACCCTACTCCCTCCCCGGAGGTATCCCCATGACCACGCCCGCCTCCTGTGACATCGCTGTGGTCGGTCTGGCCGTCATGGGCCAGAATCTGGCCCGTAACATCGCCAGTCGCGGCTTTCGGGTCGCCGTCTACAACCGCACCGCCAGCCGCACCGAGGAACTCATCCAGGCCCACCCCGAAGCCGGCCTGGTGCCGGCCTACGACCTGCCCTCCCTGGTCCAACTTCTCAAATCCCCCCGCCGCGTGCTGCTCATGGTCCAGGCGGGCAAGCCCGTCGACGCCATCATCGAGCAGTTGACGCCCCTCCTCGACCCTGGCGACATCCTCATTGACGGCGGCAACTCCTTCTTCCCCGACACCGAGCGTCGCGCTGTCGCCCTGGAAGGGGCCGGCTTCCAGTTCATGGGCACCGGCGTCTCCGGCGGTGAAGAGGGCGCCCTACACGGCCCCAGCATCATGCCCGGCGGCCGGGCCGAAGCCTACGCCGCGATGGAACCCATCCTGACCCAGATCGCGGCTCGCGCCCCCGACGGCTCGCCCTGTGTCACCCACATCGGCCCACGTGGCGCGGGGCATTATGTAAAAATGGTCCACAACGGCATCGAGTACGGCGACATGCAGCTCATCGCCGAGGCTTACGACATCCTCGCGCGTGGCGGCGGGTTGACCGCCGCTGAGCTGGCCGAAGTATTCGAGGACTGGAACCAAGGCGAACTCCAGTCTTTCCTCATCGAAATTACGGGCAGGATTTTCCACTACCACGACCCCGACACCGGCCAGCCCCTGGTCGACCTGATTCTGGACACGGCGCAGCAGAAGGGCACCGGCAAGTGGACCTCCCAGAACAGCTTCGACGTGGGCATCCCGATCCCCACCATCAACGTCGCCGTCGAGTCGCGCCAGTTATCGGCTCTCAAAGACGAGCGCGTCGCCGCCTCTAAGGTCCTCACCCGCCCCCAGCCCGCCTTCAAGGGCGACAAGGCGGCCCTTGTCCAGGCCGTGCGCGCCGCCCTGTACGCCTCGAAAATCTGCGCCTACGCCCAGGGCATGGCCCTGCTCCGCGCCGCCTCCAACGAGTACCAATATGACCTGGACCTGGGGGAAATCGCTGCCATCTGGCGGGCCGGCTGTATCATCCGCGCTCGCTTCCTGGACGACGTGACGGCGGCCTTCCGCCGCAACGCCCAACTGCCCAACCTGCTCATGGACGACTTCTTCGGCTCGGCGGTGCGTGAGCGCGACCAGCCGTGGCGCTACGTCCTCCAGACGGCCATCGAACTGGGCATCCCCGCGCCCGCCTTTAGCTCGGCGTTGGCCTACTACGACGGCTACCGCAGCGCCCGCCTGCCGGCCAACCTGATTCAGGCGCAGCGCGACTTCTTCGGCGCCCACACCTATCAGCGCGTGGACCGCCCTGGCACTTTCCACACCCAGTGGGAGTAGATCAGGGTACAGTCAAACGCGGTAGGCGGCGGTCGCGCGGAACGTAGGGGTAGCCCTGTGTGGCTACCCCGAACCGTTTAGTCGCTCAGGCCGCGCCAGCGGAAATAGGCCAGCATCGCCACGGGCAGCATGACCATAATCCCCAGGCTGGCCCACAGCAGTGCGTCATTGTCGAAGGGCAGGTGCGAGAAGTTCATCCCGAAGAAGCCCGTCAGGAAGGTCAGCGGCAGGAAGATAGTCGAGATGACCGTCAGCCGCCGCATGATCTCGTTCAGGTTGTTGGACTGGACCGACAGGTAGGCGTCGAGGGCGCTGGAGAGCAGGTCGCGGTAGGTGTCGAGGCTGTCGGTGACGCGCAGGATGTGGTCGTACACATCTTGCAGGAAGACAGCAGTCTCGGCCGAGACAATCAGTGGGTCGCGGCGCAAGAGTACGTTGAGCACATCCCGCTCCGGCGAGATGATGCGCCGCAACGCTAGTAGGTCTTTCTTGAGGCTGAAGATGTCCTCAAGAGCCTCTTTGTCGAACTTCTCGAAGATATGCTGCTCCACGTCCTCGACGCGCTCGGCCAGTTGGTCCAGGATCGGGAAGTACTCATCCACCAGATTGTCCACCAATACGTACAGCAGCGCGCCGACGTCCGACCCGATGACGTCGGCGCGTCGCTGCCAGCGCTCCCACACCTCGTCAATCTCCGCTGAAGGCTGCTCGTGAACCGTCACGACGTAGTTCTTGCCCAGGAAGATGTCAATCTCGTGGGCCTGGACAGACGCAGCCTGGTCCGAATAGTCCAGGTCATAAAACACCATGAAGTAGTACGTCGGGTAGACCTCGATCTTGGGCCGCTGGCCGGGGCGCAGCACGTCTTCCAGGGACAGCGGGTGGAAGTGGAACTGCTCCCGCAGGGTCTTGATTTCCGCCTCGCCCGGCCCCGTGATGTCTATCCAGACCGTCGTCTGAGGGTCGTTGAGATACTCTTTGATGGTCTGCGGGTTGTCGATCGTCTTGAATGTATCCTGGTGACAGGTAATGGCGCGCAGCATAGGGGCAGAACCTTCAACTCACCGCCGACTGGAAGTCGGGGCTAAGGGGCGTACCGCCGAGCGTCGGCCTACGCCGACGTTGCCTCCGTCCGCGAAGGCGGACGATCAGCCGAAGGCTCTACAGCCCCGATTTCAATTGGTGGTTTTCTTGGAAAGGCGTCGCATTTAGAACGGCCGCAGCCGGCCATTCGCGTCAAACTCGAACGGTCGCGGCTCGGAGACAATCTCCAGGCGCGGGTGGACACGGGCGGCGTCGAGCAGCGTCGTCGAGATGTCTAGCTCCCCAAGCTGGAGCGTGTTCGGGATACGGACCACCGTCGCCTGCGTCGGGTCGGCGCGGCCCGACGTCAGGATAGCCGCGCTGATGGCGTCGGCGTCGGTAGGCAGGACGAGGGGCAGTTGCCCGCGCTGGATACCGCCGATGCCCGACGTGACACAGTTGATATAGGTGTGCTCGAAGTTGACCCTCTCGAACAGGCGGCGCGTCGTGAAGTCAGCCAGCCCGACCCCCGCCGCGTTACCGTGGGACGCCTCAGTTAGCCCCAGCACCGCGATGGTCGCGATTTGAGGTCGCTCGAACTCCGGCACGCGGAAAATCTGCATCCGCCCGATAATGTTCGGGTCCATGCCCGCGCCGCTGATGTTCTTGCCCATCTCGTCAATGATGAGTGTGTCAAAGGCGTCGAAAGGCAGCGAAGGCATCATCCGCTTGGCCTCGGCCTGGAGGGCGCGCTCGTGGTCGCCGGCGATGCCGTCCGGCAGCACGCCCACCAGCCGCGCCGTCTCGTCGTAGGCGTTCTCCAGGATGGCGACGCCGCCCAGCACCTTCCCTAGCCCGACGAGCAGCCGCGCCGCCTGGGGCATAATCTCGCCCAGCCCCTTGGTGCTCCCGTGGGCGTGAATCAGGGCCGCCCCCTTCTGCCGTCCCAACCCGATGACGCACATCTTCGCCAGCCCGCTCTCGATGGGGCCACGAAAGTCGGTGTGCGGCTTGACCCGGTTCACCAGGACCACGCCATCGGCCTCCAGCGCGTCCGCGCTCCAGTCCACCGCCGTCCCATCCGTCAGCCGCCCCACCTCGCGGGTGTCCATCGTCCCCGCAATCGGCATGCCAACGCTGGCCTCGGTCACGCCCAGGTCGGCCAGCATGGCCCGCTGCCCTTCGGCTGTAGCCCCGCCGTGGCTGCCCATGGCCGGGATGACATACGGCTCCGCGCCCAGCCGCCGCAACTCCGCCCCCACCGCGCGCACGATGCGGGCCAGGTTGGCGATGCCGCGACTGCCCACGCCGACGGCGATGCGCATGCCGGGGCGGACATTGGCGGCGAAGACGCCGACCGCCGCCGCAACGTCGCCCTCAAAGTCGGTCACGCGCTCGACGTCGAACTTCTGGCGCACGCGGGTCATCTGGGGCAGGGGAGCCTGGTAAGTCAGGGTCGAGATTTGCTGGTCCAGCGAGAGCATAGGGTCCACCTCCTGAGACGGGTTAGGCATGAAGATAGTCCCCTTTCGGGGCCGTGTCAAACGCGGGAAAGGGCGGATTTTTACATCTCGCTCGCCTGTGCTAGAATCTGCATACGATGGCATCCCTGACACCCTTACCCACCTGGCCCATTGTCGGCCACACCGCCGCCGTCCGCCTGCTCCAGCGCAGCCTGGCCGACGGCCACCTGGCCCACGCCTACCTGCTGGTCGGGCCGCCCAACGTCGGCAAGACGACGGTCGGCCTCTATTTCGCCCAGGCGCTGCTGTGTGAGGATGAGGCGGCGCGGAGCCAGGGGGTCGCGTGTGGCCGCTGCGCTGGCTGCCGCAAGGTCCGCGAGCGGACGCATCCCGATCTGCGCGTGATCGAGCCAGACGGCGGTGGGGAGGATGACAGCGGCGCGGCGGCCGGCGAGAGTGGCGACGGGGCGGGCGCCGCGCGCAGCAAACGCAAGGCGGCCAGCCGGGTCCAGATTAAGATCGAGACGGTGCGCGAGGTTCAGCGCGACCTGTCGCTACGGCCCTACCAGGGGGCGCGGCGCGTCGTCCTGCTGGCCCAGGCGGATATGCTCAACGATTCAGCCGAGAATGCCTTGCTCAAAACACTGGAGGAGCCGCCGCCCTACGCCCTGCTCCTCCTGACCGCCGAGGACGCCGAGACCCTCCTGCCGACGACGGTCTCCCGCTGCCAGCAGGTGCCGCTCAACCCGGTCCCCGTCCCCACCATCGCGGAGGCGCTCGTGGCCCAGGGCCAGTCCCCGGACGACGCCCACCGCCTGGCGCGGCTGTCGGGCGGGCGCGTGGGCTGGGCGCTCCAGGCCGCGCGGGATGCCAACCTGTTGTCGCGGCGTGTTACTTACCTGGAGAACCTCGCGCGTGTGCTGCGAGCGCCGGCCGTCGAACGGCTGGCCCTGGCCGAGGAGATGGCGAAGAAACCCGAGACGCTGCCCGACCTGCTCCTGCTCTGGCAGGGCTGGTGGCGCGACGCCCTGTTGACCCAGGCCGGCTGCGGCGAGTGGGTGACGAATATTGACCAGCGGCCGCTATTGGACCAGGCGGCGCAGCGGCGCTCGCTGGAGACGCTGGCCCAGGCGCTGCGAGCCACGCGCCAGACCGCCGATGAGTTAGAGCGCAACGCCAACCCGCGCCTGGCGCTGGAAGTCCTGTTTTTGAGTTGGCCGGATGCGTAATGCGTGATGCGTATTTCGTATTTTCTTTTCTGAAATACGGACTACGCAATACGCACTAGGATTGAGGTCGTATGGTCGTCGTAGGCGTTCGCTTCAAGCGAGCGGGTAAAGTCTACTTTTTTGACCCTCAGGCCACCCAGGGTGTCACGGCTGGTGACTATGTGGTGGTTCAGACGAGCCGGGGCACCGAGGTCGGCAAGATTGTCGTGCCGCCGACGGATGTGCCCGACACCGAGGTGATTCAGCCCCTCAAGCCGGTGGAACGCCAGGCGGACTGGCGCGACCTGACTCTTATGGAGAGCTACCGCCTGCGCGAGAGCGAGGCGCTGGCGATCTCCAAACAGAAGGTGCGCGAGCATGACCTGCCCATGAAGCTGGTGCGCGCCGAGTACTCCTTCGACGGCACGCGCCTGACCATCTACTTCTCAGCCGAGAAGCGGGTGGACTTCCGCGACCTGGTGCGCGACCTCGCCAAGGCGCTCCACACGCGCATCGAACTGCGCCAGGTGGGCGTGCGCGACGAGGCCAAGCTACTGGGCGGCATTGACAAGTGCGGTCTCGAACTGTGCTGCTCGACGTGGATGACCGATTTCCCCCGCGTCTCCATCAAGACGGCTAAGACGCAGGACCTGCCGCTCAACCCGCCCGAAATCTCCGGCGTATGCGGCCGCCTGCTGTGCTGCCTGACCTTCGAGCAGGACTTCTACGTCGAGGTCAAGGGCCAATTCCCCAAGGTCGGGGCTCGTCTCCAATGGGCGACCGGCACAGCCAAAGTCATTCGCGTAGACGTCATGAAGAATATGATGACGCTGCTCAACGAGGCCAACGACGAGATCTACGAGGTGGCGGGCGAGGAGTGGCGCGAGTTGCAGGAGCGGCAGGGGAATTTCCGCCCCGCGCCCTTCGGCAAACCCGTCGTGCCCGACGACAACGGCGACAACGGCGACGAAGCCGAGGACGAGTAACTAGCCCTCTGTGTTCGTCTGTGGTTGTCCGCGTCCCAACCGTATTCGTGCTCATTCGTGGATTCAAAACAGCGATGGACGGAGTCGGCTACCCACGTAGCCGACTCCGTC
>JAHCIP010000219.1 GCA_026129165.1 Anaerolineae bacterium
ACCGATAGATGAAGACGCAGACGAGATCTCGGAGTCAGCGGCCTCTCAGTTCCACTGGTCCGAGATGCAGGCAGGTCATTCAATATGGGGGATATTCACGTCTTTCCAACTAAGTGAATATCAACTGGGCGGGTTTATAGAGACTGGGTCAGCGTGGAAAAAAGGACGTCATCAAGACATTTGAAATCGGGGCGTGATCATACGTACTACAATACCAACGGGGCAGGCCCCAGAAAGATACGGAGAAGGTAGGCGCGGAAGAACCGGGGGCGTTCAGAAGTCGGGGTGGGATGGTCCATCCATGATAGCATCCAGGTCGGGGGGCTGGCCCTGGCTCGGCTCAGGCAGCCCGGTCCCCACCTCCTGCGCTCGCAGACGGTAGAGGATTTCTTCCATCAGGCGGCGATTATCGCCCACCCGGTCAGCGAGGATGCCAAAGAGAAAGATGAGGCCACCCAGGATCAACGACATGGCGCCGACAACCAGGGATTGCACGTTGCTGCCGCGATCCATGTGCCCGGCCAGGAACAACCAGGCCAAGCGGCCCAGCAGGGTCAGGCCGACCAACACGAAGGGAAGGGCCAGGTAGAAAAACGTCTTCAGCGGTTCATACGAGGCATACGTCCGCACGATAATGCTCGCCTGGCGCTTGACGAAGTTCCAGTTGCCCCTGTGCAGCCGCGAGGGTCGCGTATCAGGGTTGACGGTGATGGGGACGTGGGTGACGGTCAGGCGCCGCCGCCGCGCCTGGATGAGTGTCTCGACGGTATAGGAAAACTGGTTAGCGACGTAGAGCCGCAGCGCGGCCTCGCGCGAGTAGGCCCGAAAGCCGCTGACGGCGTCGGGGACGGTCGTGCCGGAAGCCTGGCGCACCACCCAGCTGCCGACCCACTGGAGCCAGCGTTTTTCCGGGGAGAAGTGGGCCAGAGTATGGGGCTGACGGTCGCCCACCACCAGGTCCGCCTCGCCGGCCAGGATGGGCGCGATGAGCGCGGGGATGTCCGCGCCGCGATACTGGCCGTCGGCGTCGGTGTGGACGATGATATCCGCGCCCAGGCGCAACGCCGCGTCGAGGCCGGCCTGGAACGCCGCCGCCAGACCCTTATTGCCGCGCTGCCGTACTACCCAGTCAGCGCCACACGCGCGCGCGACCTCCGCCGTGCCATCGGTCGAGCCGTCGTCTATGACCAGGACGCCGACCTCGTCCACGCCCGCTATCTGACGCGGAATATCCGCCAGGACGCGGGGCAGATGGTCGGCCTCATTCAAGGCGGGTATCTGTACAATCAGACGCATGTCCCCATTATACTCCTGACGGCCCGTCGCGCCAAGACAGGGGCAAGGCATCTACCCCTCGATAGATGCCTTGCCCTTAGTGATTACGCGTCACGTATCACGCCTCACGCATTCTGCCCTTCCCCCCACTTCTGGAGCAACGCTGCCTCGCGTTCTCGCGTCATCCCCGCGCGACGCTGGCGGTCCGTGGGCCGCGTCCTCTCCCAGATCAGCGTGTCGCGCACGGTGTCGGCCAATGGTCGGAAGGCCAGCCCGGTTTGGATCGCTTTGTCCACGTTGACCTTGCTGAAGCCGGCGTACTGCGGGTTCGACTCCGGCACCCATAGGGGCAGCTCGCTCCAGGGCTGCACGCCCTCGGCCAGCAGGAACTCCTCGCTGACCCAGACCGGTCTCGCGTCGCTGCCACTGATGGACCGCGCGGTGTCAATGACCTCACCCAGTGTCAGCGGGTAGTCTGGCCCGGTCGCGTTGTACAGGCCGGTCTGCCCCTGTTCCACCAGCCGAATGTTCCACTCGGCCAGGTCGCGCACGTCTATGACCTGTGTTGGATAGCCGGGCCGCCCTGGCGCCAGCAGCCGGCCGCCCTCGGCCACGCGTAGCGGCCAATAGGCGAAGCGGTCCGTCGGGTCATACGGCCCGACGATGAGGCCGGGGCGGAGGGTGAGGACACGGCCTGGCATGGCCGTCGCGGCCGCCTGCTCGCACAGCGCCTTGAGCGGTCCATACGTCTCGCCCGTGATCTGCTCGGTCGTCTCATCCTCGATGGTTCCCACCGGCGACTGCTCGTCTATGCCCACCTGGCTGGTGTCTTTGTAGACCGAGATGGTCGAGATGAAGGTGTAGTGGTCCACCTTGTCGGCCAGCGCCTCGGCCGACAGCCGCACGATGCGCGGCACATAGCCACATGTATCAATCACCGCGTCCCAGCGCCGCCCCGCCAGCGCGTCGAGTTGGCCATTGCGGTCCCCGCGCAGCTTCTCTACCGAGGGGAACCACTCCGGGTTGTGCTGCCCTCGGTTAAACAGCGTCACCTGGTGGCCGGCTGCCAGCGCCGCCTCCACCAAGGCTCGCCCCAAAAACACTGTCCCGCCTAGAATCAGGAGTTTCACGAGTTGACCTTTCTGTTGACGACGAAGGACGAAAGACGAAGGACGGAAGACCAAGACCGCTCCTCCGTCATCCGTCTACTGTCGTCCATCTACCGTCTGTCGTCTGACCCGCCGCCACCCGGTCCCGTCGTTGGCGACCAGCGCCAATTCGGCGCATGCCGTCGTCAGCGCCACGGGCATTCCCTGCCAGCGCTTCCATAACTGCCAGATAGCCACCGTCGGCAACCCCCAGGCGACCGTAATGTGGAAATGGTAGCCTTCGCCCTCCACCGCCTCCGGGTGGACGCCCAACTCGGCCAGTGCTACCAGGAGCCGCCGCCGTAGCGTATCGAGCCGTGTGTCCTGGATCATGTCCAGAAAGATCACGTCCGGCTCGAACCAGTGGATAGCGGTAATATGAATCTCAAACGGGGATAGTTCGCTCGCCAGGTCGTCCAGGACACGCTCAAATGGCGTGAGGATGGCCGCCTCAAACGGCGTCTTGAGGGTAATGTGCGGTTCGATGACCAGCGCTCGGTTGGCCCCAAACTCGGCTTGCGCCTCTTCGGCCAGGCGAATCGCAAAGGACGAGACGGCCGTGTTGAGGGGGATGACATAAGCAAGTTGCAGAGTCATGGCCGGAATTACTGCACTGCCAGGTTCTTCAACATCTCTTCCGCTCGCCCCTGTAAACCCGAGAAGCGACCATATTCTCGAAAACGGCTGAGGTCGGAGGTCGCCTTCTGCCTGTCCTCCTCGGTGCGCGTACTTAACCAGCGCGTATAGTATAGGCGACCTCGGTAGAAGTATGCTACACCAGGGCTAGGGTCGAGCGCTACAGCCTGATCGAAGTCGGTCAGGGCATGCTCAAGGTCATGCAATTGCTCATAATCCTGTCCTCGCTTGAGATAGAAAATGGGATCATCGGGGTGGCGTTCGATATACAAGCTCAGTGCCCTAATGTCCTGGCGATATCCCGACTCTCCTGTCTCAAATGTTCTGAGATCGCTTAGGAGAAGCTCGTATTGACGCTCGATAGCATTGCCGCGGACGACACCAATGACTAGACATAGGCTTAGGCATAAGCCGATGAGTACGGCTACGCTAAGGCAGCCGCGCAACCATAAGCTGCGGGTAGCTCTCATTCAAGCCTTCCTGACGAGGCCTACTCCCCCCCGACTGCTACACGCCCAGATACGCCGCGCGGATTTCCTCGTTGTGGAGCAGGTCGCGGGCGTGGCCCTCCATCTTGACCCGCCCTTCGGCCATGACATAGGCATAGTCACCGACGGCCATCGCCATCGCCACGTTCTGCTCCACCAGGAGGATCGTCTGCCCCTCGTTCTTCAGCCGACGCAGCGACTCGAACAGATCCAGCGTCAGGCGCGGCGACAGACCCAGCGATAGCTCGTCAATCATCAAGATGCGCGGCTCAGCCATCAGCCCGCGGCCCACCGCCACCATCTGCTGCTCGCCGCCGCTCAGCGTGCCTGCCTTCTGCGACCGCCGCTCCGCCAGGCGTGGGAACAGGGCGAAAACGCGCTCCATGTTGCGCCGCATCTGAGGCTGGGGCCGCGGTGCGAACGCGCCCATCTCCAGGTTCTCCTGGACCGTCATATCGGTAAACAGTTGCCGCCCTTCCGGCACCAGCACCAGCCCCTCGCTGGCCCGCTGATACGACGGCAAGCGGGTAATGTCCTGCCCCTGGAATGTCACCTGACCCTGCCAGGCTCGCAGCTGGCCCATGATGGTGCGCAGCATGGTCGTCTTGCCTGACCCGTTGGACCCGACCAGGGCGGTGAGCTTGCCCGGCTCCAGCTTCAGGCTGACGCCCCACAAAATCTGGACCTCACCATAGCCCGAAGTAATATCGCGCACTTCAAGCGCCGCCATGCGCCCTCCCTTGAAAAGAACCCCTCCCCTATCCCCTCCCCTACGAAGGGAGGGGCCTCTACTCCCCCTTCCCTTGTAGGGAAGGGGGGCGGGGGGTTAGGTTTTCACCCGCCCGCCAGCAACTCAGCGGCCAGCCTCGGGTCGCCTAGATACGCCTCGACCACGTGGGGGTCGGTGGAGACCTGCTGGGGCAGCCCCTGCGCGATGACCTTGCCGTAGTCCAGCACGACTACCCAGTCCGATAGGTTCATGACGGCGTGCATCAGGTGCTCAATCATGAAAATCGTTACGCCCTCGGCGCGGATCTGGCGGATGGTATCGAGCATCCGCGCCACCTCGGTCGGGTTCAGACCGGCCAGCACCTCATCCAGCAGCAGCAGATAGGGCTTCGCGGCCAGCGCCCGCGCCATCTCCAGCCGCTTCTTCTGCGCCACATTCAGGCTCGCCGCCAACTGGTTGGCGCGCTCGGCCAGCCCCACCCGTTCCAACACCGCGTCGGCCACCTTCGCCCCGGCCGTCCGCGAGTGTCCCTCGCGCCCATAGCACGCGCCGACGATGACATTATCGCGCACCGTTAGCTCGTTGAGGGGCCGTACCACCTGGAACGTGCGGGCCATGCCCAGGTGCGCCACCTTATAGGGCGCCCAGCGGGTAATGTCCTGTCCCCGGAAGACTACCTTCCCCACTTCCGGCGGGTAGACGCCGTTAACCGCGTTGAACAGGGTGGTTTTGCCCGCGCCGTTGGGGCCTATCAGGCCCAGGATTTGGCCTTCCTCCATATCGAACGTCACATCCGTCAGCGCCTGCAAGCCGCCGAACCGTTTGCATACGCCCTGGACCTGGAGAATCATTCGAGTACCCTCCGCAACTGGGCGAAGCGCCCGCGCAGCCAGCCGACCACGCCCGCCGGCACGAACAGCACAATCAGGAGGAGCGCCAGACCCGCGACGGCCAGGTGCAGATTCTTGAACAGGTCGCTGGTCAGCAGGTAGCTGCGCAGCCGGTCATACGTCGCCGCGCCCAGGATGGGGCCGAGCACCGTCCCCTGCCCGCCGAGCATGACCATGACAATCGTCTCGATGGACATCTGGAGGCGGAAGGCGTCGGCCGGCTCGACATTGCCGTTCTTGAAAAAGTACAGCGTGCCAATGACGCCAGGGAAGAAGGCCGAGACCACATAGGCCAGCGTCTTCCAGCGCGGCGCGTTGACGCCCATCACCAACGCGGCGTCCTCGTCCTCGCGGATGCTGAGCAGGCCGAGGCCGAAGCGCGAACTTTTAATATAGAAGCTCACAATGACGACGATAAAGGTTATCACCCACATAATATAGAAGCTGGTCCACAGCGCCTGGGCGGGGCCGCCGTACTGACGGTAGACCGAGAAGTTGATGGACAAGCCGGTCGAGCCGCCGAAGGGACCGAAGTTGGCGACAAAGGCGCGCGCCGCTTCCAGGATGCCGATAGTTGCCAGGGCGAAGTACGCGCCCCGCAACCGCAGAATGGACAGACCGATGAGCAGGGCGATAACGGAGGCAACCAGCCCGCCCACAATGAGGGAGGGGTAGATAGACCAGCCCTGCTTGCTGATGAAGTAGAACCCGCTGTAGCCCCCCAATCCGAAAAACACAATGTGGCCGAAGCTGACATACCCCGTGTAGCCGAGCAGGATGTTGAGGCTAGAGGCCAGGGAGGCGAACATGAGCAGGGTGAACATGGCCTCGCGCAGAGTATCGCGCTGCGAGACAATGGCGACCGCGCCCAGCAGCGCGACCACGGCCAGTGTCACCCAAAATGAGACGCGCTGCCAGAATCGGGCCGGGATACTGGGGACAGCCGCGCTGGCCGCCGGTCGAACCGCGCCGACATTGCCGACTTTCATGCGCGCCCTCCTAGCAGCCCGGTGGGCCGGATAAGCAAGACCAGCACGAACAGGGCGAATTCGATGACCGGCACCCAACTGACGGGCATGAAGGCGGGGATGATCCCTTCCAGCAGCCCCAGCACCAGCCCACCCACCAGCGCGCCGATGGGATTGCCCAGGCCGCCCAGGACGCCGATGACAAAGGACTTCAACTGGTAGGTCTCCCCGCTCAAGATGGTGAAGGGGAAGAAGGTAGCGATAAGACCACCGGCCAGTCCGGCTAGCATCGTCCCGATGCCAAAGCTGAGGGCCAGCACCCGCGACGATGGGATGCCCATGAGTTCAGCCGCCCCTCGGTTGTTGGAGACGGCGCGGATAGCCTTGCCGGGTTTGGTGCGATAGAGGAACAGGTAGAGGAGGCCGGCCACCAGAACGGCAGCGAAGGCAGCCATTAAACGGGTGCCAGGGATGGTCAGCGGGCCAGCCGCCACCGAGCCGAGGGAGAAATCCACGTTGAACGGCGACGTGCTCAGCGCCGCCGTCCCGACCCCGATAATCATCATGCTCACGGCGAACGTCGCCAGCAGGCTCGATAGATAGGGCGCATTGATGACGCGGTGCACCGCGACACCGTAGATGACAAAGCCCGCCACCAGGCCGACGACGGCGATAAGCAGCAGCCCCAGATAGGGGTTGAGGCCCAGCCCGGTAAACAGAAAGTACGTCCCAAACATGCCCAGGGCAATGAGCGGGCCGTGGCTCAGGTTGATGACGCGCATCACGCCCCAGATGAGCGTCATCCCCATGGCCGCCACGCCGTAGACAAACCCGAGCATTAACCCATCCACCACCGACGTTAGCACTTGCGCGGGCATGGAGCCTCCCAGGCAGGGATTAGGGAATAGGGGGGTAGGGAATAGGGAGGGAAGACTAAAGATTGATGACTGATGATTAGTCTTCAGTCTTTAGTCTTCGGTCCTCCGTCTTCCGTTGTCTTAGCGGGCCGGGTACAACGCGCTGGCGGACTTGCCCGCCTCGGGCCAAACGACCTGCTTGGTCAGCTTGCCGTCTGCGCCCTTCTGCCACTGGATGTAGACCATGTCATGGCCGAGTTGGAGACCGTGGGTCTTCTCGCTGGTGTCGAACTTGGTGCGGCCAAAGAAGGTCATCAGGTCCATCTTATCGAGCGCCGCCTTGACCTTCTGCGTATCGGTCGAGCCGGCCGTCTCAATAGCCTTCTGGAGCAGCAGACCCGCCGCGTAACCGCCCGCCGCGTGGTAGCTCGGCTCCTCGGTGTACTTGCCCTTGTACTCAGTGACGAAGTCCTCTAGCTTGGGGCCGTAGTACTCCACGCCCGCCGCCTTCGCGCCTTCCGCGCTGTACTTCGCCAGCGGCTCCCACTGGCTGGGGCCAATCACGCCGAGCGCGGCGTCGCCCAGTTCCGCGAACTTTGGCTCTGGCGGGGCGACCAGCAGGGCGATGAACTTGGCCTTGATGCCCTTCTCGAGCAACTGGCGGGCGAAGGTGCTGCCGTCAGCGAAGTGGCCGCCGCCGATGACCGCATCCACACCGGCGGGAATCTTGTTGATGTAGGGGGCGAAGTCGGTCGCGCCCGTGTCGTAGCCCTCAAATGTCACGATCTGGTAGCCTTTACCCTCGGCATACGCCTTGGCCGCCGTCACCACGTCGGTTGAGAACTTGTCCTTCTCGTTGATGATGGCGACCTTCTTAGCGTTGGGGTCCAGCTTCGCTAGTAGGTCCAGCGCGCCGGTCAGGTAGCGGCTGGCCGGGGTATAGGACATGTAGACCAGCGAATAGCCTTTGTCGTGGGTCGAGTCAGAGGACGCGCCAGCCGTAATCATGACGCGGCCGTACTGCTCGGCGATGACGGCCACCGCGTCGGCCAGGCCGCTGGAGTAGGGGCTGATGAGGAAGTCGGCCTTGTCGTCGTTGACGAGCTTGGTGTACAACTCCTGGACGCGGTCCTTCTTGCTCTCATCGTCGTACGACTTCGAGGCGAACTTGAGGGTCGTGCCGTCGGCCAGTTTCAAGCCGCCTTTGGCGTTGATCTCATCCAACCACAGCTTGAAGCCGTTGGTCTGGCGGCCAGATTCCAGGTTGGCGGAGCCAGTCTGGGATGTGGTGAAGCCGATGGTGACCGTTTTCTCGCCGCCCGTCTTGGCCGCCGCCTGACCGGCGGCCGGGGCGGCGCCCGGCTGAGTTGCCGCGGGCGCACCTCCACACGCCACTATCGTCAGGCTGACCACCAGCAGAACCAGACCCAACACAGCGATCTTGCGCATGGCGCCTCCTCCTCGAGGTATGTGAGAGACGGTCAACAAACGCACTACCCCGACGCCTGCGGTCACAGGCTCTTGGCTCTGTCGTACCGGATGGGTTGGGGTTATAGGTGGGACGGCAATGTACTCTTCATCATAGGGTAACATCGCGCGAGAGGCTGGAAAGATGGGCTAACTTGGCGGGAAGATGTCTCCACGCCCGTGCAGGTCGGGCGAATAGGTCTCGTTGTCGAGGCAGGGGGTGGGCGTGATTAGGGCACCCACGTGGGGCACGTGGGCTGTCAACTGGCTTCTGGCGGTCGTTCGTGGTATAATGAACCGTTCAAATGTGCTAGGCATGACGTGAGGGGGTCGTTGTATGGAAATTGGTATTATTCGTCCAGTCGACATCGAAGATGAGATGAAGGGCGCGTATCTGGATTACGCCATGAGCGTGATCACGGCGCGTGCCTTGCCGGATGTGCGCGATGGCCTCAAGCCCGTGCATCGGCGCGTGCTTTATGCCATGCGCGAACTCAATCTCGATCCCGATAGCGCGTTCAAGAAATCGGCGCGCGTCGTCGGCGATGTGATGGGCCGGTTTCACCCGCACGGCGATCAGGCGATCTATCCAACCCTGGTCAACATGGCGCAGGAATGGAAGATCCGCTATCCGCTGGTGGACAAACAGGGCAACTTCGGCTCCATCGACCCCGACCCGCCCGCAGCCATGCGTTACACCGAGGCAAGGCTGCATCAGCATGCCATCGAAATGCTCGAAGACCTGAAGCTCGAGACGGTGGATTGGCAGCCGAACTTCGACGAAACCGTCCAAGAGCCAAAAGTACTTCCCGCTCGTTTGCCCAATCTCCTCGTCAACGGCTCCACCGGCATCGCCGTCGGCATGGCGTGTTCCATGCCGCCCCACAATCTCAATGAAATCTGTGATGCGATCATTGCCACCGTCAACAATCCTGAAATTACGCTGCCGGAACTGATGCAGATCATCCCCGGCCCGGACTTCCCCACCGGTGGCATCATCTGTGGCAAGGGCGGCGTCATGCAGGCCTATGCCACGGGACGTGGCAAGGTTACCTTGCGAGGCAAGATCCATCACGAACAGACCGCCAGCGGACGGAATCTGATTGTCGTAACCGAATTGCCCTATCAGGTTGCAAAGAATGACGGCCTGGTCGCCAAAATTGTCGAGGCACGGAAGAACGATCGACTAACCGACCTTGCGGACATTGTCGACGAGTCCAGCAACCGTGGCGGGATGCGCGTAGTCATCGAGTTGAAGCGCGGCACCGACCCAAATGTCGTGGAGAACCAGCTTTATCAACTCACCCCGCTGCAAAGCACCTTCAGCATTATCAATATCGCGTTGGTCAATGGTCAGCCACGTACGCTGAGCCTCAAAGAACTCATTGAGCTTTACATCGACCATCGCGTGGAAGTCATCCGGCGGCGAATACAGCACTTGTTGCGCAAGGCGTTGCAGGAGGCGCACCGAATCGAAGGCCTGATCTATGCCGTATGCGACCTCGACGAGGTGATTCGTCTAATCCGATCATCTCGAACACGGGATGAGGCCATCGAAAGGCTGATGGCGCGTGGTTTCCGGATTCCGGCAGACCACCCCTACGCGCCGCAGATTCCCCAGCGGATGCTTGACGCCTCGGCTGAGCGCGACGTGAGGCTGACCCGCATCCAAGCGGAGGCAATCGGCCGGCTGCAACTGATCCAACTCGTCGGGCTGGAAATCGAGAAGCTCGTGTCCAACTATTCTGAGCTTCTGAAGCAGATCGAGGATTATGAGGACATTCTCGCCAATGACGAGCGCGTCCGACAGATCATCCGCGATGAGATCGGCGAGTTGAAGGCCCGCTACGGCGACAAGCGGCGCACCGAGTTTTCGAACATCG
>JAHCIP010000022.1 GCA_026129165.1 Anaerolineae bacterium
CCAGCGTCGCCAGAGCAGATCCCTCACTGCGTTCGGGATGACCTTCGACGGGGGCGCCGCGAAACTCCCTCGCTATGTCTCCTCGATGACGCCCTAGAGCACCGATGCAGAGGATTCACGTATCAGGCCGCTCTGCACTACCCGCAGGCTGCCACCGTCTCAGGGCCAGGCCCAATCCGTCCATCCTCCTTATCCGTGCTCTAGCGCGGGCGACGTCAGCGCCGTTCTGCTTAGGGCCGCCTTCCCCTCTCGCAGGCCGAAGAGGGGAAGGTGGTTAGAAGGTAGAGGTGAGGTCAGCCGACGCCTACGGGCAGGTGGTGCCACCACCGCATTCGATGATAGGCGCGGGCGGCTTGAGGGGCGGCTTGTCAGGCTTCGCCAGGGCCGGGGCGGTGGCGGCGAGGGCCAGCGCCAGGACGAGGATCAAACGATAGATGTGCTTCATGGTCAAGTTTCCTTTCTGTGCCTCTCCGTGTAGTTAAAATTACAATAGATATATTGATAGAGGCCCCATCATCGGCGCGCACGACACGCGGCCTCGCATCAACCCTCTCATGTGTTATTAGCCCTATGACCCCATTAAACCGTCGTCTTGCCGTCACATTTCGACAACAGGTTGAGAATGGAGGGACAATTCATTGAGAAAAGAGGACAGCGAGGCGCTAAACTTTGCAGAGGGGGCAAAAAAGCGACGGGGCGAAGGCTGATCAGCCTTCGCCCCGTGTGGTAGGGTGGATACTATGGGCCGGGTGGTCGTGGTTCTTTGCGCTAGCGCAAAGACACAGCTTGAGGGTGGGGTTATGCTAGGCAGTAAGTCTTCGCCCTGAGGCAGGTTCCACGAAGGAGGGCCACCATGAGCGTCGCCACCGAGAAGAGGACCGGTGAACACTGGTCAGATCGCTACGCGGGCTTACTCGCCGTCGGCTTTACCACCCTCGTCATCTTCGCGCTGGTCGTCTGGCCGGGCATCTGGCGCAGCGCGGGGAGCAGTGTCCAGAAGCCTGGCGTCGGGCTGCCGGCGGACGCGGCGACGCTGGCCGGTGAGCGGGGTCTGACCAGCGACGACATCTATGCCGCGCTCAAAACCTACATGCCCACCGGCCAGTTGGACCCCTACATCATGATCGCCTCGGGGGGACAGTCGGGCCAGATGCTCGTCATCGGCATCCCCTCCATGCGTATCCTGCGCTTGATCGCTGTATTCACGCCCGAACCCTGGCAGGGGTATGGCTTTGGCGGCGAGGGCGACAAGGTGCTGAAGGCGGGCTTTGTCAACGACAAGCAGCCGCTCACCTGGGGTGATACCCACCACCCCGGCCTGTCTGAGACCAAAGGCGAGTATGACGGCCAGTTTGTCTTTATTAACGATAAGGCCAATGCCCGCATCGCCGTCATTGACCTGCGCGATTTCGAGACCAAGCAGATCATCAAGACCCCCAACGCCATCAATGATCACGGCGGCACGTTTGTGACGCCCAACACCGAGTACGTCGTCGAGGGGCCGCAGTATGCCGCGCCTATTGGGTATGGCTACGCCCCTCTTGACCAGTACAAGGATAAGTATCGCGGCCTGATCACATTCTGGGCGTTCGACCGCGTCCAGGGACGCATTGACCCGGCCAGGTCCTTCCAGATCGAATTGCCGCCCTACTGGCAGGACCTGTGCGATGCGGGCAAGGGCGTGAGCGAGGGCTGGGCCTTCTGCAACTCCTTCAACACCGAGCTAGCCACCGGCGGCATCGAGTTGGGCAACCCGCCCTTCGAGGCGGGCACGACCAAGAACGACACGGACTTCCTGCACATCTTCAACTGGAAGAAGGCCGAGGAGGTGTTCAAGGCGGGCAAGGTGGAGAAGATCGGCGGTATCGCCGTGATTCGCCTCCAGACGGCCATTGACGAGGGCATCCTCTACTTTACGCCCGAGCCGAAGAGTCCCCACGGCGCGGATGTCACGCCCGGCGGGGAGTACGTGGTCGTCGGCGGCAAGCTGGACCCGCATGTGACTATCTACTCGTACCAGAAGATCCAGGACGCCCTCAAGGCGGGCGGCTTCGACAAGGACGCCTACGGCGTGCCGATTATCCCGCTGGATAAGACGATGGAGGCGCAGGTCGAGCTGGGCCTGGGGCCCCTGCACACTGTCTACGATGACAAGGGCTACGCCTACACGTCGCTGTTCCTGGATTCGGCGGTGGCGCGCTGGGCGCTGGGCGGCCCCTACGCCAGCAAGCACCCGGAGCCGGGCTGGACGCTGGTCCAGAAGCTCCCCGTCCACTACAACATCGGCCATATCGCGGCGGCTGAGGGTGATACCGCGTCGCCGGACGGCCAATACGTCGTCGCCCTCAACAAGTGGAGTATTGACCGCTTCGCCAACGTCGGCCCGCTGCTGCCGCAGAACTTCCAACTGGTGGACATCGCCAAGACCGGCGACCAGATGAAGCTGCTGTATGACATGCCCATTGGCATGGCCGAGCCGCACTACGCCCAGATCATCAAGGCCGACAAGCTCAAGGCGTTTGAGGTCTACCCCGAAGTCGGTTGGGACCCTGGCAAGATGGCGGTGGACCCCAAGGCCGTCACCGCGCCGGAGAACGCGCGGGTCGAGCGCAAGGGGAACACGGTGGAAGTCTGGATGACGGTGGTGCGCTCGCACTTCACCCCTGAACGGGTGGAGATCAACAAGGGTGATCACGTCATCTGGCACCTGACGAACCTCGAGCGCACGCGCGACGCAACGCACGGCTTCGCCCTGTCGGGGTACAACATCAACCTGAGCCTGGAGCCGGGCGAGAACCAGACCATCGAGTTCGATGCGACGCAGTCCGGTGTGTTCACCTATTACTGCACGGAGTTCTGTTCGGCGCTGCACCTGGAGATGGTGGGCTACTTCCTGGTGAAGCCGTAGCAACATCGTCGGGGATGGCTGAGGAGGTTAGGATGAAGACTGGATGGACACTGGATCGTGACGTGCAAGTGGTGCTGCCGGATGGCAGCACGCACTCCTTGACGGATTACCTGGTACCCAGCGCGCTGCTGATGCTGGCGGCCTTGCTCCTCATTTCATCCATCTTCCTGCCCTACTGGAGCCTGACCCTGAAAGCGCCGCAGTACCCCAAGGGCTTGAAGGTGTCGGTCTACGTCAATCACCTGGACGGCGATGTGCGCGAGGTGGATGCCCTCAACCACTACCTGGGCATGCCGCCGCTGGACGAGGGCGGCCGGCTGGAGCGTTCGATGTCTATGGTGGCGATTGTGGCGCTGGGGCTGCTGCTCGTGGCGGGCGTCTTCGTCCACAACCAGTGGGCGGCCATCCTGGCCCTGCCCGTAGTCGCCTTTCCGCTGATTTTCCTGGCCGACCTGGGGCTGATTCTGTATCGCTATGGCCACAGTATTGACCCTAAGTCGGCGCTGGGAGGCGCCATCCAACCCTTTACCCCGCCGCTGTTTGGCGAGGGCAAGATTGGTCAGTTTGGCTCGGTGGCGCGCCCTGAACTGGGACTGGGGCTGGCGTTCGCCGCCGTCATCGTCGTCCTGATGGGCCTATGGTATCACCGTGCGGCCTACAAGCCGCTGGTGGATGCGCGCAAGCGGGTCAGGAACCTGGCCGCCGTGCAGCAGGTGGCGTAGCCATGCGCCGCCGTCTCGTCGCCCTGCTGGGCCTGGTCCTGGGGCTGGCGGCCGGACTGCCGACCGTCGTTGGGGCGGCCCCGTCCGCCGCGCTGACGACGGTCCTGGTCGTCTCGCCGCAGGGGCCGTTCACCACCCTCGCGGCCGCGGTCCAGGCGGCCCGCGAGGGCGATACGGTCGAGGTTCGTGGCGGCGTGTATCGCGGGTCGCTGACCGTCGCCAAGACGGTGCGTCTGGAAGGGGTGGGCTGGCCGGTTCTCGACGGGGGCGGTCAGGGGACGGTGGTAACGCTCGCCGCGCCCGACATCGTCTTCCGAGGCTTCGAGGTACGCGGGAGTGGGTCGGAGCCGCACCTCGACCATGCCGGCATTACTGTGACCGCGCCCCGCGTCGTGGTCGAGGGCAACCGCCTGCGCGACGTGCTGTTTGGCATCTTTGTCGCCCAGGCCGAGAGCGCCGTCATCCGGGGCAACACGGTGACGAGTAAAGACGAGTACGACCTGGGGCGCAAGGGCGACGGCCTGCGCCTGTGGTACAGCCCGCGCGTCCTTATCGAGGGTAACACGGTATCCGCGACGCGGGATGTGGTTATCTGGTACTCGTCGGATGTCACCCTGCGCGACAATCTCGTCCAGGATGGCCGCTATGGCGTCCACCTGATGTACTGCGACCGCGTCACCATTGAGCGCAACCGGCTGGTGAACAACTCGGTCGGTATCTATACCATGTACTCGTCGGGCACCTGGGTGCGCGAGAACGTCATCCGGGGCCAGCGCGGGCCGAGTGGCTACGCGCTCGGCTTCAAGGACGCCGACAACGTCGAGGTGACCCACAACGCGCTGGTGGACAACCGCGTGGGCGTGTTTCTGGACGGCACGCCGTTCACCCCGCAGAGCTACAGCCGCTTTGAAGCGAACGTGCTGGCCTTCAACGATGTCGGCGTCATCCTGCAACCGGCCGTCCACAACAATACCTTCGCGGGCAATGCCTTCTGGGAAAACGTGGAGCAGGTGGGAGTACAAGGCGGCGGCCAACTGGAGCGCAACCAGTGGCAGGGCAACTACTGGAGCGACTATACGGGCTTCGACGCCAATGAGGATGGGCGGGGCGATACGCCTTATCATGCCGAACGGACCTTTGAGCACCTGACCGACCGCGAGCCGCGCCTGCGCGCTCTGCTCTACAGCCCGACCGTGCAGGCCATCGAGTTCGCGGCGGCGGCGTTCCCCATTGTGCGGCCCCAGCCCAAGCTGACCGACGCGACGCCGCTCGTGCAGCCACCCGACGTGGCGGCCTTTGTACAGCCTACGCCGGGGGGCGAGCGCCTGGGGCTGGTCGGCGCGGGCTTGGTGGCGCTGGGCCTGCTGGCTGGCGGCCTGGCCGTCTGGCGGAGGACCAGTCCAGGGCAGGAGGGACACGCGACCATGTTGAACTGTCTACCACGCGACACAGCGGCGGCGGTGGCGGTCCGAGGGCGAGGCATCACCAAGACCTATGGCGAGACCCAGGCGTTGACGGATGTCTCGTTTGAGGTCCGCCACGGGGAAGCGGTGGCCTTGTGGGGGGCGAATGGCGCGGGCAAAACGACCCTCATCAAAGCCCTGCTCGGCCTGATTGAGACGGACGGCGTCATCGAGGTGGAGGGACAGCCGGTCGGCCAGGCGGGCAAAGCGGTGCGCGCCTGTATCGGCTACGTGCCCCAGGAAACCGCCTTCTACGACCTGACGGTTGACGGGACGCTGGCGTTTTACGGCCGGCTGAAGAAAGTCGGCGCGGCCCGCCGCGGCGACCTGCTGGCGCGGCTGGGGTTGAGCGAGCATCGCCGCAAGCCGGTGGCGGCGCTGTCGGGCGGTCTCAAACAGCGGCTGGCCCTGGCCCTGGCGCTGCTGGCGAACCCGCCCATCTTGCTCCTGGACGAGCCGACGGCCAGCCTGGATGTGGCCGGCCGACGCGACTACTTGGCCCTGCTGGCGGAACTGCGTCGCGAGGGGAAAACGCTCCTCTTCGCGTCGCATCGGCTGGACGAGGTGGAGACGCTGGCCGACCGGGTGCTGATCCTGGACGAGGGGGAGGTGATGGCCGAGGTCACGCCGGCCGAACTACGCCGACAACTGACCAGCCCGGTGACGTTGAGCGAGTGGCTGACGCCCGCGCTCGATTTTGAAGTGGAGTAACGCCATGCCACACCGCACCCTGGAGTGGAGCAGCCTGTGGACGATTGCCCAGCGCGAGTTGGGCGAGGCTCTGCGCAACAAATGGTTGTGGTTCTATGCGGTCGCCTTTGGCGGGCTGGCCCTGGCCTTGTCTCAAGCCGGTGTGGCCTCGGCGGGCTACGCGGGCTTGGGCGGCTTTGGCCGCACCGCCGCCAGTCTGATCAATGCCCTGTTGCTGTTTGTGCCGCTGATGGGGCTGAGCGTCGGGGCCGGGGCGTTGGCCGCCGACCGCGAGCGCGGGACGCTGCTCTACCTGCTGGCGCAACCCGTCAGCCGCGCCGAGGTGTTCTGGGGCAAGGCGCTGGGCGCGGCCCTGGCGGTCCTGACGGCCCTGGCGCTGGGCTTTGGCCTGGCCGGCCTGGGCCTCGCCCCTACCGCCGCTGGCAACGTGGCCCCGTTCTTGGGCCTGGCCGCCTATAGCCTCTTGCTGGCGTTCGTGTCGCTGGGGCTGGGCTTTATCCTGAGCGCCTTGACCAAACGGGCGGCGACGGCCTCCGGGGCCGCGCTGCTGCTCTGGCTGGGGCTGGTGTTCGCGGGCGACCTGGGCCTTATTGGTACGGCGCTGACGCTGCGGCCCACGCCGGCAGTCCTGCTCACGCTATTGCTGGCCAACCCGCTCCAGGTGTTCAAGCTGGCCGCCATCTACAGCCTGCGGGCGACCCTGGACACCCTCGGTGCGGTCGGGCAGTATGCCACCTATCGCTTCGCGGACCAGTTGCCCCTGGTCTTGTTGGCCCTGCTCCTGGCGTGGATTGTGGTAAGTTTTGGCCTGGCGGCTCTGCTGTTCCAGCGCCGCGCGCTGTAGGGTCTGATCAAGGCTAGAGAGGGGCGCCGACTAGAAGTCGGGCCTGGGGAGCCTACGGCTGGCCGTCGACCTACGTCGACGGGGAAGATGCGTCCTCGCAGGAGGACGCCCGGCGCGGCGCGCCTTTCAGCCCCGACTTGAGTCGGCGGCTATTCTAGGGCGAGGTGGGGTGTGATGAGGCAGAATAAGGTCATGAGGGCCTGGCGTTGGCGGGGTTGGGTGGTGATGGTCCTGGCGGCGCTGGCGCTGGCCGGCTGTAGCCCGCGCCAGGCGGGCGAGCCGCAGCCGCCGGAGATTGTCTATGGGCGGGACGTGTGCGACCGCTGCGGAATGATCATGGATGAACCGCGCTTTGCCGCCGCCGTGGTCCTGGCTGACGGCCAGACGCTCAAATACGACGACCTGGGCGAGATGCTGCTACAGCACGGGACGGCGGCGCGGGAGACGGTACGCGCCTGGTTTGTACATGACTATCATTCGGAGCAGTGGGTGCGCGGCGAGAAGGCGTTGTATGTGATCAGCCCGAAGCTGCGCACGCCCATGGGCTTTGGCGTGGCGGCGTTTGCCGAGCGGCCGGACGCGGAGGCGTTTGCCGCGACCATGAGTGGGACGGTGCTGAGTCTGGAGGAGGCGCGGGGGAAGGTCAAAGGCGGCCACCCATAAGCCCGCGTCGAGCCAGCGTTCAGGAGGTGTCAGCATGAGAAACCCGTGGGTCTACCTGGCGATTGGCGTCTACATCGCCGCGCTCGCCTCGATTACCTTCTTTATCCAGCAGGCGGCGTATACGACACAGGCGCGCCAACGCGCCGCCCCGGCCGTATCCAACCCGGCCGCCGCTAAGACGAGCGCCCCGGCCGCCAGTAAGGCCGCGTCGGGGGCGAGCGGCGCCAGCCAGGGCGACGCGGCGAAGGGGCAGACGGTGTTCGCGGGCACCTGCGTGGCATGCCACGGGCCGCAGGCCAAGGGCGTGACGGGCCTGGGCAAGGACCTGACCACCAGCGCGTTTGCCAAGAGCCAGACCAATCCACAGTTGGTCAGCTTCATCAAGCAGGGCCGGCCGTCATCGGACCCGGCCAACACAACCAAGGTGGATATGCCGCCGAGAGGGGGCAACCCGTCGTTGAGCGACGCTCAACTGGCCGACGTGGTGGCCTATCTTCGGACCCTCCAGAAGTAGGCCCGCCAGTACTTGACCCGTCACCGGCTTTAAGGCATACTGACGGGTGAGGATATTGGATGCTCACCCGTCTCTTGTTGCCCCTGGGTCTGATATGTCTGTTGCTCTGGCTGGTCGGCCGCGCCGCGCTGATGCTTGCCACACCGCCGGCGGCTGACCTGCGCTTTACCGTGCCCGGCGAGGCACTCCTGGCCGGCCTGGACGCGGCGGATGTGACAGTGAGGACAGCGGCCGGCGCGGTCCCCGCGCTGACCCCGCTCCCTACCGTCCCGCTGACCGCGCTGGCGGAACGCGCCATCACCGTCACCCCTCTCCCCCTCGCCACCCCGACGACCGGCTGCTTCACCTACACGGTGCGGGCGGGCGACACGCTGTCGGCCCTCGCCCAGCGGTTCGACACCGGCGTTGTGACCATCCTGCGCGACAACCAGTTGACCGCCGCGCCGCGCGTCCGCGCCGGCCAGCGCCTCGCCATTTGCGCCGGGCCGTCTGCCCTGCCCCTCACCGCCCTGCCGCGCTACCGGGTCTACCAGGTCCAGCCAGGCGACACGCTGCCAGGGGTGGCGCTGCGCTTTGGGCTGCCGGTCTATACAGTGGCCCAGGCCAACAATCTGCCCCTCTCGGCGCGTCTCTACCGAGGCCAACTCGTGCGCCTGCCCGATGACGGGCTGGTCCCGCTTGGAACCATCCTGCTCCCGGCTAACCCCACCGACAGCGCCAGCGCTGCCCAGGCGTCTGCGCCCAATACGCCCGCCCCCGCCTCCGGGCCTGCGCCGCGCCGCGTGCCGGTGCCGCAGGCGACCGAGGTGGTTCACCTGGCGTGGCCGCGCCAGGCGCCGCTGGACCAGCCGGCTACGATACGCCTGGGCTTTGGGCGGACAGCCCCGCTGCCCGAAGGGGGACCACTGGCGGGCCTGGGCCAGCCAACGGCGACGCCCCTGCCTATCTTTCGGGCGGATCGGGCGGTGCTGGCCGCTTACGAGGGGGAAGTTGTGGCGCGGCTGGCGGTGGTGAGCGCCGAGGTGAGTCTCCTCACCCCCGACGCCCAGCCGTTGACACAGGCAGACATGGGCTGGACCTGGCGTTTGTCGCCCCGCCAGACGGGGCGTTACCCCGCGCAGGTCAGCCTCGAGACGCGCTGGACGCCGCGCGATGGCGGCTCGCCCATTGTCCACACCGTGTGGCAGCAGCCGCTCGAGATTGAGATAGTCCAGCCGCCTCTGCCCGGCTGGCTGTCAAACCTGCTCGGTGTAGGCGGGGCGGTCTTGACCATCCTGGGCGCGGCGCTGGGCCGCTGGCAGCCGCCGGCAAATCAGACGCCGATGAAGACGACGATACGGCGGTTCTAAGCACGGATGGGGAGGATGGACGGATTGGGGCCTAAACTGATTCCACGATGGAATTGCTGGCGCGGGGGCCTACCCCCCTCTGGCTCCCCCCGCATGCGGGGGGATGGGGGGTAATCTCACCTTGGACTAAGTTTAGTCGTGGCGACGGTGGCATCCAACCATTAGGGCCGAGTGGCTTGATCCGTCTATCCTCTTGATCCGTGTTCTACACCTCGGACTTGGCAGCAGTCCAGAAAATTCACACCGGAGCATTGACAAGCTCACCTGGACAGGCTATACTTCTCCTATCAGAACATAAGTTCTACAGGAGAGTGTGTATGCCACCCCGTAATCCCTTTCAGTCGGCGGCCCTGGTCCAGAAAAAGGCCAAAATCCTCGTCTACGGTGAGCCGGGCACCGGCAAGACCGTCTTCGCCATCGGCAAGCCCGGCGTCCTGCCCGGCTGGCCGCACGTCGCCCTGATTGACACCGAGGGCGGCGCGGACCTGTACGGCGGCAGCGTGCCCTTCGACATCCTCCGCACCAAGAGCTTTGGCGACATCCTCGACGCCATTGAGGTGGTCAAGGCGGACCACGGGCGGACCTGGCACACCCTGGTCATTGACCCCATCTCGGTGGTGTGGCAGGTGCTCCAGGACGCGGGCCAGCAGGCGGCCGAGGCGCGCGCCCAACGTTACGGGCGGGCGGCCGAGGACGTGCTGCTCACCCAGCGCGATTGGGGTCTGATCAAGCGCCGCCTCTACTCGGCCATGACCGAACTGGTCAACCTACCCGTCAACGTCATCCTGACGGCCCATCTGCGCGACGTGATGGAGACACGGCGCGACGGTCGAGGGCAGGAGGTGGCGGTTAAGGTGGGCGAGCGGCCCGACGCTGAGAAGAAGACGGGCTATTGGCCGGATGTGATTATCAAGCTGAGTGTGGTCAAGGGGGAACACGTCGGGACGATTGAGAAGGACCGCAGCGGGCTGTTTCGCGTCGGCCAGCAGGTACCGAATATCAGCTACGCCCATTTCGCGCCGCTGCTGGAGCAACACGCCCAGGGCGAGGCCGTCGCCCATCCCACCGAGGCGGTGGCGGCGGCGCGTGATGTGGCGGTCATTGACGAGAGCCTGGCCCCGGTGGAAGCGGCGACGGTGGCGGCGATTCTCAAGCTGGCGCAATTGCTGGGGGTGACGCGGGATCGGCTGGACGAGACGCTGGAACGCGACTATGGCGCGGCCGAGCTAGAGGGGCTGACGCGCGGCCAGGCGCAGGCGCTCCACGCCCGGCTGCTCAAGGCCCACCGCGAACGACCTACACGAGCGGCGTAAGCGGCTAGCGGCGGGTTTGGAGGAGGGTGACAGCCAGGAGGACCAGGCCCGACCCGATGGCCTGGGTTGGCGTGAGGCGCTCGCCCAGCAGGGCGACGGCCAGAACGACGGTACACACCGGTTCGAAGGTGCTCAGGATGGCGGTGCGGGCGGGGCCGAGGCGCTGCAAGCCGGCCAGGAAGGCGACGATGGGGATGACCGTCGCCAGCAGCACCATGCCCAGCATGGCGAGCGTCCCGTCGGGTTGGGTGAAGGTGAAGCGGATCTGGCCGAGCAACAGGCCCACGACGGTGAAGCTGGTCATAGCGCCGACGGCCACCCACGCGCTGCCGACGAGGGGCGGCACGCCGGCCACGACGCGGTTGCCCAGCACGATATAGCCCGAATACCAGACGCCCGAAGCGAGGGCCAGCGCCAGACCGAGGGGGTGCAACTGGCCGTCGGGGCTGCCGGCAATAAGGGTGGTGCCGGCCAGGGCGAGGGCCAGGGCCGTCCAACGGCGGCGGTCGGGGCGGTCGCCGTCCAGGCGCCAGGCCAGCAGCGTGACCCAGGCGGGGTAGGTGTAGAGGAGCATGCCCGTCACGGCGGCGGGAATAAAGGCCACCGCGCCCAGGAACAGGGCCGATTGGACGGCGTAGCCGATGCCGCCCATGAGCAGCAGACGGCCGATGACGCCGCGACCCAGGCGGAGACCGCCCGCTTCCCGCCGGCTCAGGAGCAGCGCCCCGAACAAGAGCGCCGCGCCGCTGAAGCGCAGGGCCAGCATGGTGGGCAGGGTCATGCCAGCGGCGAGGGCCAGCTTGCCGAAGATGGCCAGGGTGGCGAAGCCGGCCGCCGAGAGTGTCACCAGCCCCAGCCCGCCCCAGTCCCTGGAAGGCGAGGCTAGGGATTGAGAGGGGTGGGTGTCCACTGGCCGTCCTGGAGGAGGGTGACATAACGGTGGCCGGCGGCGCGCAGGAGATCCAGCCCGGCCGCGTACTGGAAGGCGATTTGCTCGGCGCGGTGGGCGTCGGGGGTGAGGCACATGGGGATGCCGCGCTCGGCGCAGCGGCGCACAATCCACGGGCTGGGGTTGGGGCCGGGGTTGGTCTTGCGCCAGCCAGCCGTGTTGAGTTCGACCAGCTTGCCCGACTGCTGTACCGCGTCGAGCACGTCCTCCACCAGGTCCACGTACCACGAAGCCTCTTCCGAGAAGAAGGCCTCGCCGGCGTTGTGGACGCGAATGCGGTCGAGGTGGCCGAGGATGCCCACTTCGGGCCAGGCGACGGTCTGGCGCACCAGGGCATAGTAGTCGGTCAGCAGGCTGCGGGCGTCGCCGCTGTAGCGTTCGGCGATGACCTGGATGAAGCTGGATAGGCGGCCCTCGAACGACCACGGCTGCCCGTTGAGCTCGCCGACGAGGTGGACCGAGCCGATGAAGTAGTCGAAGCCGTGGGGGAAGAGGTGCTGCTGGTAGAAGGGGTAGAGGTCGGGGCGGAAGTCGAGTTCCAACCCCAGGTAGACTTCGATTTGCCCCTGGTACGCGTCGCGCAGGCGGCGGGCCTCGGCCACGTAGCGGGGGATGTCGGCCAGGGCCATGGAGTAGTTGTTTGACCAGGGGACGGGCGAGTGGGACGAGGGGCCGTAGGCGGTCAGGCCGTGGCGCAGGGCGGCTTGGAGGTAGTCCTCCATGGCGCCCTGGCCGTCGCAGAAATGGCTGTGGGTGTGTAAACTCTGGAGTTCCATACGCGGGTCTAGCGTTCCCAGGGGTCTTTGTAGGTATCCTCTTCGAGGAGGCGCAGGTAGCTGTCGTAGCGTTGGGGGGCGATGTCGCCCCGCTCCACGGCGGCGCGCACGGCGCAGCCCGGCTCGTGGCGGTGGGTGCAGCCGCTAAACTTGCAGTCGGGGGTGAAGGGGCGGAACTCGCGGAAGCCTACGGCAATCTCGCCCTCGTCCATCTCCCACAGGCCGATCTCGCGGATGCCAGCGGTGTCGGCGATATAGCCGCCGCCAGCCATGGGGAAGAGTTCGGCGGCTGAGGTGGTATGGCGGCCCTTGCCTGTGGCCTCGCTGATGTCGCTGACGGCCTGGCCGAGGCCGGGCTGGATGCGGTTGAGCAGGCTCGACTTGCCGACGCCCGATGGCCCGGCGAAGGCGCTGATCTTGCCCACCAGGGCGTCGCTTAGCTCCTCTAACCCTTGCCCTGTCTTGACGCTGGTGTAGATGACGGGGTAGCCAATCTGGCGGTAGAGGTCAAAGACTTCTTCCGGGACACCCGGTTCCAGGAGATCAATTTTATTGACGACAATGAGGGCGGGCAGTTGATTGTGTTCGGCGATGACGAGGAACCGGTCGAGGCCGCGCAGGCGGGGGGGCGGTTGGGCGGCGGCGAGGACAATGGCGAGTTGGTCCAGGTTGGCGATGATGACGTGTTCTTTGTCCTCGAAGGCGGCCTTGCGGGCCAGCTTGGAGTGGCGTTCGGCGACGGCGGTGATGAAGCCTCGGCCATCCGCGCCGATGATATACGTCACTGCGTCGCCAACGACGACCAGGGTCTTGCTGGTAATGCGCTGGCCGCCGCGCATCAGTTTCAATTTGCCCCGCGCCGAGGCTTCGACCACCTGGTCGTCGGGGGTACGGATGAAGTAGAATCCGCCTTGGGCGCGGACGACGGTGCCTGTATGGGCGGTCGGGGAAGTGGGGTCGAGTACTGCCGGTGAGCGCAAGCGGTGGCCTCCTTGGACGGATGATGGATGACGAAGGGCGATTTACTGACGACTGGCGACTGACGACTGTTCCAGGATTCCCATTCGGGCCAGGTCGGCTTCGAGGGCGGTGGGCGTCGTAAAGACGAGGCTGGCGATGCCGAGGGCTTCGGCGGCGAGGGTGTTGCGCGGCTTGTCGTCAATGAACAGGCACTCGGCGGGCTGGCGGCCCAGGCGTTGCAGGGCCAGGTGGTAGATTTCGGGGTCGGGCTTGGCCAGCCCGACGGCGGCCGAGTTGATGATGACGTCGAACAGGTCGTAGAGGCCGAAGTTGAGCCAGCGCGTCTCGTAGGCGGGGGTGGCGTTGCTGAGCAGGGCGACCTGGTAGCGGCCGCGCAGCCGTTGGACCAGCCCGACCATGAGCGGGTCGAGGGTTTCCTGGACCAGGAAGGCCAGGGGGCCGGTCGGCCAGTCGTCGGCGTCGAGGCCGAACACGGGCAACATGCCGCGCCAGAAGTCCCTATCGGTGATCTGGCCGCGTTTCACCTGCTGCCACCCTTCCGACTCCCACAGACGTTGGTACAATTCCTCGACCGTCAGGCCCAACGCGGCGGCGGCGGCCTCGTACTGCTGGACCCGATCCGCCGACGCTGTCATGACGCCGTCGTAGTCGAAGATGAGGGCTTGGATGGTGGTCATGCGTTAACTGTACACCTGTTTACGACGGAAGGCAAGATGGACGTCATGGCCCCAGGGCTGTGTCAAAGTCGCCCGTGGTAGAGCACGGATGGGGAGAATGAACGGATAAGACGTCTGACTGGGGACGCGGCGTCCTCAGCGAGGTAAGCGGGGAGGCTGGATCCGTCCATCCTCTTCATCTGTGTTCTAGACGGGGGGACTTTGACACCGTCCTCCGTCATGCCCCCACGTACTCCGCTACCCTGTCCGTCGGTATCTGCCAGATCGTCTCGATCTGGTAGGGCTTGAAGCCCAACGCGATGTTGATGTCGAGCATGGGGGCGTTGGCGACGGCATTGCCGGTGCGGATATGGGTGACCTGGGGCAGGTCGCGCAAGACTTGCTCCAGCATGGCGGCTTTCATCCAGCGGCCCAGGTTCAGCCCGCGATACTCCGGCAGGACGCCCGTCCCCAATTGGATGAGCAGCGTCGGGCGGCGCGGGTTGTAGAGGACTTCGGTCCAGCCAGCCAGCGTGCCTGTCGCTACCTCGCGGGCGAAGATGGTCCAGCGGTCGAAGCCGCGCTTGACATTGTTGTCGTGCCACTCGTGCAGTTTTTCGGGCGTGTGCCGCCAATCCTCCATGTCCAGGTCGCCGCGCGGGGCATCGTTGAGGGCATCGAAGACGCGGCAGATGGCGGGTAGGTCGCGCTCCGGGTAGGCGCCGTGGACTCGCTCGAGGGTGAAGCCAGCGGCTTTGGCCTGGGCCTGGCGCTGCCACTCGGTAAGCTGGTCGCGGTCCACCTCGGCGAGCAGCAGTTGGCTCTCGCGCGATTGGAGGGCGGGTTGGGCTGCCAGGTGGGCCAGGAAGCCTTCGCCGTCGGGGACGCGGTTGGTGGTGCCGCTTTGGAGGAGAACCCGGTTAGCCTGGCGGGCCGGCTCGACCACCCGCGCCAGCAGCGCGCGGCCCAGCCCCTGGCGGCGGTAGGCGGGCAGGACGTACAGGTGGAAGTAGGCGAGGTGCTGGTTGGTTTCCTCGGTCCAGATCCAGATCCCGCCGCGTCCGATGATGTCGCGGCCGTTCCAGATGGCCCAGTGGTGGACGGCGAGGGAGGCCGGCTGGTTGCGCCAGGCCAGTTCGATGTCGGCGCGGGGCGGCGGCTCGTCGTCGGGGTGGTATTCGCGTTCCATCGCGACGGTGAGGCGGTGGAGGGCGTCCCACTCGGCGTCGGTGGCGGTGTGCGGGTCGAAGCGCTGGATGTCCATGACAAGTCTCCTGCGAACGGGGGGTGGCAAGTTCTGTACCTCTATACGCTCGCCGGCGGCAAAAGGTTGCCGAAAGGGTCAGGCTGTCAACGGATTCGGGGAACGAATTGAACGGATTAACGTCACCCTGTCCGTTCCATCCGCCTGCCCTCCAACGGAGGGTTCCTCAAATCCGTTGACAGCGCGTAGCCATCCCTTAGACAGTGGACTGTGTAAGAAGCCTGGTTAGGGGAGGGGACGGGGGAGAGGGTCGCGCCGGGTCGCCGGCTCGGCCTGGGCCTCGCGGCCTAGCAGGATGTAGGCGGCCACGAAGAGCGCGCCGAAGACGATGTCAATCGTTCCCATGCCGATCTGGAGGGCGGCGACGCGGCCCTGGCTGTAGAGCCAGAGCACGGCAGGCAGGTAGTGCACCTTCTCCAGGACGGCCGCGATCATCAACGGGCGATAGCGGCGCGGGTCGCGGGACAGGAGCAGGAAGAGGACCTGCCAGGCCAGGGTGACGCCGAGGAAGCCGTAGTAGAATTCGGGGTGGGTGATGGCGGGCGGGTAGTCGCGGCCCATCTGGGCCTCCATGAAGTACAGCGGGATGATGATGAGCAGCCCCCAGAGGCCGGCGATGCGAAACGTCCACTTAGCGAAGTTCATTGGGTCCTCCTGTGCGGTGTTGTTGGCCCCAGTATACATCACCCCGAGGAGCCTGTCAGTATCCAAAAGGAGTATTGCTCCCTCAACATTTTCACGCAACTTCCACGCTTACCCCCTAGACAACTTAGAACATATGTGCTAAACTGGGTATGTAACACCCGCGCTGGCCCAATGCCACGGGAGGCGCACCGGGTGAGCGAGAGCTGACCCGTCCTACAATTGAAGAGCGGCGCGGCCCAGGGCAACCTGGCCGGCGTCGGCGGGCCCAGGAACAACTGCATACCGCGCCGACCCTGACACAAGGGAGGCGCACTATCTGAGCGACGCGAAGGGCGCGCTGCCCCGTCGTCGAGACGCGAGTCTATCACGTCTTGACGACGGGCAGCCAGCCTGAGCCGAGGCCAGCATAGTGCGCCTTTTTTTGTTGACGGCCTCAGCCACCCCGTCCCCTCGCTCCTGCGCCGGCCAGGACGAGACGAGGGGACACCCGCCTAAGGAGACTTGCCATGCTGCCGACCAACCAGACCCAGTGACCAAGACCCACCCCAACCAGACCCAGCGGCGGGGGGGGGTGTCCCTCGGGTGGGGGGGGAGGGAGAAGAGGACGGAGGACGCCCAGCCCTCAGCCCTCAGCCCTCCAGCGAGGAGCCATCCCTAGTCGAAGTGGTCCGTGCCGCGCTGAGCCAGTGGCAAGCGGAGTCGGAGGCGGCGGCCCGCAGACCTCAGCCCCCCAGCGAGAGGCCGTCCATACTCGACATGCACCGCGCGTTCGTGAACCAGTGGATGGCGTCTGAGGCGGCGGCCCTCAGCCAGGCGCCTGCCAATGAGGACTCACCCGACTTCCAAAGGCGGCGCGCGTTCGTGAACCGGTGGCTGGCGTCTCAGGCGCCGGCCACCGCCCCTCAGCCCGCACCCGTCAGCCCTCAGCCCTCGGCCCTCCCCCCTCAGCCCTCCCACGAGTGCGACCGGGCCGTAGACGACTGGGAGGTCCGGCTCCAGGCGGCCGGCGTCGAGCACCCGCGCGTCCTGAGTGAGGTCGCCCACACGGCGCGCTGGCTGGAGCGCCTGGGCCGCGTGTCCGAGGTCGAGGGCATCCTGAGCCAGGCGCGCCTCTCCAAGCTGGGGGGCGGCTGGATTGTGGCCCGCTTGCGCGAGGCGGGCACGGCCTCCATCCACGCCCCGCGCCCGGCCGGCTGGCGCTCGCCCCTCCGCCCGAACCTGCCCCCCCGCCCTGACGCCGACGCCGACGAATATGAACGGATTCGGCGCGACTATGGCGGCTATCTGAAATACACCCCTCAATCCCAACTCCCTGGAGGACCAGACCATGACCGAGATCACGCTGCTTGACCACATTCAGGAGTGCTGGGCCATCTGCCGCTTTCCCAGCGACCCCGACCACTACTTCCTGGCGGAGGCCCGCCGCGACGGCCAGGGCCAGTGCTTCGGCCCCTACGACACCTACGCGACCGCCCTGGCCGGCCTGTTCGAACGCCTCTGGCAGTTGACCCACCTGGCCCTGGGCGAGGCCGACGCCGCCCCCGCTGAGACGGGACCCCAGCGCGAACGGCTCATCGTCCTGCGCGAACTGGACCAGCCGATGGACTGAGACGGGACGGAGGACGAAGGACGGAGGACGGACGACCGTGCCCACCCACTAGCCACGCCCCACTACCCTCCGTCCTCCGTCTTCCGTCTTTGGTCGTACTCCCGGTTGACAGGCTCGCCTGACGGGGGTATTATCCAGCCCCGTGAATACACAGACACTTGCAGGGGAGGGAATATGACGCCGCGTCGTGTCCGTGGTCAGTGGCTAGCAGCCGTTGTCGCGCTCGTGGGCCTGCTTTGGCTGGCGCAGAGCGTGGTAGCCGCCAGGGACGGGTGTTGGGGGGCGGGGGGCGGGTGTCGAGATGCAGAGGCAGCGGGCCGGGGGGCGGCGAGTGTCCAAACGGTCAACACGTTCAGCGCGCTGGGTAGCGGGACGGTCGGGACCAGCGGGACGGTCTACGCGGTGGCCGCGCTGGGCGGCGATGTCTATGTGGGCGGCAGTTTCGCCACCGCCGGCGGCGTGACAGTCAACAACATCGCCCGCTACAACCCGGCCACCAACAGCTTCAGTCCTCTCGGCACGGGCACGGTGGGTGTCACCAGTACCTCAGGCCCCTCGGTCCGAGTGTTGCTCGTGGTGAACGGCGAGCTATACCTGGGCGGCGACTTTGACACGGCGGGCGGCGTGACGGTCAACAACGTCGCCCGCTACAACCCGACGACCAACACCTTCAGCGCGCTCGGCACGGGCACGGTGGGCGTGGATAGCCGCGTGCTGGCCCTGGCCAGCCTGGGCAGCGATATCTACCTGGGCGGCTTCTTCTTTGATGCGGGTGGAATTCACGCGAAGCACGTCGCCCGCTACAACCCCACGGCCAACAGCTTTAGCACCCTCGGCAGCGGCGTCCTCGGCAACATCGGCACGAATGCCGAAGTGGATAGCTTGCTGGGGCTGGGCAGCGACCTCTACGTCGGCGGCGCCTTTAGCACGGCGGGCGGCACATCGGTCAGCTATCTCGCCCGCTACAACCCCACGGCCGACAGCTTCAGCCCCGTCGGAACCAGCCCGAACTTCGGGGTAGACGCGCCCGTCGCCGCCATGGCCGCCCTGTCGGGCGACCTCTACCTGGGCGGCTCGTTTCTGAATGCCGGGGGCACGAGTGTCAACTGGATCACGCGCTACAACGTGACGGGCAACAGCTTCAGCGCGTTGGGCGGCGGGACGGTCGGGACGAATGGCCAGGTGTACGCCCTGACGGTGCTGGGCGGGGAGGTCTTCCTGGGTGGGTTGTTCACCCAGGCGGGGGGCACGACGGTCAACAAGATCGCCCGCTACAGCGTGGCGGGCGACAGCTTTAGCGCGCTGGGCAGCGGGACCGTCGGGACGGATGGGACGGTGCTGGCCCTGGCCGCGCTGGCCGGCGATGTCTACCTGGGCGGCGAATTCACCGCCGCCGGTGGGACCACCGTCAACAAGGTGGCCCGCTTCACCGCCGACGAAACAGCTACCACCACCCCGACGCCGACCAGTACCGGCGCGACGGCGACACCGACGGCGACGGCGACCCGGACTGTGACGCCCACCGGGAGCGTCACGCCTACGCCGACGGCGACGGCGACCCGCACGGCCACCCTGCCGAGCGCGGCCACGGGGACGGCCACGACGACCGTCACGCCCACCCGCACGCCCACCCCCCGCCGCAACCAGACCGACTTCGACGGCGACGGCAAGGCCGATGTCCTATGGAACCAGGCCAGCAGCGGCCAGAATGTGGCCTGGCTGATGAATGGCTTTACGGTCAACTGGCAAGTCGTCAACTCGGTCCCCGTCGGCTGGCAGGCCGTCGCCCTCGGCGACTTCAACGCCGACGGCAAGACCGACGTGCTGTGGCACAATCCCTCCAGCGGGCAAAACGTCGTCTGGCTGATGAACGGCTTCACCGTCACCTGGCAGGTGGTGGACAGCGTGCCCACGGGCTGGAACGTCGTGGCGGTGGGCGACTTCAACGCCGACGGCAAGACCGATGTCCTCTGGAACAACAGCTCGACCGGGCAGAACGTCGTCTGGCTGATGAACGGCTTCACCGTCACCTGGCAGGTGGTGGACAGCGTGCCGGCCGGCTGGGCGGTCGTGGCGGTGGGCGACTTCAACGCCGACGGCAAGACCGACGTGCTGTGGAACTTCAATTCCAGCGGCCAGAATGTGGTGTGGCTGATGAACGGCTTCACCGTCACCTGGCAGGTGGTCAGCGCGGTGCCGGCTGGCTGGACGGTGGTGGCGGCGGGCGACTTCGACAACGACGGCAAGACCGATGTCCTCTGGAACCACAGTTCGACCGGGCAGAATGTCGTCTGGCTGATGAACGGCTTTACGGTCAACTGGCAGGTGGTCAGCTCGGTGCCGGTGGGCTGGCAGGCGGTGCGCGTGGGCGACTTCGACGGCAATGGCACGGCGGATGTCCTCTGGAACCAGGCCAGCAGCGGCCAGAACGTGGTGTGGCTGATGAACGGCTTTACGGTCAACTGGCAAGTCGTCAACTCCGTTCCCGTCGGGTGGGGCGTCGTGCCGTAGGCTGCTGTCAGCCGTCAGCCGTCGGCTGTCTGCGGTCTGCCGTCGGCTGTCGTCCGTCCCCCGTCCTCCGTCTTCGGTCGTGCTCGCCAACGACAACCCTCCCGAAGGCTATCAACCTTCGGGAGGGTGAATTTCTCCAACTACCGACTACCGACTACTGACTACCGACTACTGACTACCGCCTACCGCCTACCGCCTACATCAGTCCAAACTGGCTCAGCGCGCCGGCCGAGGTCTCCGCCACCCAGGGCAGGCCGTAGAAGGCGGCGAAGGGGTCCAGCTCGTAGTCGGGCGTCGTGCGGGGGACACGGATGGCCACCAGCCCGCCATCGTGGGCCAGGTCTAGCTCGCCATCGGCCTCGATGACATAGGCCACCTCGTCCTCGGCATAGGGGTCCCAGTTGCGCACATAGACATAGCCGATGCCATTTTCCTGGGTGATATTGTCGCACGCCTTGAACGGCCGCAAGGCCCGCGCCACATCCAACTCGTGATGCCGATCCGTCGGCGCCAGGCTCGTCGTCAACTGCATCCCGATCATCATCCCCTCCTCATCGAAATCCATGATGAGCGGGGTGATAATGGTGCGGGCGATATGGCGGCGGCGGGCCGGCTGAGTGATCACCGTCACCTCGTCCTCGGGCAGGTTGTACACCAGGCGCAAGTCACAATGCCGTTCGTGTTCGACTTCAAAACCGTCCTGCCGCGTTTGCTTCCGGTTCTCTGTAGGCTGAGGTCGCAATGCTCCTCCGATAACCACCAATCTCTGAAACTTCAGTCATCTGTCATCAGTCATTAGTTATCAATCATAATATAGACCCCGTCTAAAATCAATTCTTACGCAGTCAGCCGTCAGCCGTCAGCCGTCAGTCATCAATCTTTAATCCCTACTCCCCCATCCACCGTCACCACCTGGCCGGTGATGAAGTCGTTTGTCAGCAGGAAGAGGACGGTCTGGACCACGTCGTCGGGCGTCCCGATGTGGCCGACCAGCGTCCTGGCCGCCGCGCGTTCGACCCGCGCCGCGTCCCAGTGGGCGGGCGGCAGCACGACGCCTGGAGCCACCGCGTTGACGCGCACGTGGGGGGCGAGGGCACGAGCCAGCGCGACGGTCAGCGCTTCCAGGCCGGCCTTGGCGACCGAGTGGGGGATAAAGCTCGGGAAGGGGCGGCGGGCCGCGATGTCCGACAGGAACACGACCGCGCCGTGGGCCTCGGCCAGCGCCGGCGCGGCAGCCTGGGCGACAAAGAAGCCGCCCTTGAGCGTCGTGTCCAGCGCCCGGTCCCACACGTCTTCCGTCACCTGGGCCAAGGGGGCCGCCTCGAACGGGCTGGCCGCGTGGACCAGATAGTCCAGCCGCCCTAACGTGTCCAGGCCAGCGGCCACCAGCCCCCGTGCCTCCTCCACCTGGCCCAGGTCGGCCCGCACGGCGACGGCCCGCCGGCCGAGCGCCTGCGCCTGCGTCACGACGGCCTCGGCGTCCGCCTCCGACTGGTGGTAGTGGACGGCCACGTCGGCCCCGGCCCGCGCCAGCCCCAGGCTGATGGCCCCGCCCAGCCGCCGCGCCCCGCCCGTCACCAGCGCGACCCGGCCTTGCAGCGGAAGGAGGGTCATTGTCATCTCCCATCAACTGAACCCGCCGATTGAAATCGGGGCTACTGGGCGCGCCGCGCCGAGCGTCCACCTGCGTGGACGCCATCCCCGTCGGCGTAGGCCGACGTTCAGCCGCAGGCTCCATAGCCCCGACCTCGGTCGGCGGCTAACGTCGGCGGCGCGTTGAGCCAGCGGTTACTGCCCCAGCGCCGCGACCCGCGCGTCGAGGGCGGCCAGGAATTGCGCCACGTGGCGGCGCGGCGCGCCCAGCGCCAGGAGGCCCGCTGGCGAGCGCGCCGTCACATCCACCTGGACGCCCTGCTCCTCGGGCCGGATGTTGGCGATGAGCGTATCATCCCAGACCCAGCCCGCGATCTGGACCTGGATTTGCCCGCCGGCGATGGGCGTCTGGTCGCGCCGAACCACGCGCCAGGGGCGGAACCAGCTCCGCTGCGCTTCAGCCGCCAGGATGCCCTCGCGCAGGATGTCATTGGCCGGCGCGGCCGTATACACCCGCGTCCGCAGGGGGGGAATGGCGGCGGGGCTGGTCTGGACCGTGTCCGCCATCAGGGCCGGGGTCGCCTCCACCAGCAGCCCCCCCACCAGCAGGACGGCCCCCACCGCCCCACAGCCGATGGCCGCCTGGCGGAAGGCGCGGGCGTCAGTGGCCCGACGTTGGGCCAACGACAGCAGGGCCAGCAGCAGGCCCAGCGGCAGCAGCAGGAGATAGAGTTCCCACGGGATGAGAAAGAGGTTCATGGCCGGCCTCTACTTCCGCCGCCGCCGGCCGTTGGCCCGCGTCTCGCTGACGTGGGCGTGGCCGTTATGCAGCGGCGCGGGCGGTTGGGGCAGGTCCACCTCCAGGATCTCACGCGGCGCCTCCGCGACGGGTTTGTTCCGCAGGCTGCTGATGTGGTACGGCACGTCCACCACCACAATGTCCTCGTGGGCGCGCAGGCGGAAGCGGATGATATTGGCCGTCTGGTTGTGGAGCAGGTGCTCGCCCGCCGTGCGCGGCACAAACTCAGGCAGCACCACCGTCGTCAACAGGTTCGGGTACTCCTCGTGGTGAACCCGCTCGATATACTCCACCAGCGGCGTCAGAATGTCGCGGTACTCGTAGTCAATAAAGACCAGGTCCACGTCATCCGTAATCTCAGGGAAGCGCCGCCAGCGTTCGAGCACCATGTCCTTGTCGGTGTCGGCCGTCGCCACCATCATCGCCCGCACATGGCGCGACATGCGTTTGGCATACTTGATGGCCCGCAGCGTGCCCCTGTGCACGTCGCCAATAGGCACCAGCACAATGTCGGCAATCTCGGTCAGGTCGGCGGTGGTTATCCCCTTCGTGCGCAGGGCTTGCGCCACCCCGACATAATGCTTCTTGATGCTGCGGAACAGGAACACCAGGGCCGGCAGGGCCAGGGCGATAATCCAGGCCCCGTCTACGAACTTGGTCACCAGCAGGACGACCAGCACGACCCCCGTCGTCACCGCGCCGACCCCGTTGACCAGCCGCTTCCAGCCCAGCTCTGTCTCGGGGTGCAGGACCGTCGCCGGCGTGACCAACTCGCCGCCGGGGCGGATGCGGGCAATCTTGCCCCACAGCCGCACCATGCCCGCCTGCGACACGGTAAAGCTAATCATCACCCCCAGCGCATACAGCGGCAGCATGGCGATTTCATCCGCGTGGAAGGCGATGACGACGAGCGAGGCGGTGACGGCCAGCACGCCGATGCCCGACGAGTAGACCAGCCGCGAGCCGAGGTTGGTCATCCAGCGCGGCATAAAGCCGTCGCGCGCCAGGAAGTAGCTCAGGCGCGGGAAGTCCTGGAAGGCCGTGTTGGCCGCCAGGACCAGGATGAGCATGGTGAACAACTGGACCCAGTAGTACAGCGGCCCGCCGCCCGTCACCGCGCGCGTCATCTGCGACAGGATACTGTCGTTGGGGTGCGGCACCAGGTTCAGGTGGGTCGCCAGGAAGGAGATGCCCAGGAACAGGGTCATCGCCGTCCCCGCCATCATCACCATCGTCGTCGCCGCGTTCTTGGACTCGGGGGCCTGGAAGGCCGGCACGCCGTCGCTGATGGCCTCGATGCCGGTGAGCGCGGTGCAGCCAGCGGCGAACGCCCGCATGACCAGCCAGACAAAGGCGAAAGCGGTCACAGGCGGAGCCGACTCGATGACCGGCGCGGGCGACACCATCGGCGGCGCGCCAAACAGGCCAAAGTAGCGCACCAGCCCAATGACGACGACCAGGAACACGCCGCCGATGAAGGCGTAGGTCGGCAAGGCGAACACCGTCCCCGACTCGCGCACCCCGCGCAGGTTGAGCCAGGTCAGTATCACAATCGCCGCCAGGGCCATCTCGACTTCATAGTCGTGCAAGGGCAGTTCGGGGAAGGCCGACACAATGGCGCGGATGCCCGCCGACACCGACACCGCCACCGTCAGGACATAGTCCGTCAGCAGGGCGGCCCCCGCGATGAGCGACGGCGTCGTGCCCAGGTTATCCTTGGCGACGATGTAGGCGCCGCCGCCGCGCGGGTAGTGCAGGATGGTCTGGGTGTAGCTAAAGACCACCAGCAGCACCAGGGCCGCGATGCCCAGCGCGATGGGCAGGGTCAGCCCTAGCGCGGCGCTGCCGAGCACAATCAGGATGCTCATGATGGCTTCAGTCGCGTAGGCGTTGCTGCTGATGGGGTCGGACGCGAAGACGGCCAGGGCGCGGAATTTGTCGAGGCGTTCGTGGTGTTGGGCGCTGCTGGGGAAGGGTTTCCCAATCAGCGCGTGTTTGACATTCGGCAAGTGCATGAACTCTTACTCATCTAGTTGGTAGCGCACCGCGACAACGACCTTGTTGCGTTGGAAACGCAGGGCGGTATTAAGAATCCACGACGTCTGGTTGTGGAGCAAGTTCTCCCACCAGTGGCGCGGCACAAACTCAGGCAAGACCACCGTAATGACGTCGTCGTCGCGCTCTGTGTCTACTTCGTGTAAATACTGAATCAATGTCGAAAGGGTGGACCGGTAGGGCGAGGGAACGAGGATGAGCTTGACGCCCTGCCCCCACTCCCCCCAGCGCGACCGCAGCCGTTCCGTGCGCGCCGGGTCCACCTCGATGTGGATGGCCCGCACATCGTTGGACAGCAGGGAGGCATAGCGCAGCGCCTGGACCACGCCGCGATGGATGTCGCCCACCGGCACGATAACCGTGTTGTGCGTCGCCGGCGCGGGGGGCGTCCAGCCCTTGAGCCGCAGTTGCTCCGCGACATGGACATAGTGGCCGTGGATCCTCAAGAACATCAAGACAAATGTCGGAATGAGGAGGATGACGATCCACGCGCCGAGCAAGAACTTGGTCGCGGCAATGACGACCAGGACAATGCCTGTCGCCGTCGCCCCAATGGCGTTAATGGCGATAAAGTGCCGCCAGCCTGGCTCGCGCCGCCGCCACCAGCGCACCACCATGCCCGCCTGGGACAGGGTGAACGAGATAAACACGCCGACCGCGTAGAGCGGGATGAGGCTGTGGGTGTAGCCCTGGAAGACCACAATCAGCAGCGACGATAGCAGTCCCAGCACGAGGATGCCGTTGGAGAAGGCAAGCCGGTGGCCGATATTGGTAAACTGGCGCGGCAAGAAGCGGTCGCGGGCGATAATCGAACTCAGGCGCGGGAAGTCGGCATACGCCGTGTTGGCCGCCAGGACCAGGATGAGCGCCGTCGACGCCTGGATGACATAGTAGATGGGGCCGACGCCAAAGACGGCCCGCGCAATCTGCGACACGACGGTCTGGTAGCCCGGCTCCTCAGGGTGCAGCGGGTGGATGGCGTAGTGCGTCGCCAGGTAGGTGATGCCCAGGAAGAGCGTGACCAGAATGGTGACCATCCAGGTCAGCGTCGTGGCGGCATTGTTGGCCTCAGGCTTCTTAAACGCCGGCACGCCATCGCTAATCGCCTCGATGCCCGTCAGCGCGGTACAGCCCGAAGCAAAGGCGCGCAGAATCAGAAACAGGGACAATGCCTGGGTGGGCATCACCGCCTCAATCGGCGCCGTTTCCACTGCTCCGACCCCGCTGACCATGCGGTAGATACCCATCAGCATCAGCGCGGCCATACTGACAATAAACATGTACGTTGGCAGGGCAAAGATGGACCCCGACTCGCGGATGCCGCGCATATTCGCCAGGGTAATCAACAGCACAAAGGTCAGGCAGAGGGACACGCGGTAGGGCTGCAAGTCTGGCACGGCCGAGGTCAACGCCGCCACCCCGGCCGAGACACTCACCGCTACCGTCAGGACATAGTCAATCAGCAGCGCCGAGCCGGCCACGAGGCCGGGGAACTGGCCGAGATTGTCCTTGGCGACGATGTACGAGCCGCCGCCCGTTGGGTAGGCGTGGATGGTCTGGCGGTAGGAGATCGAGACGATGACGAGCAGGATGGCGATGCCGATGGCAATGGGCCACGATAGGCCCAGCACCCCACTGCCCGCCACCAGCAGCGCCAGGATGATTTCCTCGGTCGCGTAGGCCGTAGACGACAGCGCGTCCGACGAGAACACGGCCAGCGCCTTGACCTTGGTCAGACGTTCGTGGATGGCCGCCGAGGTGGGCAGCGGCCGGCCCAGCAGGAAGTCCACCAGTTGCCCGATCATACCGTTAACTCCGATGCGAACACAACCCTCGATTGTCATCCCGAACGGAGTGACCTGTGCCCTGCCTGCCCTCCGCATGGAGGGTACTCAGGGTAGGCATCTGCTCCGCGAACGCCCCAGAGCAGCTGCCTCGCTTTGCTCCTCAGAATCTTTGAATGTCATCCCGAACAGAGTGAGGGATCTGCTCCGACAACACCGCCAGAGCAGATGCCTCCTTCGTCGGCATGACAGTCGCGAGGTTCTAGCCCGGTCGCAGGTCGGAACCGACCTGGCGTTCTCGGCATGACAGTCGCAACGTTTACTCCACGCGGATGACAATCTTCCCGAACTGCTCTCCTGCTTCAAGCAAGCGGTGTGCCTCGCGGATCTGGTCCAGCGGCAGCACGCGGTCCACCACCGGCTTGAGCTGGCCCTGGAAAATCAGCCGCATCACCGTATTGAACTCCGCGCGCGTCGCCATGGTCGAGCCGATAATGTGGAGTTGCTTCCAGAACAGGATGCGAATGTCCGTCTCGCCTATCGGTCCCGTCGTCGCGCCGTAGGACACAATGCGCCCGCCGCGCCGCGCTGCCCGCAGGCTGCCCTTCCACGTCGCCGCGCCCGTGTTCTCCAGCACCAGGTCCACCCCACGCTTGCCCGTCCGCTGGAACACCTCGCGGCTGAAGTCGCTGGTGGTGCGGTCAATCGTCTCGTCCGCGCCCAGCGCCCGCGCCGCCGCCGCCTTCGCCTCCGACGAGGTCACGGCATAGACATACCCGCCGGCCAGTTTGGCGATCTGGATGGCCGCCGTCGCCGCTCCGCCGCTGGCGCCTAGTATCAATACGCTCTCCCCCGCCTGAAGTTGCCCCTGCGTGATAAGCGCGCGCCAGGCCGTCTGGAACACCAGCGGGACCGACGCGATGGCCGTCAGGTCCACGCCGTCGGGCACGGGCAGGATATTGCGCTCAGGCACAGCGACATACTCGGCCAGGCCGCCGGGCCGGTGCTCGCCGATAATCGAAAAGCTGGGGGCCAGGGGATGCTCGGCGCGGATGACCTCCTCGCTGCCATCCTCCAGCCAGAACGTCGGGTTGACCACCACGCGCTGGCCGGCCTGCACCGTCGTCACGTCCGAGCCGACCTCGGCCACCACGCCCGAAATGTCCGACCCGCCGATGTGGGGATAGGTCAGCTTCAGGCCAGGGATGCCCCGCCGCACGTGCAGGTCCAGGTGGTTGAGCGCGGCCGCGTGGACACGGACCAGCACGTCGCCCCGGCCCACCTGGGGTTGCGGCACATCCGCGATGACCAGTTTATCAATATCCCCGTGTTCGTAAAACACCGCCGCGCGCATAACTCCTCCAGTAGACAGTAGTCGGTAGTCGGTAGACAGTAGACAGTACCCAGTAGCCGGTAGTTGGTACTGACTACTGTCTACTGTCTACTGACTACTGGGTACTATGCCAGTATCGAATATCCCCCGTCAATCGTAATCGTCTGCCCGACAATCATCCGCGCGTCGTCGGAGCACAGGAAGGCCACCAGCTTCGCCACGTCCTCCGGCTCCACCAGACGGCCCGCCGGGGTGCGCTGCTTGCCATAGCCAATGATTTGGTCTTTCGAGGGGAAGAAGTTGAGGGCCTCGGTCTCGACCACGCCGGGCGACACCGCGTTGACGATGATGTTGCGGCTCGCCAGTTCGACGGCCAAATAGCGCGTCAGCGTCTCAATGGCCGACTTGGATACCCCGACAATGGCGTAGTCGGGATAGACCCGCGTCGAGCCAATGCTGGTAATGGTAATGATGCGACCCCAGCCGTGGCGCTCCATCAGCGGGACGGCCCGCTGCGCCCCCCATAGAATCGACTGGGCATTGATGCCCACCGTCCAGTCCCAATCCTTAGGCAAGACCTGCGTGACGGGCTTCTGGACGCCCGACGCCGCGTTGCCGACGAAGATGTCCAGCCGGCCCATCTCCCGCTCGACGGCATCGAACATTTCGTCTACTTTGTCTTTATGCCCGACATGGGCCTTGACCACCAGGGCGCGCCGGCCCCGCCGTTCAATCTCGGCCGCCGTCTCCTGCGCGGCCTGGCGGTGGCGCAGGTAGTTGACGACAATGTCGGCCCCTCGGTCGGCCAACTCCAGGGCAATGGCCCGCCCAATCCCTCGGCTGCCGCCCGTCACCAGGGCGACCCGTCCCCCCAGGCTCAACAGTTCAGTCACGCGGCGGTCTCCATCGGCCATAGGTAGGGGCGACGCTGTGCCTGCCCTCCGCCTGGAGGGTGGTCGCCCTGTGCCGACATATCCCTATTGTAGCCGACTCGGCCCCGCTAGTCTAACAGCAAGACAGGGCAACCCGGCCAGCCGAGTTCCCCAGTCTTGCCCCGCGCCGTCAGCTATCAGCTAGCAGCCTCTATTGGCACAGCCCCGTGGCCTGAACGCCACGGCTAGCGGCTACCTGGGTAGCCACGGGGGGCTACCCCTACGCCGCCTCTGTCTCCGTCGTCGGTCGTCCGTCCTCCATCTGACTACCGACTACCGACTACCGACTACTGTCTACCGACTACTGACTACCGACTACTGTCTACTGTCTACTGTCTATCGCCACACGAGCATGGTATCCGTCGGCGCGCCGTACTGGAACACCACATCGGCGCTCCCCGCCGTGTTGCTGTTCCTCAGATACCACAGGTTGCCTCGCTTGATGCCCACCGTGTCTACTCCATCTCCGTTCCAGTCCCCCACCAGCGGCCAGTCGCCTATCCCTAGCCCATACAGGAACACCGTGTCGGCATTGCCGCTGCTCGTGCTGTTCCGCAGGTAGAACGCCCCGCCTCGGAAGACGCCCGGCGTGTCGGTGGTGTTGCCATCCCAATCCCCCACCAGGGGCACATCCCCCGGCTCGCCGTAGAGGAAGGTCACGTCGGCCACGCCGCTGGTATTGCTGTTACGCAGGTACCAGGCTTTCCCGCCCCGCACGACGCCCACCGTCTCCACCCCGTCGCCGTCCCAGTCGCCGCAGATGGGCGTATCGCCGGGGAGGCCGTAGGCCAGGCTGATGTCCGAGACGCCAGTGGAGTTGGAGTTGCGCAGGAACCAGGCGCCGTTGCGGAAGACGCCCGGCGTGCGCGAGCCATTGCCGTCCCAGTCGCACATCAAGGGCACATCACTACTGAAGCCATAGAGGAAGACCGTGTCGGCGGGGCCGCCGCTGAGGGAGTTCCTGAGGTACCAGGTGCCACTCCGCCAGGCGGCGGGCCGGACCGGACCGACGACAGGGGTGCGGGTCGGCGTGGGGGTGATGGTGGATGTAGTGGTCGGCGTCGGGGTACGCGTGGCGGTCGCCGTACTGGTCGAGGTCGGCGTGCTGGTGGATGTGCTCGTCGCCGTCGGCGTGCTGGTGGATGTGCTCGTCGCCGTCGGCGTGCTGGTGGCCGTCGCCGTACTCGTCGCCGTGCTCGTTGGCGTGCTCGTGGCCGTCGGCGTACTCGTCGGCGTACTGGTGGCCGTACTCGTGGCGGTCGCCGCACTCGTGGCGGTCGCTGTACTCGTTGGAGTACTGGTGGCCGTACTCGTGGCGGTCGGCGTACTCGTCCCGGTGGCTGTGCTGGTCGCCGTACTCGTCGGCGTGTTGGTAGGCATGGGCGTGGCAGTCGCCGTGCTCGTCGGCGTCACCGTACTGGTAGGTATGGGCGTGGCAGTCGCCGTGCTCGTCGCGGTCGCCGTGCTGGTGGGCGTACTCGTTGCAGTCGGGGTACTCGTGGACGTATTCGCGGCGGTTGCCGTACTCGTCGGGGTAGTCGTAGCGGTTGCCGGACTGGTCGAAGTGCTCGTCGCGGTGGCTGTACTCGTTGGCGTACTCGTGGATGTACTCGTGGCGGTCGCCGTACTCGTCGGGGTACTCGTGGCGGTCGTCGTACTCGTCGGCGTCACCGTACTGGTGGGCGTCGGCGTCTCAGTCGGCGTACTGGTCGCGGTTGCGGTCCCCGTCTCGGTGGGCGTCGCCGTACTGGTGGGCGTCGGCGTGGCCGTCGCCATCGAAGTCACGGTCGGCGTGGGGGTGGTGGTCGGCGGGAGGGTCTGAACCTCGTAGGGGCCCATGTCGATCCGGCCCCCCACGATGCGCGGGGCGCCGTCGAGGTCGGTGGTGGGCAGGGGGGGCGCCGTGTCGGCGGGGTCGCCGGTGTTGATGGCGGGCGAGCCGGCCTGCAGGCGCAGGTCGCCGCTGGTCGTTGGCGCGGACTCCGTGATGGGTGTGACGAACAGCGGATCGTCGCTGCGGTTGCCCGTGCCCGCGTAGCCGCCCTCCACGATGCTGTAGGTCACCGAGGTGGCGCCGCCGCTGTTGTTGATTTCGGGGCCGTCAGAGGCGGTGTCGCCCCACAGGATGCTGTTGCGGATCGTCACATTGTCGCCGAAGTTGGACAGCCCGCCGCCGAATAAGGCGTCGTTGCCGCTGAAGACCGCGTTGGTCAGCGTCGGGCTGCCGCCGTCGTTGAACATCCCCCCGCCCTCGAATTGGACGGAGTTACCGCTGAAGACCGCGTTGATCAGCGTCGGGCTGCCGCCGAAGTTGTACAGCCCGCCGCCAAATTCGGCTCTGTTGCCGCTGAAGACCACGTTGGTTAGCGGTGGGTTACCGCTGGCGTTGAATAGCCCGCCGCCTCCGGTTGCGCTATAGTTGGCACGGAAGACCACGTTGGTCAGCGTGGGGCTGCCGCCGAAGTTGTACAGCCCGCCGCCGATGCCGCCAGCGCCGCCGCCAGGGTTGAAGGCGGCGTTATCACGGAAGACCACATGGGTCAGCGTCGGGCTGCCGCCGTCGTTGTACAGCCCGCTGCCCTTGTCCTTGGCGAAGTTGCTGCTGAAGACCAGGTTGGTCAGCGTGGGGCTGCCGCTGGCGTTGTACAGCCCGCCGCCGTGGTCGTTGGTCCCACCTCCATTGGCGCTACTGTCGCTGACCGTGAAGCCGTCGAGGATGGCGGTGCTGTCCGTCCCGCTGCCCGTCACGACGTGGTAGCTGTTCTCGTCGCGGTGGGCGAAGTTTGCCCCGTCGTCCCCGTTCAGGTCGCCGCTCAGGGTCGTCCCGTTCGTCGCCGGGTCGGCGTTGCGCTGGTCGCGCTGCGCCTCCACCCCGGCGAACCCGCCGTAGACGGCGACGCCGCTCTTGAGCGCGAACGTCGCGGTCCGGTTCCCGTTGGGTCCGGCCGGCTTGTACACCCCGGCCTTGACCCACAGCTCGTCGCCGCTGACGGCTCCGGCCAGGGCGGGGATCAGGTCCAGGGCGTTGGCCCACGAGCTGCCGTCCTGCGTCCCCGCCCCGCCCACCACGACGTAGCGCACGCCCGGTGTCCGTGTCGCTGTCGGGGTGACCGTCACCGTCGGGGTGGCGGTGTTGGTCGGCGTGGCGGTCGGCGTGGCGGTCGGCGTGGCCGTGCTGGTCGAAGTGACGGTCGGCGTCTGGGTCGCCGTCGGGGTACTTGTGGTTGTCGGAGTCGGGGGGGAGACTGGGTTGATGGGTGGATTGCTGGGCGCCTGGCCGGCCCCGTCGTTGCCCCAGCAGGTCGCCAGCCCTGTGGACGTCACGGCACAGGTGTGGATGCTGCCCACGCCTGTGCTGACCTGGACAAACGTCCCGCTGGGAATCCCCTGCAGCTGGCCGAAAGAGTCGTCACCCCAGCAGGCCAGCGTCCCGTCGCTCCTGATGCCGCAGGTATGGTTCTGGCCCGCGCTGACCTGGACAAACGTCCCGCTCGGCGGGTTCGCCTGGCCCTCATTCGTCCCATCGTTGAGGTCACTGGTCCCCGCCCCCCAGCAGGCCAGCGTCCTGTTGCTCTTGACCCCGCAGGTGTGGTTGTCGCCCGCGCTGATCTGCACATACGGCCCATCGGCCCGGCTGGCCGGCGCCTGGCCGTAGCCGTTGTCCCCCCAGCAGACCACCGTCCCGTCGCTCTTGAGGCCGCAGGTGTGGAGGAAGCCCGCGCTGACCTGGACAAACGTCCCACTGGGCGTGCTCGCCTGGCCGAAGTTGTTATAGCCCCAGCAGGCCACCGTCCCGTCGCTCTTGACCCCGCAGGTATGGAGCCCGCCGGCGCTGATCTGGACAAAGGCGCCACCGGGAGGGTTCGCCTGGCCTTCGTTGAAGTTGTCGTTCAAATCGCTGGTTCCCGCGCCCCAGCAAGCCACCGTCCCGTCGCTCTTGAGGCCGCAGGTATGGGCGCTGCCCGCGCTGACCTGGACATACGGTCCATCGGCCCGGCTGGCTGGCGCCTCGCCGGAGCCGTTGTCGCCCCAGCAGACCACCATCCCGTCGTTCTTAATCCCGCAGGTGTGGTTACCCCCCACCTCGACGGCCAGGAAGTCGGCCACCGGCACGGTGGGGATGCCATTCAACTGGTCGGTGCTGTTGCTGCCCCAGCAAGCCAGCGTCCCGTCGCTCTTGATGGCGCAGGTGTGGTAGCGCCCCGCGCTGACCTGGACGAACGTCCCGCTGGGGACCCCGTCAACTGGCCCTGGCCGTTGTAGCCCCAGCAGGCCAGCGTCCCGTCGCTCTTGAGCGCGCATGTGTGGAAGCCGCCCGCACTCACCTGGACGAATGTCCCGCTGGGGATGCCATTCAACTGGCCGACCTGGTGCCGGATTCCAGCAGCTGTCCCGTCGCTCTTGAGGGCACAGCTGTGGAAGCTGCCCGCGCCCACCTGGACAAACGTCCCGCTGGGGATGCCATTCAACTGGCCTTGGCTGTTATCGCCCCAGCAGGCCAGCGTCCCGTCGCTCTTGACGCCGCAGGTGTGGTAGAGACCCGCGCTGACGTGGACAAACGTCCCGCTCGGCGGGGCCGCCTGGCCGTAGTCGGGAAAATCGCCCGTATTGGTCGTCCCCGCGCCCCAGCAAGCCAGCGTCCCGTCGCTCCGTATCGCGCAGGTGTGGTAGAGACCCGCGCTGACCTGGACGAACGTCCCGCTCGGCGGGGCCGCCTGACTGTAGGAGGTGGCCCCCCAGCAGGCCAGCGTCCCGTCGCTCCGTATCGCGCAGGTGTGGCCGTAGCCCGCGCTGACCTGGACGAATGTCCCGCTGGGGATGTTGTCCAACTGGCCGTCGGCGTTGGAAAGCCCCAGCAGGCCAGCGTGCCGTCGCTCTTGACCGCGCAGGTGTGGAAGCTGCCCGCGCCCACCTGGACGAACGTCGCCGTGGGCACCCCAGTCAACTGGCCGTCGCCGTTGTAGCCCCAGCAGGCCAGCCTCCCATTGCTCTTGAGCGCGCAGGTGTGGTAGGTGCCCGCGCTGACCTGGACGAACGTCCCGCTGGGGATGCCAGTCAACTGGCCCTGGTAGTTGCTGCCCCAGCAGGCCAGCGTCCCGTCGCTCTTGACCGCGCACGTGTGGCTGTCGCCCCCGCTGACCTGGACGAAGGTTCCTGTGGGGATGCCATCCAACTGGCCGTTGCCGTTGTCGCCCCAGCAGGCCAGCGTGCCATCGCTCCGTATCGCGCAGGTGTAGTAGTAGCCCGCGCTGACCTGGACGAACGTTCCCGTGGGAACCCCGTTCAATTGGCCGCTGCTGTTGTCGCCCCAGCAGGCCAGCGTCCCGTCGCTCTTGAGGGCGCAGGCGTGGTAGGCCCGCGCTGACCTGGACGAACGTCCCGCTGGGGATGCCATTCAACTGGCCGAAGCTGTTGTCGCCCCAGCAGGCCAGCGTGCCATCGCTCCGTATCGCGCACGTGTGCGCGTACCCCCCACTCACCTGGACGAATGTCCCGCTCGGCGGGACCGCCTGGCCTTCGTTAATGTTGTCGTTCAAATCGCTGGTTCCCGCGCCCCAGCAGGCCAGCGTGCCGTCGCTCTTGACCGCGCAGGTGTGGTAATAGCCCGCGCCCACCTGGACGAACGTCCCGCTGGGTGGCGTCGCCTGGCCGGAAACGTTATAGCCCCAGCAGGCCAGCGTCCCGTCGCTCTTGATGACGCAGGTGTGGTAGCCGCCCGCGCTGACCGAGGCCAGCCGCGCTCCCTCCACGGGCGGCCCGCCGTCGTCTCCGCCCATCCCACCCCGGTTCGGGGCCGGCGCGGGAGCCGTCTGACCGCCAACCGCCGGGAAAAGCCGCTGCTGACCGCTGACCGCTGACCGCTCGCGGCTGAGAGCCATCCACCCTCCACCCTCCACTCGCGCTCGCCGTCTGGGCCAGCCCGAGCAAGATGACCAGAACGATGACCAGCCGAACCCATGGCCCCCGAACACGTGGCGGTGTCAACATAGTCCCCCCGGATATGAGATGGCCGTCTATGCGAGCCTACATCATACACGCGGTGGGGGAAGCGGTCAAATGAGTCCGCCAGCCCTCAGCCCTCAGCCCTCAGCCCTACCCCACAATGTCCTCGCCGCCGTCAATGCCCAGCACATTGCCCGTCATCCAATGGCTGTCCACGGAGCTAAACAGGACAATGTGATTCGCCACGTCCTCGGGCGTCGTCAGCCGGCCCGACGGGTTGCGCGCCAGCGCGCCCGCCGCCAGCTTGTCGTTGCCGGGAATCTTGCGCAGCGCCGGCGTATCCGTCACGCCCGCTCGAATGCTATTGGCCGCGACGCCCAGCGGCGCGAGTTCCATCGCCAGTTGGCGGATATTCGACTCCAGCGCCGCCTTGGCCGCCGACACCACGCCGTACATCGGCACGACGCGCGTCCCGCCCGCGCTCGTCATCGCGTAAATCTTGCTGCCCTGGCCGAGCAGCCCATTCGCCGCTAGTTCCTGCACCCAGTAGATCAGGCTGTTCGCCATCACGTCCAGCGTCATCGCCACCTGGGCCTGCGAGACAGGGGCTGTCCCCTCCTGCGGCACAAACGGCAGCAGCGTCCCAAACGCCAGCGAGTGCATAAACACGCGAATCTTGCCGTCCGGGCCAAGCCGCTCGCGCACCGCGCGGATGACCTCCGCCCGCTTCTCTGGATCCGCCGCGTTCACATTAAAGAAAATCGCCTCCTGCCCCGCCGCCCGAATCGCCGCCTGGACCTCTTCGACCAGCGGCATCGTCGCCCGACGGTCCAGGTGGACGCCAAATATCCCATACCCCGCGCGGGCCAGCGCCTGACCGGTCGCCGCGCCAAACCCGCTGGACGCCCCCAGAATCAGCGCCCAGCGTCCTGTCTGCTCTGCCATGACCTGCCTCCTTGCGTGGTTGCGATGTCCGCCATTATAACACCAACCGCGCCGCAAGGATACGTTGGGCCAACCAGACCCGCCGATTGAAATCGGGGCTAGAGAGCCTTCGGCTGGTCGTCGGCCTACGCCGACGCCTCGTCCGCGAAGGCGGACGCTCGGCGCAGCGCGCCCCTTAGCACCGATTTCAATCGGTGGGTTTCTAGTCAGCGGCAGTTTATCCCGAACACCCCTCGCACCCGAATAGCTCAGGCACGGCCAGCCGCGCCTCGGTCAGCTCCACCAGGCGGTCGAGGCCGCCCTCGTCCAGCGCCTGCCGCCCCTGCTCCATATGCCACTCGAAGTCGGGCTGGTCGTCGGGCAGCGCCCCGCCCAGCTCGACCAGGTCCGCCGCCAGATGGGCGTAGACCGCCATGAGCCGGTCCGGGTCGGACAGTTGACCGAGTATCTGGCGCAGGCGGAGCAGGACCTCCGTCCTCAGGGTCTCGACGCTCTCGTACTCGGCCCACTCCACATGGTCAGGATACTCCAGGCTGCC
>JAHCIP010000220.1 GCA_026129165.1 Anaerolineae bacterium
GGTGCCCGACGCCCAGACGCTGCCCTCCGTATCCTTCTCCGAAGCCGCCGACCTGGCCTACTACGGCGCGAAGGTGCTCCACCCCAAGTCCATCCTGCCCGCCGTCGAGCGCAATATTCCCATCCGCATCAAGAACACGTTTAACCCGACTCACCCCGGTACACTGGTCATCAGCCGCAGTGAGCCGAATGGCCGTCCGGTCAAGGCCATCACGGCTATCAAGGGGCTGAGCCTGGTGACCGTCGAGGGACGCGGCATGCTCGGCGTACCGGGTGTGGCGGCCAAAGTCTTTACCGCCGTCGCCGACGCGGGCGTCAATGTGCTGATGATTTCCCAGTCGTCCTCGGAGCAGAGCATCTGCTTTACCGTGGTGGCCGACAGCAGCGCCCGTGTCATCAAGGCGCTGGAGAATGTGTTCGAGTTGGAACTGGCGCGGCGCAACATTGACCGCATCTCGGCCCAGGACGGCGTCGGCATCGTGTCGGTCGTCGGGTCGCGCATGAAGGCAGTGCCGGGCATCGCGGCCAAAGTCTTCGGCGCGTTAGGCCGTGCCCTGATCAATGTCATCTCCATCGCCCAGGGGTCGAGTGAACATAATATGTCGCTAGTCCTCGATGAGAGCGACTTGAACGAGGCGGTGCGCCTCATCCACGCCGAGTTCGAGTTGGGAACACCCGTGGCCGAGGGCGAATTGGTGACGGCGTAAAAGGAACCCGCCGATTGAAATCGGGGCTGGGGAGCCTTCGGCTGAACGTCCGCCTTCGCGGACGAGGGGTGACGTGGGCGCAGGCCGAGTGCGCAGCCTCCCTGTGGGACGTTCGGCGGTACGCCCCTTAGCCCCGACTTCGAGTCGGAGGACCTTTGAAATGTATCGAGCCTAAGTATGATTAGCTCTGTAACCGCCTTTGCCGAGTATTGGCAGCGCATCCATACCCGTACCCGCGAGATGGTGGCGGCCATCCCGGAGGAGTCGCTCGACTGGCGGCCCGCCGAGGGCGAATTCACCTGCGCGGAGTTGGTGCGGCACATCGCCTCGGCGCGGCGCATGAACGTGGTCAGCGCGACGCTGGGCGAGGGGGTGTACCCAGGCCACGACGAACGGTTTGGCATTTCGCGCCGGGATTTGCTACACTACCTGGACGCCAGCCACGCCGAGGTCAGCAACCGGCTGGCCGGGCTGCGCGACGACGACCTGGCCGAGCCGCGCGTGTCCAACCAGGGCCAGCCCTACCCCGCCTGGAATATCCTGCTGGCGCTGGTTGAGCACGAGGTCCACCACCGCGCCCAATTGGCGATGTACCTGACACTGTTGGGCATCGAGCCGCCGGCCCTCTTTGGGTTGCACGTCGAAAAGCTGCGTACTTCGTAATGCGTATTGCGTATTCATCCAGAAATACGAACTACGCACTACGCAACACGCATGACGCATCACGTCTCAGGAGTCCCTATGCCCCAATGGGTTCCCATTATCATCTTAGGCATTGGCAACGTGGGCCGCGCCCTGACGCGGCAAATCGTGGACCTGCGCGCCCTGCACACGGAGCGTCTCCGCGCCCGCCTCGAAATTGTGGCGCTGGCTGACAGCGACGGCGCGATTTTTCAGCCGGGCGGCTTGCAGGACGCTGAATTGGACGCCATCCTGCGGGCCAAGGCGCAGGGGGCGCGGCTGCGTGACGGCGAGCTAGGCGCGCCGCTGGGCGACCTGCTGGGCCTGGTGGATGTCGCCGTGGACGATGGGGCGATTGTGGTTGACCTCACGGCGAGCGATACGACGATACCCGCCCTGGAGAGCGCGCTGGACCAGGGCTACGGCGCGGTGACGGCCAACAAGCTGCCCCTGGCGGCGGACCTGGCGACCTACCGACGTTTAACCGACCATCGCCGCTTCCGCTGGGAGGCGACGGTGGGCGCGGGGTTGCCCGTGATTGCCACGCTCCAGAACCTGATTCTCACGGGCGACGAGGTGATTCGCATCGAGGGGGCGCTGAGTGGGACGCTGGGCTTTCTTGCCAGCCAACTCGAAGCCGGCGCGCCGTTTTCGGCCGCCGTGCGCGAGGCCAAGCAGCGCGGCTATACCGAGCCAGACCCCCGCCAGGACCTGGGCGGGCTGGACGCGGCCCGTAAGGCGCTCATCCTGGGCCGCATGAGCGGGCTGCCGCTGGAATTGAGCGATGTCGTCATCGAGAGCCTCTACCCGGCGGCCATGAACAGCCTGACGGTGGACGAGTTCCTCGACGCGCTGCCGGCCCTGGACCAGCAGTACGCCCAACGGGTAGCCGAGGCCAAAGCGACCGGGCTGACGCTGCGCTACGCCGCCGAGGTGAGTGAGAGCGGGGCGCGGGTGGGCTTCCAGGCCCTGCCGCCCGATCACCGCCTGGCGCGGGTGCGCAGTTCGGATAGTATTGTGATCTTCCAGACGGCCCGTTACAACGAGAACCCGCTGGTAGTCAGCGGGCGCGGCGCAGGAGCCGTCAACACGGCGGCGGGTGTGCTGGGGGACATTCTGAGTCTGATTGCGTGATGCGTGATACGTAATGCGGGATGCGTATTTCGTAATGCGTAATGCGTATTTTCGAAATACGGACTACGAAATACGGAGTAGTATATGGCTAGAATCAAGTGCGGGGTCCTGGGCGCGACGGGCGCGGTAGGGCAACGCTTTATCCAACTCTTGGCGAACCATCCGTGGTTCGAAGTCACGGTCGTGGCGGCGTCCGACAATTCAGTGGGGAAACGCTACGCCGATGCGGCGCGCTGGTTCGTCTCGCCGGAGATGCCGGCCGCCGTGCGTGACCTGCTGGTCGAGCCGTGCGAGCCGGGGCTGAACTGTGAACTCATCTTTTCGGCCTTGCCGGGCGACATGGCTGGACCCACCGAACTGGCCTTCGCCCACGCGGGCTATGCCGTCTCGACCAATGCCAGTTCGCACCGCATGGCTCCTGACGTGCCGCTGCTCATTCCGGAGGTCAACGCCGACCACCTGGACCTGATTCCGGTCCAGCGCCAAAAACGGGGCTGGCCGCGCGGCTTCATCGTCGCCAACCCCAACTGCTCGACCATCCATCTGGTTCTCGCGCTCAAGCCGCTGCACGACCAGTTTGGCCTGAGCAAGGTCGTGGTGACGACGATGCAGGCGGTGTCGGGCGCGGGCTATCCCGGCGTGCCGAGCCTGGACATTGTGGACAACGTGATTCCCTTCATCGGGGGCGAAGAGGCCAAGCTGGAGAGCGAGCCGTTGAAGTTGCTGGGAACGTTCAATGGCGCCGGCATCACAGGGGCGGACATTCGCATCAGCGCCCAGTGCAACCGCGTGGCGGTGCGCGACGGCCACCTGGAAGCAGTGTCGGTGGAGCTACGCGAGAAGCCGAGTCTGGCCGAGTTCATGGCGGCGCTGGCCGAGTTCCAGGGCGAGCCGCAGGTTTTGCGCCTGCCCAGCGCGCCCGCCTTCCCCATCATCGTGCGGAATGAGGCCAACCGACCGCAGCCCGTGCTGGACCGCGACGTGGAACGCGGCATGGCCTCGGTGGTGGGGCGCATCCGCCCCGACCCCATCTTCGACTATAAGTTCCTCGTCCTGGGCCACAATACCATTCGCGGCGCGGCGGGCGGAGCTATCCTCAATGCCGAACTCCTTGTCGCCAAGGGCTACCTGAGCCTGGAGCAGACCCTCTTCCGCCAGTCCACGCGGCAGGCGGTCAAGATTCCCCGCACGATCATGGCCCGCATGCTCGACCTGGCTCGCCAGGGCGCGCCCAACGAGGTGGGCGGCGTGCTGGCCTCGTCCAACGGCCGGCTGATGTTGTACGAAGCGGAGAATGGCGCGGAGGATCCGACCCAGGCGTATCGCATGGCGACCGAGGATCAGCGGCGCATCCTGAGCGAGATTGACGACAAGGGGCTGGACATTTTCGCCGTCTTCCACTCGCACCCGACCGCGCCGGCCTACCCGGCTACCGAAGACCTGACGGGCGCGTACTACGCCAACGCCTTCTACGTCGTCCTGTCGTTGGCCGATCCGGATCGTCCGGCCGTGCGCGCCTACCGCGTTGACCAGGGGCGGGGCGATGTGGTCGAGTTCCCGGTGGACGTGACGCCGTAGCGAGGAGTCTCGACAGAATGAACAGAATTTGCAGAATAAACAGGCTTAAGGCTCCTGTTAGCTCTGCAAATTCTGTTTCTGGCCCGACAGTATTCAGGTCTAGCCGGCCAGCGCCAACTCCCGCTGCGTTTGGGTGGCAGGCGAGGTGTACAGGGGAGCTTGGGCGGTGGTCGTCGGTCGGTAGTCGTCGGTCGGCTGGAGGACGGCGCGGATCTGCTCCACGGCCCAGTCAATCGTGGGGCGGTCAATCATCAGCGGCGGCGTGAAGCGGATAGTCGTGCCGTGGGTGTCCTTGCACAGCAGGCCCCGTCGGAGCAGCGCCTCGCACACCCGCCGCGCCCCGCCTGCTTCGGGCGTCAATTCCAGGCCGATGAGCAGGCCGCGCCCGCGCACCTCTTTGACGAGGGGGCTGTCAATGGCGGCCAGGCGCTCGCGGAAGTAGTCACCCATCACCGCCGCGTTCTCGACCAGACCTTCCTCCAGCAGCACGGCCAACGCCTCGCGGGCCACGGCGCAGGCGAGCGGGTTGCCGCCGAAGGTCGAGCCGTGTTCGCCCGGCTTGAGCAGGCACATGACCGGCCGGTCGGCCAGCACCGCGCTGACGGGGTACAGCCCGCCGCCCAACGCCTTGCCAATCATCACCACGTCGGGCCGCACGTCCTCGTGCTCGCAGGCCAGCAGCTTGCCCGTGCGCCCCAGGCCGGTCTGAATTTCGTCGGCCAGGAACAGCAGGTGGTACTCGTCACAGATGGCTCGCACGGCGCGCAGGTAGCCCGGCGGCGGGACACGCACCCCGGCCTCACCCTGGATCGGTTCGATCAGGACGGCGGCGGTCTGCGCGGTGACGGCGCGGGCCAGGGCGTCGGCGTCGCCATAGGGCACCGTGATGAAGCCTGGCGTGAACGGGCCAAAGTCGTCACGGTAGAGGGGCTCGGTCGAGAACGAGATGAGGGTAATGGTGCGGCCGTGGAAGTTGTCGTGGGCGGTAATGACCTCGGCCTGGTGGCGCGGAACCCCCTTGACGACGTAGGCCCACTTGCGGGCCAGTTTGAGGGCCGTTTCCACGGCCTCGGCTCCGGTGTTCATGGGCAGGGCCATCTCGTAACCCGTCACATCACAGAGGTATTGTAGGAAGGGGCCGTATTGATCGTTGCGGAAGGCGCGCGAGGTCAGGCTGAGGCGGCCGGCTTGCTCGGTCAGGACACGCACCAGGCGTGGGTGGCAGTGGCCCTGGTTGAGGGCCGAGTATGACGCCAGGCAGTCGAGGTAGCGCCGCCCCTCGACGTCGTAGACCCAGACGCCCTCCCCGTGGCTGAGCACCACATCCAGCGGTTGGTAGTTCCGCGCGCCGAACTGCTCTTCGAGGCGGATAAAATCAGACGTTTGCATGGTTGACTCCTTTGTCAACGGCCACTCTGTTGTGGTCCACCCTCTATTGTACACTACGGGGTCTGGTATGGCGTGGACGGGTCTTGCTATGGAGTGAAAGAATCGCTACCGTCCGCCTCAGCCCCCAATTTTGCCCTTCGCCCTACTCTCGTGTATACTGCTGTCCGTCATTGGCCCATTTTTAGGAGGCGACCTATGCTGACGTCTGACCTGGCGGGACGCCTCGCCGCTGGCGACGCCCGCGTGTATGACCTGGAACAGCCGCGTTTCGCGGCGATGCCCGTCTACCCGAGCCACCGCCCTGGCTACTTTTACGCACTCTATCGCCGTCACGATGACACCTATGACCCGGCTACCACCGGGCCGCGCTCCGGGGCGAGTGGCGTGGTCACGATGATGGAACACTCTGGCACGCATATTGATGCCCTGTCCCACCAGGCCGAGAACCTGCTGCTCCACGGTGGCGTGCCGACGGCTCAGGTTCAGACGCCCGCTGGCTTCAGCCAACTGGGCATCGAACACGTGCCGCCCATCCTGGCGCGGGGCGTCTTGCTGGACCTGCCGCCCGTCCTCGGCATTGACCGCTTGCGCGACGGCGGGCAGTTCACCGCCGCTGACCTGGAAGCGGCGGAACGGGCGCAGGGCGTGCGCGTCGAGCGCGGGGATGTGCTGCTGGTCCGCCTCGGCTACGCGCCGCTGTGGAATGATCCGGATCGCTACCTGACCGGCGCGGGCGCGGCGGGCGACGCTTCCCACTGGGCCGTCGAGCGCGGCGTGGTCGCCGTCGGCGCGGACAACATGACCTGGGATTCGCTCAACGCCCGTGACCCCGACACCGGCGCGAACTTGCCGGGTCATATGTATCTGCTGGTCCGTAACGGCATCTATATCATCGAGAACCTGAACCTGGAGGAGTTGGCGGCCGACCGCGCCTACGTCTCCCTGTTTGTCTGCTTGCCCCTTAAACTCGTCGGCGCGACCGGCTCCCCCGTCCGCCCCATCGCTATCGTGTGATGACGGAGGACCGAGGACGGACGAGGGATTACGGACTACTGACTACGGACTACTGACTACGCAATACGCATCACGCATTACGCACTACCCAGGAGACTGCATGCACGCGCAACTCGTTCTACTCCCCGGTGACGGCATCGGCGTTGAAGTCGTTGAGGCTGGCGTCAACGTCTTAGACGCGGTCGGGGCGCGGTTTGGGCACACTTTTGAGTATCAACGCGGCCTCATCGGCGGCGCGGCTATCGATGCCACCGGCGCGGCCCTCCCCGACGAGACGGCCGAGATGTGTCAGACCGCCGATGCCATCCTGCTGGGCGCGTGCGGCGGACCCAAGTGGGACAACCCCCGCGCGACGGTGCGGCCCGAGCAGGGCTTGCTCAAGCTGCGCTACATCCTCGGCGTGTTCGCTAACCTGCGCCCCGTGCGCGTCCAGCCCTCGCTGGCCGACTCGACGCCCCTCAAAGCCGAGCAGATTCGGGGCGTGGACCTGGTGGTGGTGCGTGAGCTGACGGGCGGCCTGTACTTTGGCAAGCCGCAGGGCCGCGAGGAAGGGCCAAACGGACGGTCGGCGGTGGACACCTTGAGGTATACCGAGGGCGAAGTCAAGCGGGCTATCCACTTTGCCTACCGCCTGGCCCGCGCTCGCCGGCGGCAGGTGACGCATGTAGATAAGGCGAACGTCCTGGCCAGCTCGCGACTGTGGCGCGAAATCCACCATGAGATCGCGCCGGAATACCCCGACGTCAAACACGAGGACGTACTGGTGGACGCCATGGCGATGCACCTCATCCGCCGCCCCGCCACCTTCGACGTGATTGTCACTGAGAATATGTTTGGCGACATCCTGACCGACGAAGCGGCGGTCCTGGCCGGCAGCCTGGGGATGCTCCCCTCGGCCTCCATTGGCGAGGCGCTCAACCGCCACGGGCTGCCGCGCGGGCTGTACGAGCCGGTCCATGGCTCCGCGCCGGACATTGTCGGCCAGGGCATCGCCAACCCCGTCGGCACGATCCTCAGCGTCGCCCTGCTGCTAGAGCACTCGCTGGGGCTGACCGCCGAGGCTCAGGCCGTCGAACGCGCCGTGGACGCGGCGCTGGCGGCGGGCTTGCGCACGCCGGACCTGGCGCGGCCAGGCGAAACGCGCGGTGGGACCGAGGCCATGACCACGGCCATTATCGAGCGGCTGTAGAGGTGTATTTCCCGGTTGAAACGGGCTAGAGTGAGGGTGTCGTGAGTCAGAGCAGATGGCTGCGGGGCGTTCTCGTGGTAATCGGCCTGATCGGTAGTTTTGGCCCCCGTATCGCTGTTCCACCACTCCAGGCCGATGGGCCGAGTGAAGTCGTGGGGATGGACGCCGACGACCGCCTGCATTGGCGTCGCGAGTGGCTGCCCCGCCCGACGCGCACGCCGACTGTCACGCCTACGTCGCCCGCTACACCCACGCCGACACTCCCGCCACCACCCACCGCAACGCCCCCGCCGACGGCGACTCCGATTCCCCCTGGCCCGCCCGAAGCCGTGCGCCTCGAATTGGCCGGCCCCATGGCGGCTAGCCCCGCCGCGCACCCGCCGGAGTGGCTCATTCCTGATAGCGAGTTTGTGGATGGACCGACGGCGGTCAACTTCGATAGCCGAGCCTACATCGAGGCTTTCCCCGGCTACCTCAAGCGCCATGTCGAGAAGGTGGACGGCGTGGACCGCGACGGGCCAGAGATTATTGACCTTATCGCGCGGCGCTACTCCGTTCACCCGCGTCTGCTCATCGCCCTGCTGGAATGGAAGGGCAGCTGGCTGACCAAGGACGAGGTTCCGCCGGCGGAACGCGACTACGCCTTTGGCATGCAGGCGGTATGGGCCAAGGGGTTGTACAAGCAGTTGGAGTGGGTGGCAAACTACATGAACGCGGGGTACTACGCCGCCACGCAACGCAACTATGTCCAGGTAATCTTCCTAGATAGCTGGCGTGCGAAGGGGCCAGAGGGACTGAACCAGGGAACGTATGGCCTGTCCTACTTCCTGGCCCGTATGTCCAAGCAGGCCGACTGGGACGCCCAGCGCGCCCCCGATAGCCCTTTTATGCAGGTCTATCGTCGGCTGTTTGGCGACCCCTGGCGGCGGGCCTATGAGCCGTTGCTGCCAGCGGGCTTGAAGGCGCCCGCCCTCAAGATGCCCTGGGCCGCGGGCGAGACGTGGTGGTATACCGGCGCGCCGCACGGCGGTTGGGGCGCGGGGTCGGCCTGGGGCGCGATTGATTTCGCCCCTGGCACCACCGAGGACAAGAGTGGCTGTTGGGATGCCTCGGCCTGGTGGGTGCGGGCCGCCGCCAATGGGCCGATTGTCGTGTCCGACTACGGTGAGGTGATGCAAGACCTCGATGGCGACGGCCGCCTTGAGACGGGCTGGCTCCTCATCTACAACCACATTGCCCGCAAGGATAGCATCGAGGCCGGGGTGATGGCGAAGGCGGGGATGCCCCTCGGCCATCCGTCCTGCGAAGGTGGCTGGAGTAGCGGCACGCATGTCCACCTGGCCCGCCGCTACAACGGTGTCTGGATCGCCTCCAATGGTCCCCAGAGCATTCCGTTTTTCATCTCGGGCTGGCAGGTGGGCACCTATGGCGTGGACTACAAGGGCACGTTGACCCGCCTGGGCGACCCGACGCGCATCGCCGCTCCCTGGCGCGTTCCCGGCCAGAACGATCTCGAGTCCGACAACGTAGTCGGGGTGGCCCAACGGTAGCATAGGTGAGTAAGACCGTTAGGGTTTCCAAAACCCTAACGGTCTAGATCATAGGCCAAAGCTAGCTGCCGTCGCGCCCCCAGCCGCCGCGGTCCCCCCGGCCATCGCGGCGTCCGTCGCGCTCGCGTCCACCGCTCCCGCTCGGCCGCGGCTGCGACTCGTTGACCCGCAACTCGCGCCCTAACAGGACATACCCGTTGAACTGCTGAAAGGCCTGGGAGGCGGCCGCATCGTCAGCCATCTCCACAAACGCAAAGCCGCGCGGGCGGCCCGACTCGCGCTCGATGGGAATCGCCACGTCCACAACCTCGCCGGCCTGGCCGAACAGGCCGCGTAGTTCATCCTCGGTGGTACGGTAGGGCAGATTGCCAATATACAGTCTTTTACCCATAGTTCTCGTCTCCTCGACAGGGCGGACCACACAGGGCCTTTGCCGCAGCATGTCGGCATGGACAAGGCCAACGAGTCCCAGAGATGAGGCGCAAGGGTTGTCACGATAGCACGAGTTTGGTTAGTTGTCAAGTCAAGAGGAGCAGCATGTCTGAAGTCTACAACCAGGCCGACCTGCTTAGAGCGCGGATGTACGCCGGGCGCGGGCGCAAGGACAGCCTGCGCGCGGCCCAGTTGACGCGGGGCGACCTGCGCCGTGTGGACCTGGCGGGGGCCGACCTGACGGTGGCGGTCTTCCGCGAGGCGCAGTTGGCCGAGATCAATCTTTCGCAGGCGATCCTATCCAGCGCGAACTTCCGAGGGGCAGGGATGGAACGGGCCAACCTGCGTGAGGCGCGGCTAGATAAGGCACAACTGACCGGCGCGCGCCTGCCCGACGCCGACCTGACCGAGGCTGACCTGACGGGCGCACACCTCCGCGAGGCCGACCTGAGCCGCGTCAAGGCAGCCGGGGCCTGCTTTGCCGAGGCGACGCTCCAGGAAACCAATCTGGCGGGGGCCGACTTGCAAGGGGCAGATCTGCGGGGCGCGAAG
>JAHCIP010000221.1 GCA_026129165.1 Anaerolineae bacterium
CATCGCCCGTCACTCTGACATCGAGTGGATCGCGTCTCAGGCCATCCTGAGCGAGTACATAGAAGTGCTGCGGCGGCCTAAGTTTGGCCTCTCCGCAGCCCTCCTTCGTGAATGGGAAGCCGTCTTCAACATGGTCATCACGGTCATTGACGTGTCTGACGATGTCGAGTTTCCCCGTGACCCAAAGGATGCCAAGTTCCTTGCCTGCGCCATCGTTGGCGAGGCCGATTATCTGATTACGAGCGATAAAGACTTCACGGACGCCTACGCCTTGATGCTTACTACCGTCTGCTCTGTGTCCCATTTCAAAGCCACGGTGGTCAACCAATATGGCTCAGGCGGGCAAACGTAACAAAACACACATCGTGGAGAAAGACGGTCAAAATGTGGTGAATTGTCCTCTGTTAAAGATGGTGGGTAGGTAGTATACTGGGGGGTAAGTTTTGAATCTCAGCCGCTAGCGCGCCTGAATCCGGTCTGGAGGCGGGTTTATACGAGTAGCTGAGATACAGTTCAACCCCATCCCAGGAGGCCCGCCATGTCGCGCCGTTACGTCCTGCCCCTGTCCTTCGGGCTGCTGCTCGTCAGCCTGCTCCTGGTCCGAGCGGGCCTTGCCCACGCCCAACCTCCGACTACCCCCCCCTAGACTTTTTGTCTGACTCGCTAAGTCTTGCTATCCCTGATGCTCCGCTGGCCCACCACCTCCCCGCCGACCAAGGCGACCCCTCCACCGACCTCCTCGTTCCCCTCCAGGTCACAGCCACCCCCACCCCACCCCCTAACGACGCCTTCGCCAACGCGGTCGAGGTGACACTGCCCATCACCGTCACGGGCAACAACCAGTGGGGGACGACGGAGACGGGCGAGCCGAGAGATTGCCAGAACGATTACAAGTCGGTCTGGTATCGCTTCACGGCTCCCTCGTCAGGTACCCTCGTCATCCAAACCGAGACACCTAACTTCACTGCGGGGGTAACGCTCTATCGAGGCACAACGCTCAACGGCTTGACGTATGTAACCTGCGGTCGAGAGGCTTGGGTGGAGGCGGGCCAGACCTACTACCTACAGGTCGGAAGCCAGACCTCCAACTTAGGTGGTCCCTTCACCCTGCGTGTCTCTGCCCTCTATCCAGTGCCAGCCAACGATAACTTCGCCAATGCTGCCCCACTCACCTTACCCGCGACCACGCGAGGGCATACCTACGGAGCGACTAAGGAAAGCAACGAGCCAGCCGCCTGCAATGGAACTCCGCTGGACCGAACGGTCTGGTACAGATTCACCGCGCCATTGACGGGCGCCGCCAGTGTTGTGACAGACGGAAGCGACTTCTCCGTCATACTGAGCCTGTACCAGGGAACGCAGGTTGGGAGCCTGACGCTCGTAGGCTGTGATCCGTATTACTATGGGACAGGGCCGCGCCTGGGGGCGCACGTGACGGCCGGCGAAACATACTATTTGCAGGTCGGGGGATATGATTACCAGCGCGGTCAGTTCACCTTGCAAGTCACCGTCCTACCGCCGACACCCACCCCGACCTTGACGCCAACACGCACGGCGACCCCGACCGCCACGGCGACCCCCACCGTCACCCCCACCTGCCCCTCCTCCGGGCCGGGTCGGTGTACCGCCACGCCCACGGCGACGGCCACGCCGACGATAGACCCGAATGCGACGGCTACCTTCACCCCCGCGCCTACGCCTACCATTGCCACCTGTCCCATCAACCTCTACCCAGGCTATTGGAGCGGTTCTGGGGTATCTTTCAACCTGTCTTTCGACCGGACCGAGGTGACTAACTTCAGTTTCTCCGGGTATGGGTGTCGCCACTCACTCAGTTTTAGTGCGCCCAGCCTGCCCATCTCGTCTGACTGTAAAATCGCTTTCTCCGGCGATTTGAGTGACGGCGTATTTGTCGGCCTGGGCGGGTTTGGCTCGCCGCGAGAACTCGTCGGCGCCTGGTCCTGTGTCACGGACAGCGCGATTCAGCGAGGTGTGTGGTCGGCCACAGGTCCCTCGCAACCCGCCAATACGCCGACGCCCCCGCCTACCCTGCCCCCGACGATCACCGCCACGCCGACGTTCACGGCCACGCCCCCGCCGCCGACCGTGACACCGACTTTCACGCCGACAGTTGTCTGGACCCCCTCGGCCTGGCTCTACTTGCCTGGCATCAAGCGGAACCGGGCCTTCCACGACCAGTAAGTCCCTTACCACAGCGCCCCACTGGACGAACCAATCCAGTCGGGGCGTTGTTCCCGATAGCCCGGATCACAAAGATCACCAAGACACGAAGAACACAAAGAGGATATTTAACCCTCTTGGTGGCCTTTGTGTCTTTGTGACTTTTGTGAGGGTGAAAGAGGACAGGCTGTTGCCCTCTGTTCCGTCCGCTTGGAGGGAGGAGAGAGTCAGGCAGTCAGGTCGCGGAAGAAGTCGCTGACGAGGCAGGTGAAGCCGGGCATGAGGGGGGAGGTGAGAGTGTCCTCGGCATAGAGGGTGGCCGCCAGCCGCAGGCCGTTATCCTGGCGGCGGTAGACCTCCATTTGCCGCGTGCGCCAATCGAGAATCCAGTACTCGCGCACGCCCCAGCGTGAATACAGGTCCAGCTTGAGTTCCCGGTCGCGCGCCTCGTTGCGTCCACCAAAGGACAGCACCTCGACCACCAGTTCCGGCGCGGCGTGGAGCTTGCCGTCCGGCCCGCTCGCCTGGGCAAACCGCTCGCGGCTCATCCAGACCACGTCGGGCGCGACGGCGTTGTCCACGGCGAAGATGACGCCCGGCGCGGGGATGACATAGCCCTGTTTCGCTTCTTTCTTCCAGCCCGTGATCGCGAAGGCGACACGGCCACACACCATTTGATGGTCATAGTGTGGCTGCTTGGACACGTGCAACTCCCCGTTGATAATCTCGTAGCGGTTCCCGTCGTCGTCGGGGAACTGGGCCAGGTCATCCACCGTCCACGCCTGGGTTGCAATCATCGCCTGTCTCCTCCGCTCAATAAGCATCTCCCTCAATTCTACTCGTTTTTTCGACCCCTGTACACCGCACCGCACGCCTGTCTCACCTATTTCTGGCCCCATTGGTGTATAATTACCCCACTGGCCCGGCTATAGCCTATAGTTCAAACCGTTGGGCCAGTGGGGCATAGTTGAATCATGGCAGGTGAAAGCGGGACGGAGCGTCCCTTTATCCTGGTCTCCAACGACGACGGCGTGTATAGCCCGGGGCTGCTCGCGCTTAAACAGGCGCTGGCCGAGGTGGGTGATGTCGTCGTCCTCGCGCCCGACCGCAACCGCACGGCGGCCGGCCACAGCAAGACGATGCACAAGCCGCTGCGCGTCCAGCAGGTGACGCTGGCCGATGAGAGCGAAGCCTATGCCGGCAGCGGCTCGCCCTCCGACTGTGTGGCCCTGGCGCTGCTTGGCTTATTCAAGCGCACGCCGGAGCTAGTGGTATCGGGCATCAACCTCGGCGCCAACATGGGCCACGACCTTATCTACAGCGGCACGGTGTCGGCCGCCATGGAGGCCGTCATCTTCGGTGTGCCCGGCATCGCCGTGTCCCTCGACACCCACGCGCCGCCCAACCCCGAAGCCTGGACGGCGGCTGCCCGCTTCGCTGCCCACCTGGCGCGTCAGGTACTCGACCAGGGCCTACCGCCCAGTGTGGTACTCAATGTCAATGTTCCCAATGTCCCCGCCGGCCAGATTCGCGGCGTCGAGGTCACGCGGTTGGGCCAGCGGGTCTACCGCGACGCGCTCATCGAACGCTTCGACCCGCGCGGCCGGCCCTACTACTGGATCGGCGGCGAAGTGCCGGGCGGCGAGCCGCACGACGGTACGGACATTGGGGCGGTGGACCACGGCATGATCTCGATCACGCCGGTTCACCTGGACCTGACCGAATATCGGTTCATGGACCCCCTGCGCGGTTGGAACCTCACGCTCGACGGCGTGACCTCGAATGGGACTAGCCCTCGTGGTGGCGAGACGGTCCACCACGAGTGATAAGCACTCTTTGCAGAAAGGACTCCAGCATGGCCTCTCCAGCGACGACACTCTCGCCTGCCCCGACCAAGGTGGCCCATCCCCAGTTTGCCTTTTTCGAAGGCCAGATCGTCCCCATTGAGGACGCCAAAGTCAGTGTCATGACCCATGCCCTGCACTACGGGACCTCGTGTTTTGCCGGGATTCGCGCCTATTGGAATAACCAAAAGGAGCAGTTGTACGTCTTTAGGGTGAGGGACCATTATCGGCGGTTTCTCCAGTCGTGTCGGCTGCTGATGATTGACCTGCCTTACTCGGCTGACGACATGGTCAACATCACGCTGGACCTGATCCGCCACGAGGAGTACCGCGAGGACATTTACATCCGCCCCCTGGCGTATAAATCATTCAAGGGCATCGGCGTGCGGCTCCATAACCTGCCGGGGGACTTCACGCTGTTCACCCTGCCGTTTGGCAAGTACATCGAAAACGAGTCGGGCTGCCACGCCACCGTCTCCTCGTTCCGCCGCGTGGATGATAACGCCATCCCGGCGCGCGGCAAGCTTGGCGGCTCCTACGTCAACTCGGCCTTCGCCAAGACCGAGGCGGAGATGGCTGGCTTCGATGAGGCCATTGTGCTGACCGAAGAGGGTCACGTCTCCGAGGGCAGCGCGTCGAACCTGTTCATCGTGCGCGATGGCGTGGCGATTACGCCGCCCATCACCGAGAACATCCTCGAAGGCATCACCCGCCGCACGATTACCCAGGTGTTGCGCGAGGACATGGGCGTGCCGGTCGTCGAGCGGCCCATTGACCACAGCGAGCTATACGTGTGCGACGAGGCATTCTTCTGCGGCACGGGTGTTCAGCTTTCCGTCATCACGCGCATCTCGCACCGGCCGGTGGGGGACGGCACGACCGGGCCGATTGCGGCTGAACTGCGCGACCGCTACTTTGATATTGTCCGAGGGGCGAACGACAAGTATCTGCACTGGTGTACGCCGGTGTACTAACGAGGGACGGGAGAGGTGACGGGTGGCGAAGGCCGGGTGATCCGTATCTGTCACTCGTCACTCGTCACTCGCCACCCGTCACTCGCTACTTCATTACTATCTGCGCGTAGGGGCCAGCAGTGCGCCTGGCCCCTACGCCTGTTTGTTGGGCCGCCATAAGGTAGGGGCGAACCTGTGTGTTCGCCCTGGGCCGACACGTAGGTCGGCCCCTACTATCCCCAACCTACCGCCAGCCACCTCGGTCCCGTCACGCACACCGAATAGGCTAGCGCGAGAGATTCTGTGACACGGCAAGCTGCGGCTTGCTCCGCACACTAAGGAGGGCATGGGTGACTATCAAACACAAACTCAATCTGAGCGTCATCGGGGGCTGGCTGCTGCTGCTGGTGGTCGTACTGGCAGGGGGAAGCGCGGGAGCGGAGGCGCAAGGCGCGCTGCAACCGTCTTACTGGAGGACAGACGGTGAGCCATTTGTCGTCGCCGCCGAAAATACCAGGGAGTATGCCCCCGCCACCGCCTACAATAGCCAGTCGAACCAATACCTCGTGGCCTGGGAAGAGGAAGATGGGACGCTGAGCGACCGATTTACCAATGTGCGCGGCAAGATCATCAACGCCGATGGCTCTGTCGCTCAGGATAGTTTCCTGATTGGTCAAGGCAGTCTCTTTGGTGGCGAGAACCATCAGAACCCCGCTGTCGCCTATAACTCAGTCACCAATGAGTATCTCGTCACCTGGGTCTTCACCCGGCGCTCCACACCCCGTCGGACAGAGATACGCCTGGCGCTGATACCTGCCAATGGCAGCGCCGTGACGCCTACGGGTGTCCTACCCATCGCCGAGGGGGCACAGGTAGGGGCGCCGCGCGTCGCCTTCAGCCCGGTTAACGGCGAGACAGACCCGTCCCACAGTTACCTTGTCGTCTGGGACGAAGGGGTGCACACCTATGGCATCTCGGCTCAGTTTGTAGGGCGGGAGGGTCTGCCCCTCAACACCCCCAGTCTGACAGTTGGCTTCCCTACCCCCTTCGGAGCGAACCTGAGCTGCGCGGATCAGAATACCCCGGATGTCGCTTGGTCGGATGCGGCGAACAACTCGTTCCTCGTTGTGTGGAGCAAGTGGACCAACGGCGGTTCTTCGGGCCAGCCGGGTCGCTGCGAAGAGCCGCTCAACCAGAAAATCTGGGGGCGCCGTATCTCCGGTAGTGGCCTGCTGCGCGAGCAAGAACCCTTCATCATCGGTGATCCAGTGGTACAGACCCAAATCTGGCCCGCGGTCGCCTATCACGCTGGCCGACAGGAGTGGGAGGTGGTGTGGTACGACTTTCGCACCAACACGCCGCTGCTCTACAGCCGCCGCCTGCCCGTGAACGCGGGCGGCCCGATTGGGGCGAGTGATACTCAGATACCCAACAGCCAGACCAAATCGGCGCGACCGGCGCTGGTCTACGCGCCGGCCTCGAACGGCTTCTTCATGACGTGGTACAGCGACTCGTCGCCCCTGCAATATCGGGGGTTGGGTTGGGATGGCCTGGTAGCGTCCAACCAGCCGGTCATTCTCTCGGAGGCGGCGGCTGGCTCCGATGTGGCATTCGGTGGCGCGCGCGTCGGTGATAGCCCGGCCGTTCTCTACAACTCGACGACAGGCCAGGTCATCGCCCTCTGGTCCGCTAACCAGGCTGGCGCCCCAAATTACAATATCCTCGGTCGCGCGGTGACCTATGTTCCGCCCACGCCAACGGCCACGGCGACCTCCGCCAACACCGCGACCCCGACCTCAACGGCGACCCCCTCCGGCCCGCCCTTTGTCCAGATTGTTGGCGTGGTCGAACGCTGTAACGGCCAGCGAGTGGCATATGCCGATGTCGCCATTCAGGGCACAGCTATTCGTACCGTGACGGATGAGAATGGACGCTATACCATTGGCCCGCGCTACGACTTCTCCAATGGCGTGTATACCATCGCCGCGTCTTCCCAGGCGGACAATCTCGGGCCGACACGTCGGATTCAGGAACTCTCAGTGCGCTATACCCCCTACGAGATCAACTTCACCGGCAACTTCTGTCTCGACGTGGCTCCTACCGCGACGGCCACCGTGACGGCGACGGCGACTCCGCTGCCGACCAACACGCCGACGAGTACGGCGACCAACACGCCGCTGCCGACGGCGACCAGTACGGTGACGCCCACTGCAACACCCTCCCCCACGGCGACGCCGATCACGTACCGGCAGTATCTGCCGGCCATCTTCCGCAACAGCGAGCTGACGCCAATGCGATAACTACAGACTCCGCTCGAAGATACCCATCCACTCGTCACGGGTGGGCCGGCGGGGCGCGCGGCTCAGCATGTCCGTCTCCTGAAGCGTCAGGTCCGCCAGGCGGGGTAGGTCGTCGGGGCCGACGCCCAACGCCTGGCCCAGGCGTGGTAGGCCGATGCGCTGGTAGAGGGCGGCAATTTGCTCCGCGGTCGAACTCTCACCCCCCCTCGTCTCCCCCCCGTACACGGGGGGGATGGGGGGGGTAACACCCAGCGCCGCCGCGATGCGCTGTAGCGGTGGCTCGACCTCAGGCTGGATGAAGTCGAGGATGGCGGGCAGGGCGACCGCGCAGGCCAGGCCGTGCGGCAGGTGATAGGCCGTGCCGAGGGCGTGGCCGACGGCGTGGCCCAGGTGCGGCAACGCGCCGGGGAAGGCCTGCCCGCCCAGCAGCGCGGCCAGGCTCATGCCTGTGCGCGCCTCCAGGTCGGCGCCCTGCTCGACCGCCCTGACCAGGTACCGCCCGACAAGGTCCACGGCGGCCAGGGCCAGCGCGTCGCTAATCGGGTTGGCGGCGGTCGAAGTCATGGCCTCGACGGCGTGGGCCAGCGCATCCATCCCGGTGGAGGCCGTCAGGCGGGGGGGCAGAGTCAGGGTCAACACTGGGTCTACCAGGGCCAGCGCAGGCGCCACCCTTGGGCTGACCAGGGTGCGCTTGATGCCCCGCGTCGGGTCGGTGACGACGGCGATGCCTGTGACTTCGGCCCCGGTGCCAGCCGTCGTCGGCAGGCAGACTAGGGGCGGCAGGGTCGGGATCGGGCGCCTGGCCCCCGGCGCGAAGTAGTCCTCGATGCTGTCCCCGCCGCCCGCCGCCAGCACAGCGACCGCTTTAGCGGTGTCTATGGCGCTGCCACCGCCCAGCGCGACCACGCCATCGGCCCCACTCGCTCGGAGCGCCGCCGCGCCACGCTGGATGCTGGCGATGTCGGGGTCGGGCGCGACATCGGAGTAGGGCGTGACGCTCAGCCCGGCCTCGACCAGCGAGCGCGATGTCGCGTGGGCCATCTCGCTGTCGACCAAACCGGCGTCGGTGACGAGGAAGGCATGGCCTATGCCTAGCCGTTTGGCCTGCGCCCCCAGCTTCCTAGCGACGCCCACGCCAAATTGCACCTGGGTCGGCGCGTGAAAACGAAACTCTTTTGTCAACTCGCTCACCCCTATCTCCTTGCTCAGTGTCCATAGCGGGCGGAAGACCTGATAGATGTGTCTTCCCGAATTTTGCGGTCAGCATTCTACTTGACCTTGCGCTATGGGGCAAAACACCGCTATACTTAACAGTGGTCAGTGAGCTTTAATCTTCAATCTTCAGTCATTCGTCTTTATTCCCCTTTATGCAAGTACCCCTCGACACCCTCTGGCGCGAGGAGTTTGGCTGGCGGCTGGTGGAGTGGGGGGCGACGCAGCGTCCCACTCTCCCCTGGCGGCTGGCCGACGGCAGCGGCCAGCGCGACCCCTACCGCGTTTGGGTAGCCGAAATCATGCTCCAGCAGACGGGCGTGACGACCGTGGGGCCGTACTTCGAGCGCTTCCTGGCCCGCTTCCCGACCGTCGCCGCGCTGGCCGAGTCCCCGCTAGATGACGTGCTCAAGGCGTGGGAGGGGCTGGGCTACTACGCCCGCGCCCGCAACCTCCACCGCGCCGCCCGCCTGGTCGTGGAGCAGCACGGCGGAGAGCTTCCGAGCAACGCCGACCAATTAGCCCGCCTGCCTGGCATCGGCCGCTACACGCTGGGCGCCATCCTCAGCCTCGCCTTCGGCCAGCCCGCCCCCATCCTGGATGGCAACGTGCGCCGCGTCCTGGCGCGGGTCTTCGCCATCACCGAGGATGTCCGCGCCCCGGCCACCGAGAAGACGCTGTGGGCCTTGTCCGAAGCCCTCGTCCCTGTGGAGGCGCCGGGCGCGTTCAACGAGGCTCTCATGGACCTGGGCGCGACGATCTGTATCCCCGGCCGGCCGCGCTGCCTCGCCTGCCCGGTCATGACGCTGTGCGCGGCCCGCGCCCAGGGCCTTCAGGATAGCTTACCCATTATGCCCAAACGCAAACAGACGCCCCACTACGACGTGACCGCCGGTGTCATCTGGCGCGGCGAGCAGTTGCTCGTCGCCCAGCGCCCCCTGGACAAGATGCTCGGCGGGCTGTGGGAGTTCCCCGGCGGCAAGTGCCAGGCGGGCGAGACGCTGGCCGAGTGCCTGAAGCGCGAGTTGCGCGAGGAGCTAGGCGTCGAGGTGGCGGTGGGCGAGCCAGTGACCGTCGTCCCCCACGCCTACACCCACTTCCGCATCACCCTCCACGCCTTCGACTGCGCGCTGGTCGAGGGCGAGCCACAGGCCATCGAAGCCGCCGACGTGCGCTGGACGACGCTGGACGCCGTGGACCAGTTCGCGATGGCCGTGACCGACCAGCAGATCGTGGCCGCGTTGCGCGCCGAGGCGAACAGGCTTACCACTGAGAGCACAGAGAGTTGACAGGTCAGCTTGGCGCTGCGCTCCCGGACAAGAACGCGGATGAACGCGGGCCCGAGGCTCAACGCGGATCAGACAAACAGGATTCCAGCCGCGTCAATCTCTTTTTCCGCGTTCATCCGCATTCCTCTCCAACGGCTTCGGCCAACGCAGCGGTGAGTCAAGGGGTACCCGATGCTGGCTAGTTATGTTGAGGTGCTACGGCTCCTTTGTGACCGGTGAGGGGAGGGGGTGACGTGGGCGGTGACGGGGAGCGTGGGGATGGCGTTGCAGGGCATCCCCGTCGAGCCGCACGACATCGACCTCCAGACGGACGCGGCGGGCGCGTACGAGATTCAGCGGCGGCTAGCCGAGTACAGCGTCCAGCCCGTCGCGTTCCTGGCCGGCGAGCGGATGCGCTCGCACTTCGGTCGGCTGGTCATCGAGGGTA
>JAHCIP010000222.1 GCA_026129165.1 Anaerolineae bacterium
TAGGATTTGAATAACGGCAGGATGATGTACCAATCTGGATCGAGGGTGGGGCTGTGAGGTCGTGGTAACCCGGCACCTCGGCATCGGGCGGCTGCCGTTTGGAAATCGCCACTCAGGCTTAGGACGCCACTGATTGCACAGCGTCGAGATGGTCTATCATCAGCGCAACCAGGGGCGAGACGACCAGGGTGACGCCGGGGAGATGGAGGGCGGCCAGTGGGTAGATGAGGGATTTGCCCGCGCCGGTGGGCATGACGACTAGCAGGTGATGCCCGGCCAGGAGGCGGTGGAGGGCGTCGTGTTGGCTAGAGCGAAAGGCCGGGAAGCCAAAGTGGCGGCGCAACGAGGTGAGGAGCGGGTCGGCCATGGGCGACTCGCCGCATAAAAATACCGCCCCTAACCCCCCATAGGGGGAAAGAGGCGTGATGTCAAAAGACAGCCCCACTAAGCCGTGTGCCGGTGAGTTTAGAGCCTGCTTGCGCAGGTGGGTGGCTACCGGACAGGCTCCTGGGGGCCAGGTGGCCTGCCACTGAGATCGCCTCCCAAATAGTGGGTGTTGGCAGTAAACGCGGAAACCGCATCACAAACCTAGCAGGGCTAGCCAAATACTACCACAGGTCGCTAGCAGAGGCAAATAAATCTAGACGGCCGAACGGGTAACACACTCCTAGACCTGACCTCCAGTTGGAGGGCATTGGAAGGGTATCAAAGTCTACCCGTGCCGGTGGGCGCGTTGGGTATCGGTTAGCGCCTCGGGGCGGTAGAAGCGGTCGTAGAATTCGACATCCACGTGGACGGCCTGGTAGCCCAGGACGGTGCGGAAGGGCGCGGTGTAGGCCGGGAAGCGGTCGTAGCGGTCGTAGATGTACTCGCAGTAGGCGATAGTAGCCTCGATGGCCTCGTCGGGTAGGCCCGGAATATGCGCCGCGACACCGTGGGGGTCACGCCAGGCGCTCGTCGTCGCGCGACCGCGCCACACGCCCTGCGCGCCAAACTTATAATCCACATAGGCCAGGACGGCGTCGCGCATGGTCGGGTAGTAGGGCGGGCAGAACGGCTTGAGCAGCACGTTGCCGTCGCGCTCCAGCCCTAGCGGGTAGCGAATGTCTGGGTCGCGGCCCAGCCAGCCGAGGAAGGTCGAAACCAGACCGGGCGCGCCCAGGTAGCGGCTGCCGGGCATCTCGGCCATACGAAAACCGAGGGCGTCGAACCACCCCCACTCGTGGCGGGCGAAGTTGGGGAAGCCGCCCAGGCCCAGCGCCTGCGTCATCAGCCCCAGGTTCTGCAAGACCATTCCCTGCTCGATGGCCGCCGCCTCGGCCAGTGACAACTCAATGGCCTGCACCGTCGCCACGTGGCCGCCTGTCGGGCTGTCGTCCAGGTGGCCGCCCCTCTTGCGGCTGAACTTGCCGATACCGGCGGGCTGGAAATTGGCGCGTTCGTCCAGGACGAAGATGCCCATCTCTGGCGTGAACGCCTCCAGGAGGGCGTTGATGTAGATGGCGGTCGTCTCGGTGATGGGCAGGAAGTAGGTTCCGCCCGGCGCGTAGAGCGACCACTTGTTGATGTTGAAGTTGTAGCCAGGGACCACAGGCGGCGCGGCGCGGCCGTCCTGGAGCTTGACGCGGCTGCGGTGGTAAAGGTCGATCAGGTCACCGCTTTCGGCCAGCGCGACCAACTCCGGATACTCGGCGGGCGCGAAGTCCTGAGGCCGCTTGAGCAGATAAGTCGCCTCATCGTTGGTCACGACGACGGAGATGCAGTTCATGGCGTCGGGGCTGGCGACGGTGCGGCCGAGCAGGCCGGCGAGCATATTGCCGCCGTCGCCCTGCCCATAGGCCAGGTCGGCCAGCGCGTAGCCCGTCACGCCACACGCCGCGAAGGCTAGCGCGGCTTCCTCGGCGTCGTCGAGGGGCAGCGGTGGGTGCTGGCTGGTGTAGGCGAAGGGGCCGCTGTTGATGGACATCCCCAGGCCGAAGCGCCGCGACCTCCGCCCGCGTAGGGCATCCAGCAGCGCGTAGTCGGCCAGGGACTCTACCGGCGTGGCATGGCTCATCTCTTGTTCCATCTCATCCTCCTCAATGGCTGTCATCGTAGAGACGTCGTCAAGACCTAGCCAGATTTCGCCCCCCGATCCATTAGCTCATCCGTCGTGTCGTCGGGCGGTAGGTGGTGAATGACGACGCGCAGGCGGCCCGGCGGCGTGCCCAGCACCTCGCGGAAGATGGTGAGCATGTCGGCCATGAAGGCGCGCTTGCGCTCCGCGGGCAGCGGTTTGTCGGCGGCGTGAAGGACTTCGAGCAAGGGCATACTAGCCTCCTATCACTGTATAGACGGGAGAGATAGGTAACAAGTGTTCGGACACATGGGTAACACCTTAAGGGGTGACCTCTGCCAGCCGCAGGTCCAACTCGGCCACTTTGTGCTGACAGAAGTAGACCGCGACGTGTCCGTCGGTCGCGGTGGGTCGCAGCGCCACCGGGTAGCCATAAAACGCTCGCCCGACGATCAAGACGCGACGGTGATAGCTGATCTCACCATTGGCCTGGACGCGACGCACAATGTCGTCGGGGCCGTACTCAATGGCGGGCAGGCTATCGGGAAACGCTCGGGGCGAGGGCTGATAGCGGCTGGCCGGGACGGCCAACTCCAAGGCAGCATGGGGGCGCTCCAGGTTGTACATCTGCCGCCAGGCCTCGAAGACGGGCTGACAGTCGGCCAGCGTGGCGAAGGTGTGATAGCGCAACACCTCCGCTTGGAAGGTCCGATGGAAGCGTTCATCCTTGCCCTGCGTCTGGGGATGGTACGGCCGCGAGTGGCTGATGCGGATGCCCAGCCGCAACAGCCACACCGTCAGGACGGTGTAGGGATGCTGAGCATCCGAGCCCCACGGCGCGCCGTTGTCCATCGTCATGCGCTCGGGCAACCCATAGCGTCGAAAGATGGCGGTCAACTCGCGCTGCACCGTCGTGGCCTGTTGGTCGGCACAGGGTTGCAACCCCAGCGCGAAGCGCGAATGGTCATCCAACACGCTTAACGGGTAGCAGCGCGTTGTCGTCGAGGCCTTCAGAGCGAAGTCGCCCTTAAAGTCCATCTGCCACAAGCGGTTGGGCGCGTCGTGCTCGAAGCGCTGCGAGGCCGTGTGTTTGGCCGTCTCGGTCGGGTCCAGCAGACCTCGGCGGCGCAGGATGGCGGTGATGGTGCTGGGCGCGGGCAACAGACTGGGGTCGAGTTGGCCCTGGGCGACGGCCCAAGCCCCCAGTTTACGCGCTCCCCAGGCCGGATGCGCCCGTCGCGCCGCAACCAGCACGGCTTCGACCGCCGCCGAGGTCTGCTGGGGGGTAGAGTGGGGGCGACGCGAGTGGTCGGCCAAGCGCACGTCGCCCGCCGCCGAACGGGCCAGCCATTTATAGGCGGTTTTGCGGCTGATGCCAAAGCGCTGGCAGAGAGCGCTGAGGTTGACGCCCTCCTGGCGCGCTAACTGCACGAACTCTCGACGTAGCGACATCATGGACTGCTCCTGCCATGGCATGGCGCCCCTCCTCTCTAGGATACGGGCTATCATACCACAGTCTAGAGTGTCACCTATGTGTCCGAACATCTGTTACCCATCTCCCCAGTCCATACAATCACTGGTTGCTCAGACACACCGTCTTGGCCTCGGTGTAGAACTCCAGGCTGTAGTGGCCGCCTTCGCGGCCCACTCCACTCTGCTTCATGCCGCCAAACGGCACGCGCAGGTCGCGCACAAAGAAGTCGTTGACCCAGACGGTCCCCGACTCGATGGCTGAGGCCACCCGCACGGCGCGGCCCAGGTCGCGTGTCTGGACCACCGACGCCAGCCCGTAGCTGACGCCATTAGCGACCGCAATGGCCTCCTCCTCGTCATCAAACACCCCCACCGTCACGACCGGGCCGAAGATTTCCTCCTGGCAGACGCGGTCCTCCGGCGCGACGCCAACGATGACCGTCGGGTTCAGGAAGTTGCCCCCGTCCAGCGGCGCGGGCAGGTCGGGCCGATCCCCACCTGCCACAATCTCGGCTGGCGTACCACGAGCTACATCCAGGTAGCCAGCTACGCGGTCCAGGTGCTCGCGGGAGATGAGCGCGCCGATGGCCGTTGTCGGGTCGAACGGGTCACCCACACTGAGGTCTCGGGTCGCGGCCACGAAGCGGTCGAGGAACGCCTCGTAGACCCCACGCTGGACGAGGAGACGCGGCCCGGCCAGGCAGAACTCCCCCTGGTTGAAGAACGACGCGCGCAGGCTAACGGCCACGGCGCGGTCCAGGTCCACATCGTCGAAAATGATGTTGGCGCCTTTGCCGCCCAACTCGTAGGACAGGCGCTTGAGGGTGGCCGAGGCGGCGGCCATGATGGCCTTGCCCGTCGTCGTCTCGCCGGTAAACGAGATCAGGTTGACGGCGGGGTGCTGGGTCAGGTACGCCCCGGCCGAGTCGGGGCCGAAGCCGTGGACAACGTTGAAGACGCCCGGCGGCAGACCCGCTTCGTGCGCCAGCTGGGCCAGTTTCCACGCACCGATGGGTGTCCACTCGGCGGGTTTGAGGACGACGGTATTCCCAAAGGCCAGGGCCGGGCCAATCTTCCATGTCGCCAGCAGCATGGGGATGTTCCAGGGCGTGATGAGGCCGGCCACGCCGACGGGCTGGCGCAGGACGTAGTTGATGTAGCCCGTGTCCATGGGGTAGGCTTCGCTGCCGTGGGTCACGGCGAAGTCGGCAAAGAACTCGATGTTGGCGGCGATGCGCGGCACATAACCGTGGGCATTCTCGCGCACAGTGCGGCCCACATCCCAGGTTTCGATCTCGACCAGTTCCTTTTCGTGCGCCCGAATGCGGTCCGCGAAGCCTTTGAGCAGGCGGCGGCGCTCGGCGGCGGGAAGCCGCCCCCAGGTCTTGAAGGCGCGCTGGGCGGCGGTGACGGCGCGGTCCACCTCGTCGCGGCCGCCCTCTGGCGCGCTGCCAATGACGTGGTTGGTGGCCGGGTAGAGGATGTCGAAGCGGGGGCCGCCGTCCACAAACTGGCCGTCAATATAGTGCTGGACCTCAAAGTGGGGCATTGTTTCCCTCCGCTAGCGGCTTGCCGCCGACGCTCCAGTGCGTGGGTGGCACTTCATAGAGGATGACGCGCACCTCGCCCAGCGGCACGTCGAAGCGCTGCGCCGCGCTCTCGGCCACGCGTCGCATGAGTTCCGTCTTTTGCGGTTGGCTGCGGCCCTCAAGCAGGGTTAGTTTGAGCACAAGCATGATAGCTCCAGGGTAGAACACGGATCACGAGGATACACGGATGACAAATCTCAGCATCCGTCTATTCTCTTAATCCGTGCTTTCAGTCCTCCGGCTAAACAGATTGACGTCTGTCGGGTTAATCAGGTCTGGAACGGTCCAGCCGTCCAGGTCGTACTCGGCCATGCACTGCTCGACAAAGGCTTGGAAGCTGGCGGCCTGGCCGCGCCGCGTGGCCGAGGCGAGGGTCTGGAGGCGGATGTCCTCGTGGCTGCCAGCGTAGTTCATCTCGTACAGTTCGTGGCGGCCGCCGAACTCGGTGCCGAGGGCGTCCCACAGCAGCCGCATGAGCTTGATGCGGACGTGGGCGTCCTGGCCGTTGGAGCCGCGCAGGTACTTGTCGAGATAGGGCCGCAGCTCGGGTACGTTGAAGTCCACAGCATGGGAGTTCTGGTAGATGAGGCCGCTGGCGACGGTCTGGTAGATGATCTCTTTGACGCGCGGGTAGGCCGTGTAGCAGAAGACGCGGGCAGCCAGGGCATAGTCCTCGTGGGGCAGTACGTAGCCGTCGCCCCAGGGCATGGGCGTGCGAGTCATGGCGTCGGTCAGCCCCCAGATGGTGTTGCGCAGGGCGATCACCTCGCCAATCTGGGCCTGGACACCGCGAAAGTCTTTGCTGCCGGTAATCTCCACCGCCTTGAGCAGCAGGCCGGCCAGGAAATCGAGCTTGACCGCGAAGCGCGTCGCCCCGTGGAGGATGAAGCGCGGGACGAAGCCGGAACGCGGGTAGAAGTTGTTGGCCTTGTCGAGGTCGCCGTAGACAAAGATGTTCTCCCACGGGATGAGCACGCGGTCGAAGATCATAATGGCGTCGTTCTCGTCGAGGCGGCTGGACAGGGGATAGTCGAAGGGGCTACCCATGACCTCAGCGGCCATCTCGTAGGACGGGCGGCACAGCAGCTTGACGCCGGGCGCGTCCATGGGCGCGATGAAGACCAGGGCGTACTCGCGTTTAGTCAGCGGCGCGCCGCGGTGGGCGATGAAGTTGTAGTGGGTCAGCGCCGAGCCTGTCGCCACGACCTTCGCTCCACTGACGACGATGCCCGCGTCTGTCTCCTCCTCGCAGTGGACATAAACATCCTCCACCTGGTCCGGCGGGCGGTGGCGGTCTACCGGCGGGTGGACAATGGCGTGGTTCAGGAACAGGACGCGCTCCTGGGCGTCGCGGTACCAGCGGCGGGCGTTGTCCTGGTAGGGGGCGTAGTAGTCGGCGTTGCCGCCCAGCGTCCCCATAAACGACGCCTTGTAGTCGGGGCTGCGGCCCATCCAGCCGTAGACGATGCGCTGCCACGCGGCGATGGCGTCGCGGGCGGCTACCAGGTCGTCCGCCGTGCGCGGGGCCTTGAAGAAGGGGTGGGTGAAGCCGCCGCTGCCCGTGTCGGTGGGCGTAGTCAGGACGGGCTGGCGAGCCGGGTCGTGCAGCGCGTCGTAGAGGCGGGCAATCATGCGCGCCGCGTTGCGGAAGGCGGGGTGCGTCGTGACGTCCTTGACGCGCTCGCCGTAGATCCAGACCTCGCGCCCGTCGCGCAGGCTGTCCAGGTACTCCGCGCCGGTCAGCGGGAGCCGCGTCGTGGTCAGGGTCGGCAGGGTCATGGGAACCTCCTGGGCGTCACGCCGCCCCTTCGTCCTGGGCCATCTTGAGCAGCACTTCCGCGCCGAGGTTCGCGGCGGGCAGGCCGCGGAAGAGGAAGGCCAGGTTGACGACGGCGTGGAGTTCTTCCCACGTCGCCCCGGCGCGGCGGGCGGCTAGGGCGTGCAGCCGCGCGGCGTCGCTCATCAGGGCCAGCAGGATGCCAAACAGCATCAACTGGGACGTTTTGACGTCGAAGCAGGCCGGGTACATGGCCTGGAGGCGCAATTCCTCCTGCAGCCTCAGTAAGTCGGGGTCGAGGCGCGCCCCCAGGTCGGTACGCGCCTGGATGCGCGGCGGCACAAAGCCAATAAGTTCCTGGTAGGGCGCGCGCAGAGCGTCCACGTCGGCGTCGCTCATCTGGCGCGGCGGCAGAGCATCGGGTATGGCTTGAGAGCTAGACATAACAACTCCCTTTACTAGCCCGCTTACCCCTAAAGGAGCAGGCTATGGGGGGAAGCCCCCTGCGGGGGCTGGGCGATAGCCTCTTAGGCTTCCATCCTCTAGCCAGAGGCTTCGAGCCTCTGGCTGAGGCATGCATCATACCAAAATCAGCGCGGCTTGTCCAACTGCTTTTGACGCCGTCAGCCTAAAGAACAGGCTGTCTACGGATTGAAGGTGTAAGGTCTTGTTATAACGTACCTTAACAATCTTGAATAAAGCGTACCCGCTGGCTAGACTCTAGAGTAAGACATAATATTGGACAGAGTAGAGGGACACGATGGGACAGCGAGCCGCACTGACACGGGCCGAGAAAGAGCATATTTACCAGGAGAAACTCAAGGGACGGACCTTGCCCGCCATTGCCGCCGAGATGACGATCGCGGTCGAGACGGCGCGCAAGTGGTGGCGCGTGGCGCGCGACCAGGGGCGAGACGGCTTACAGGCCCGTCGACGTGGACGCGAGCCCAGTGGGGTGGGGTCCCACTTCGAACCCCAGGTGATTGAGGCAGCGGTGGGACTGAAACAGGCTCATCCGGGCTGGGGACCCAACCGCGTCCTGGTGGAACTGAACCAACGGCCAGAGTTGAAAGACCTGGCTCTGCCCAGCCGTAGTCGCATGGCGGTGGTGTTCAAAAGCCGTTGCGCGCAGCACGTGCAAGGACGCCGCGCGCGTCCTTTTTCCCCCTCTGCCGCCGCGCGCTCAGGCGGTGCATGCGGTCTGGCAACTCGACGCGCGGGAAGGGACACGCCTAGCGGATGAGAGTGTCGTCACCACGCTGACCATTGCGGATGAACATTCTAGCGCCCTGATCGCCTCACGCGCCTTCTCGGTTCGCACCCCCCGACGCTGGCGCAAGCTGACGGTGGATGAACTGCGCGAAACCCTGCGCGGTGCTTTCCGCGAGTGGGGTACCTTGCCGAACGTGGTCCAGACCGACAATGAACTACGCCTCAGTGGCAATCCTTCGGACCCCTATCCGAGTCAACTGACGAGTTGGTTAGTCGGTTTGGGGGTGAGCCATCGCTTCTCGCGGCCCGCTCACCCCACCGATCAAGCCGAGATTGAGCGCTCTCATCGTACTCTCAGTGGACGGGTGGACGATGCCGTCACCCAAAACGATATGACCACCTACCAGGCGGCCTTGGACCACGAACGCGACTGCCATAACCGCCTCATGCCCTCGCGCGCCCAGGCGTGTGCGGGACAGCCCCCACTGGTAGCCCATCCCGAGTTGTTGATCCCCTGCCGCCCCTATCATCCCAACGCCGAACTGGCACTCTTCGATCTAGCACGGGTCGAAGCCTATCTCGCTACCTTCACCTTTGAGCGTCAGGTCAGTGCCTCCGGTACGGTCGGTCTCGGCGGCCAGATCTACTCCGTGGGGCGCCCACATGCCCGCGTCGCGCTCAAGGCGCATTTCGATCCGTCGAACCACGCGTGGGTCTTCCGCGACGCGACCGGCCAGGAGCTAGCCCGCCGACCGATCAAAGGGCTGGACGTGGTAAGTTTGACCGGACTAGACCTCGAACCACTCAACCCTGCCCCGCCGATCCAGCTTTCGCTTCCGTTGCCCCTCGCGGCTTGAGGGGTACGCTTTATTCAAGATTGTTAAGGTACGTTATTACAAGACCCTAATGAACTTTGACAACCAAAAACGTATACCTAAGTGAGGCGGAGGGCGCGGGCGAGGCGACCGTCGCCCAGCAAGCCGACGTAGCGCAAGAGAGCCTGGCTGCCGTCGGCGAATTGGTTGAGGAAGGCACGCACGCGCTGTTGGAGGGCGGTAAAGTCGTTGGCTAGCCGATGCATCTTGAGGACGTCCTGGCGCAGCCAGCGCCAGAGCTTCTCAATCGGGTTGAGCCAGGGGGCATAGGTGGGCAACCACAGCGGTTCGATGTGGGGCCACTGCTTGAGGGCCGACTGGACATCGTCATGATAGTGAATGGACCAGTTGTCCTGAGCGACATAGACATGGGTGTAGGCGGCATAGACGTGGGCGATGCGCTCATACATGGCGATGACCTTGGCGCGCCCGACGATGTAATGGTCGAGATAATCCACCCGACCCGTCACGGCGTTGAGCACCCCGATGAGCCGATGCTGACGATTATTGGTCCCCGCGCGTTCGGCTTGGGGCGGCGGGGCGGGCGGCTGACCCGCCCAGGTCGGGGCCGGGTCCGGCCAGCGATAGAAGCCCATCTCGTCGAGGAACACCACGGCGCTGGTCTTGGGGGCGCGGGCGGCCTCGGCCAGACACTCTTCCAGCCGTGCGACTTTGACGGCGTACTCGGCATCGGGGCTGTAGAGTTGGACCCGCCCGGAGCGTAGCCCCAGGTCATAGCGCTGCAAGACCCGCCAGACGCCACTGAGGCTATAGTCCTTGAGGTGGCGGATGGTGGCGCGGATGGTGCGCAGCGTCCATCGCGAGGGCGTTGGCCCCTCTGCCGTCACTGCCACTTCGCGCCGCGCCTCCTCGCCCGGCCCTTGCTGGAGCCGTTCTTCGACCTGGCGAGCTTGGTCAAACCCGCCTCCGTCGCGGTCCGCCTTGTTGGTGGGCGATCAGCCCGCTCACCCCTTCCGCTGCATAGTAGTCGAGCCAGGTGTAGACCGCGTCCGGGCCGCGTTCTTTGAGCAGACCGTACTGGGCGACCCAATAGGGGGTGCGCCCCGCCGCCACTTTCAGCAGCGCGGCACAGCGCTCGCGCACATACTCGCGGGGGTCTTGGTCCCGCGTCTGGATCAACTCCTGCCGTTGTGGTGCGGTCAACTGGAGCGTTCGCCGTGCCTTTACCATCCTCATCTCCTTCGGTTCACGCTAGGATGGC
>JAHCIP010000223.1 GCA_026129165.1 Anaerolineae bacterium
ATCATCCGCGAGGCCAAACGGCTGGCACGCTTGGTCCGAGAATTGCTGGATGCGTCGCGTGTGGAGCAGGGCCGCCTGCTGGGCGTGCGCGAGCCGATGGACCTGGTCGCGGTGGCCCGCGAGGTGTGCGAAAGCTGGTCCTTTGACCACCACCGCTGTTCCATTGATACGGCTGAGCCGGTCGAGGGGGAATTCGACCGCGCTCGTATGATGCAGTTGCTTGAGAATCTCGTCGAAAACGCCGTCAAGTACAGCCCTGAGGGGGGCGAGATACACATTCATGTCTGGCGGGAAGACGGTCAGGCCAACCTGACCGTCAGCGACCAGGGGATCGGCATCGCCCCCGCTGACCTGCCGACGCTGTTCGAACGATTTCAGCGCGGCTCGAATGTGGATGACCGGCGTTTCGCGGGGATGGGACTGGGTTTATTCATCTGCCGGGGGATCGTGGAGCAACATGGGGGCCGCATCTGGGCCAGCTCACCTGGTATCGGACACGGTAGCACGTTCCACGTCGCGCTCCCGCTTCACGCTGGAGACTTGCAACATGCCTGAACCGCTGATTTTAGTTGTGGATGACGATGCCTCTATTCTAGAGACGGTCACAGCCATTCTCGCCATCGAGGGCTATGCCGTCGCGACAGCCACCAACGGTCGAGAGGCGCTAGAGAAAGTAGGGCAGGCGCGGCCCTGGCTTGTCCTGCTGGATATGCGCATGCCCATTATGGACGGCTGGGGGTTCGCGCGGGAGATGAAAGCGCGGGGGGAAACCATACCCATCGTGGTCATGACGGCTGCCCAGGATGCGCGCCGCTGGGCCAGCGAAATTGGGGCGGCCGCCTACGTCCCCAAACCCTTCGAAGTGCCTGATCTTCTCGACACCGTCGAGAGGCTTCAGCAGGGCTAGCGGAACTGAACGGGCTTCTGGATCACGGAAAGCGCGAAAGACACGAAATTTTTCGCGCTTTTCGTGTCCTTTCGTGTACTTCGTGATCCAAATGCCTTACAAGAGCAGGGCTAGCGCCTACAGATTCAGCCAGGCCAGGACTGTCGGGCCGTGCCACAGCCCCACCTGGGCCAGGGCCTGAACGGTCATCACCAGACCGACCAGGGTAATGACCAGAGCGCTAACGGCGGGCAGTAGGCGCACCAGGCGGCCGCCGACCCGCTGCCGTTCCACAAAACGGCCGGCGAACACCAGCGCCAGCCCAATGGCGACGAGCACCCCCGCCAACCCCAAACTGAACGCGACAATCAATAGCATCCCAAAGCCGACGCGATGGAGCGAAATCGCGCTGAGCAGGACGACCAGGGCCGACGGGCAGGGCAGCAGCCCGCCCGACACGCCGAGGGCCAGCAGGCTGCGCCAGGTAATACGGCCAGTCTGAGGGCGAGACGCTGGGGCGTGGGTGTGGCCGCCAGGGCCATGGGTGTGGAAGCCCAGGCCGTCGTGGTCGTGGGCGTCGGAGCCGCCGCGTAGCGCTCCTCGCAGCCGGGCCACAATGAGCGTCACCCCGATGCCGGCGACCAGCAGGCCCGACAGCACGCTCAGCCAGGGGTAGAGTTGTTCGGGCAGGATATACTGCTGGGCAAATAGCGTCACGAGGCCCAGGGCGAAGACGCCCGCCGTGTGCGTGACGGTGACGGTCAGGCCGAGGAAGAGGGCGTGCCGCCACGTCCCGCGCGAGCCGACCAGGTAGGCCCCGACCATGGTCTTACCGTGGCCGGGCGAGAGCGCGTGAGCCATGCCCAGGCCGAAGGCGATGAGCAGCGAGGTCAGGATCACGGGCAGGCTGAGCGCCTCGTGGCCGACGAGTTCGGCCAGGGCATCGTTGGGCCGCGCCAGCACTGCTGTCTGCGCCGCAGGCGGCGGGCTGCTGTCTGCGACTCCCACAGTGTAGCGGACCGTCGCCGCGCTCACGTTGAGCGGGCTAGTGAGCATGTCTTGCGGGTAAATGTGGAGTTCCTGGCTGACATCGGCAGACGAGGCGCTCGACTGGTCAATCTGGCCGCCATCTGCTGCCTGCACCACAACTTCCTTCCAGCCCAGGCGATCGGGGTAGTTGTCGTCGCGGTAGGCCAGTTGGCCCTGGCTCACCCGCAGCGGCGCTTCGAACCATAGCGCCAGACGCAGCGTCTTGAGACCGCCCTGCCCCTCCGGAAACGACAGATCATAGCTCGTCAGGGACAGGTCGGTGGGCATCCCCGCCACGACCAGGCTGAGCTTGCTGCGCAGGTCTGCTGCTTTGCGCTGGGCATAGGCCGCGTTCTCGGCCGCGCTCACCTGGCCGTCGCGGTCGGTGTCCACCGCGCTGCCGATTTCCTGGAAGGCAGGTATCTCGGCCAGATCCAGGATATAGCGCAGCCGCAGGCCCGTGTCGCCAATTTCGAGCCGGCTGTAGCGGTTGGTGGTAAAGTTGCCGAGGGGGTGCGCCAGGGCGACAGTGGGTAGGGTGAGCGCCAGGAGCACGGCGATGATAACTGCCAGGCGACGCCCGACGCTGAAGCGTCGGGCTAGGCCGGCGAAGCCCGCTAAAGCGGGCTGAAAGCCAGCGCCCTTGTGATCTCCAGCCCCCTTCAGGGGGCTTCGCTTGTCTAGCCTGGGGGTTAACCCCCAGGCGACGTGGAACAACGAGTTCATGATCCCTTTCCTCCCTCAGCCGTTGTCACCGTTCGCAACTGCTCCAGCGTGGCATGGGCCTGAGCGCTATAGAGGAGCGAGAAGTACGGATTGATGTCGAGGGCCGCGGCCAAGCGCCGTTGCGCCTCGGCCCGGTCGCCGTTCGCCAGAGCGATCATCCCCGCGTGATAGTAGAGCAGGGCATCGCGCGTCCCCAGGCGGAGCGCGATCTGCATAAACGGCTGGGCCTCGGCCGGCTGCCCAGCCTTGTAGAGCGTCCAGGCCAGCACGTCGGCGGCGTGGATGCTGGGGCGTTGGGCGTAGGCCGCCCGCGCTCGCACCAGCGCGTCGGGCAGGTCATGGTCGTGGTCGGCGTCGAAGAGGGCGCTTTCCATATCTAGCTCGACGCCGTTGGCGCGGTGCAACTGCTGAATGGCGCGCACTAGGGCGTACTGGGTCGCCGCCTCGTCGGGCCGGCCGGCGGCGGTGTAGACATCGCCGAGCAGGATGACGTACTCCGGCATGGGCATCACGTCCACCGCCTGGCGCAGCAGCAGGCTGGCGTCGTCCCACTGACCGCGAGCCGCGTAGACACGGCCGAGGCCGGCCAGGGCAGGGACATAGCCGGTGTGCAGGGCCAGCACAGTGCGCAGTTCGATCTCAGCGGCGGGCAGGTTGCCCGCGTTAAAATAGAGGAGCGCCAATTGGGTTTGGGTCCAGGCGACATTTTCGGTCGCCGGTCCGCCCGCGTTGACCGCCCGGCGCATGGCGTCTAGCGCGCCAGGCACGTCGCCGTACAACTCGCGGATATAGGAGACGCGGGCGTAGGAACTGAGGTCGGGCCGCAGGTCCACCATCTGCTGGAAGGTCTGCACCGCCGCGTCGTACTCGCCCAACTCTACCTCCGCGTCGCCCAATACGCCGAGGGTGAAGGCCCGATACGAGTTGAGCGCCCAGGCTTGCTCACCCAGCACCTTGCCCTCGCGGAACTGATGGCGCGCCAGTGCCAGCACGCCCAGCGCGTTGAGGGTATCCACGTCGTCGGGTTGGAGCGCCAGCGCCCGCTGGAGCGCCTGCTCAGCGCGGCCATAGTACGACGGATCGCCCGTCTCGCGCGCCTTCTGGAGGTAGGCGCTACCGAGGGTGGACAGGGAGCGCTGGTCGTCGGGGCGGGTCTGGAGCCTCCGCTGGAGCGCCGCCACCTGGCGGTCGGTGCTCTGGTCCTGCGTGCTAGCCTGCCGAATAAGGGCCGCCAGGTCATTCGGCTTGGCGATTGTCTGACGGACCAGGCCAAGCAGATGGCGGCCATCTACAGCGGTGGCCACAACGACGACGAGAAAGACCGAGGCGAGCAAGGCGAGACGGGGGCGGGTGAACATATCGATTCCTCCGCGTGGACTGTCAACCTGGTGCGACTATGCCAGACGTAGCAGATGCCGAAAGAGGACCCTCTTGAACTGTCATGCTGAGCGAAGCGAAGCATCTCGACTGGCGAAGTGAGACTCTTCGCTCCGCTCAGAGTGACGATTGAAGGCGCCAAGCAATTAGCCGCTTACGGGTGGGCCGAGTGTGGGGTCGCCAGGTACGGGAAGGTGGTCTTGAAGGGCATGTCGTTGTGGTCAACGCCGTCACCCAACTGGGTGTTGTTGCCGACCAGGACACCGCAGACCACGCGCAGGGCGATGTCGACCACGTCGTCGGTCAGCCGGCGGCCGTTGGGGAAGCCGCCCGTGTCGCCCGCCAGCACCGCCAGCCGGTTACCGGCGCTCATACCATCAGCCGAGATGGGGGTGGCCGGGGTGTTGGTGTTGAGGCGCAGCATTTCCGAGGCCCGCACGTTGGTCGGCTGGTTCAGGCCGGGTACTCCTGTCAGGAAGGCGGTCACCAGGTCGTTGCGATTCGAGACGGGGCAGTTGAACGTGTTCGGGTAAACCGTGTTGATGACGGCGGCCAGGTGCGAGTTGGTGACGTAGCTCAGGAATTGGCCGTCGGTGGACGGATGCGAGGCGTTGAAGCGATCCTTGTCGCGGACCGCGATGACGACTTCGTTGACCAGAGGCATACCCAGTCGGGAGACCTGGCGGTAGGGCGACACGAAGGCGTTGGTGGCGTCGGGCGAGGCGTCCTCCGAATACCAGTTGTCGCCCTTAGAGAAGCCACCGAAGATCAGGGTCGAGGCGCGGCTCGTCGTAGACCAGGTGCCAATCACCCCGCTAGCATCCCCCACGAGTTGATTGATGGGGACCTGGATGGCGATGCTGTGGACGTTGGCCTCCGCCAGCGCGTCCTCACCCGGATTCCTGACCTGGAGCAGGTCGAAGACGGCGCCGAGGTCCACGAAGAACGGGTCGTCGCGCTGGCCGGCGAAGACCTTGATGCCGCCTGGCAGCGAGTAGACGGCCTGCATGGCGACGGCGTCGTAGTTGGGCAGCGAGACTTTCCCGACATTGGACGGGGGCAGCAGCAGGTTGGTGCCCAGGACGGTCGGGGTGCCATAGCGTCGGTTGCCTACAGTGTAGTAATTGACGCGCGTGACCGTCATGAACTGGCGGAAGTTGTAGTCGGGGTCGTCCAGGCTGGTAATGGGGCCGGTGTTGTACAGGAAGGTGCCTGTACTGAACGGGTTGGCCGGGTTGCCGTTCTGGGTGCGGAAGGTAAACTGGTAGGAGATGTCTTCGAGCGAGTCGCCGTTGTTGTCAATGTTGATCTGATACAAGACATCGTCGGCGAAGCGGTAGAAGTTGGGGCCGCCGTAGGCAATCTCGCCCGGGTAGACGTTGGAGATCAACGTGACCGTGTCAGGGGCGTCGGGGCTGCGGAATGCATACACATCGGTTAAGTCGGCGGCCGGGTCTTGCGAGATGGCGGGGGCTTCGCGGTGGCTGGAGGCATCGCTGCCCTGTGGTCCCAGGGCAACCGAGAACGCCAGGGCCAAGACCAACAGCATGCCCAAGAATACAAACTTACGCATGGGTTGTCCCTTCCTTAAGGTGGTGTAGGGTTGTGATAAGCCAGGAACGGTTGAGGCGAGGGGCGGCGGCTCGCAGGGGCGCACGCCTGATAGCGGTAGGTAACACCAAAGACGATACGGGCAGTCACAACTAAGATAAGGGGGCAGTCCCTATACCATCTCCTCCTTTCGCGGTATCGCTACATCTCTGGAACCAGAGGGTTGAAGGCGCTCTGCCCTGTCTGACGCAAGAGGGCCCACGCTGGATGTATGGACGGGTCTGAGGCCGGAAAAAGGCTCAAAAACAGAGACCCCGAAGGTCTTGACGATCCTTGGGGTCTCTGTGTCAGAGTCGGCCTGGCGCAGACTCAAGTAGCCTTTTCGGAAGGAGGAGGGGCATTATCGACAGAATTAACAGAATGGCTCAGAATGAACCGGATGGTCTTCCAGGGCGATCTTCCAGGGCGAAATGGGTAGCGCGTCCAGCAGTTTCACCACCGCCGCGTCCTTGGCCTTCGCCTCGAACATCACATCAAAGCCGCGCCCCACGCCGGCTGTTGCCTCCAGGAAGCGGGCGAACTCCGTCGGGTCTACCTCGTCGGCATGCGCCCCCGGCCGCTTGCCTGGCGCCTGGGACGAGAAGTGAATCTTGGGCGTCTGGTTGGCCGGCCAGGTGTCAAACACCTGGCGGAGCACGGCCGCTACGTCGTCTGACTTTGGTCCTGGATAAACCGCGTGGTGGAAGGCGTCAAAGACCACCGGCAGCCCGGTCGCGGCGCTCAACGCCAGCACATCGTCCACTCCCCACAACCGTTCGTCGTTCTCAATCACCACCCGCCGCCGAATGAAGTCCGGCAGGTCATTGGCCTGGGCCATAAAAGCTGCCGCTGCCTCGGCCTTCGATGGCCGCAACCCGCCGCCGTGCAGAATGACCTTCCCATTGGCCGACTGGCCCAGATAATCCAGCACACCCGCCTGGTAGTCCAGGTCGCGTAGCGCTTGCCGCACCACCTCCGGCCGGGTGGAGTTGAGAATGGTATACGGACCGGGGTGGAAGCTCAGTCGGATGCCTCGGTCGAGCGCCTGCTTTCCCACCGCCAGCAACGCTGGCCCCAACTGGAGCCGCCAGTCGAACTGAACGGCCGGGTGCGAGGCAAAGGGGATGAATGACTCCCCGATACGGAACAGGCCCAGGCCCAGCCCGGCCACATGGTCGAGCATGGCGGCCAGCCCGGCGATGTTCTCCCGCGCCAGCGCTTCAATGCGCTCCGGCTGGGCGTATTTGAGGATAGTCGAGTGCTGACACGAGATGTCGGGGCGAAGGGTCGAGATACAGGCAAAGCCAAATCGCATACGTCTCCCTCTCAGCCAGGGTGATACACCAGTTCTACCTCCTCTAGACGCGGTGAACCCTGTCTACTCTACCCTCCGCAAGAGTCGAGCCACTCCTCAACACACAGCCGGGTGAACGTCACCCGGCTGTGTGTGTTAACTCAGATGGGATCCCCTGGTTACAGGGGGATGTTGCCGTGTTTCTTGGGTGGGTTGCTGTCGCGCTTGTTGGCAAGCATCTCCAGGGCGCTGATGAGCTTGGGGCGGGTCTCGCGCGGCTCGATGACATCGTCAATGTAGCCGCGCTGGGCGGCGACATAGGGGTTAGCGAACTTCTCGCGGTACTCCTGGACCAGCCGTGCCCGCGTCACCTCCACGTCCTGGGCCTCGGCAATCTCCTTACGGAAGATAATGTTGACGGCCCCCTCTGGCCCCATGACCGCGATCTCAGCCGTCGGCCAGGCGAAGTTCATATCGCCGCGCACGTGCTTCGAGTTCATCACGTCGTACGCGCCGCCATACGCCTTGCGCGTGATGACCGTGATCTTGGGCACGGTCGCCTCGCAGTAGGCATAGAGGAGCTTCGCGCCATGCTTGATGATGCCGCCATGCTCCTGGGCCAGGCCGGGCAGGAAGCCCGGCACATCCTCAAAGGTAATGATGGGGATGTTGAAGCAGTCGCAGAAGCGCACGAAGCGCGCGCCCTTGATGGACGAGGCAATATCCAGGACACCGGCCAGGTGCGCCGGCTGCTGCGCCACGATGCCGACCGAGCGCCCGTTCAGCCGAGCAAAGCCAATGATGATGTTGGGCGCGTAGTGGGGCTGGACTTCCAGGAATTCGCCATCGTCGACGACGAGCCGGATGATCTCATTCATGTCATACGGCTTGTTTGGGTTGTCGGGGACAATACTGTCGAGGCGTTCATCCATGCGGAGTGGGTCATCGGTGGTGGGGACGCGCGGCGCCTCCCCCAGGTTGTTCTGGGGCATATAGCTCAACAGGCGGCGGATGGTCCCCAGGCACTCGGCCTCATTCTCGACAGCGAAGTGGGCGACGCCGCTCACCGTATTGTGGACCAGCGCCCCACCCAACTCGTCAAACGTTAGCTCCTCATGGGTCACGGTCTTGACAACCTCTGGTCCCGTCACGAACATGTAGCTGGTGTTCTTGACCATAAGGATAAAGTCGGTGATAGCCGGCGAGTAGACGGCGCCACCGGCGCATGGCCCCATGATCGCCGAAATCTGTGGCACCACCCCTGAGGCCAGCGTATTGCGTAGGAAGATGTCGGCGTAGCCGCCCAGGCTGACCACGCCCTCCTGGATCCGCGCCCCGCCGGAGTCGTTCAGCCCGACCACTGGCGCCCCATTCTTGAGCGCCAGGTCCATGATCTTCACGATTTTCTCGGCGTGCGCCTCTGAGAGCGAGCCGCCGAACACGGTAAAGTCCTGGGAGTAAACATAGACGAGCCGGCCGTTGATGGCGCCATAGCCCGTGACCACCCCATCGCCCAGGTACTTTTGCTTATCCAGACCAAAGGCTTCCGTGCGGTGGGTCACGAACATGTCTAACTCCTGGAACGAGTTCTCGTCCAGAAGCAGGTCCAGGCGTTCGCGGGCCGTCAGCTTGCCCTTGGCGTGCTGCTGCTCGATGCGTTTCTCACCGCCGCCCAGCCGCGCTTCGGCGCGCATCTCCCGCAGACGCCGAACGAGGGGATGGACTTTGTCGGGGGTGGTATCGGTCGTGGCGGGCGGCGTCGAGATCAGGGAAGTAGCCATAGAGTCTCCTAGCGAGGGAGAGATGAGTTGTTCTATGCCAGCAGGTTACGCGCGATGACGAGCCGTTGAATCTCGCTGGTGCCCTCGTAAATCTCAGTAATCTTGGCGTCGCGGAAGTAGCGCTCCAGCGGCAGTTCCTTGCTGTAGCCGATGCCGCCGTGGACCTGAATGGCCTTCGTCGTCACCCACATGGCCGTCTCCGAGGCATAGACCTTCGCCATCGAGGCTTCTTTGGTGAACTTCTCGTGGCGGTCCTTCTTGATAGCGGCGTTGAGGATGAGCAGGCGGGCCGCCTCGATGCGCGTCGCCATGTCGGCCAGCATAAACTGGACCGCCTGGAACTCGGCAATGGCCTGCCCGAAGGCGCGGCGCTCCTTCGCATAGGCGACCGAGGCCTCATAGGCGGCTTCCGCGATGCCTAACGCCTGAGCGGCGATGCCGATACGGCCGCCGTCCAGTATCGTCAGTGCGATCTTGAAACCGTCGCCCTCTTTGCCCAACAGCGTCCAGGCTGGCGCGCGGTAGTTGTCGAACATCAACTCGCACGTAGCCGAGGCGCGGATGCCCAGTTTAGGCTCGGTCTTACCCCGACTGAAGCCGGGCCGCGTGGTGTCAATCAGGAAGCAGGACGTGCCCCGACTGCCCTTGCTCGGGTCCGTGGCGCAGAATAGCAGGATGAAGTCGGCCACCGGGCCGCTGGTCACCCACGACTTGCGGCCGTTGATGACGTACTCGTCGCCGTCGCGCACCGCCGTCGTCTTCATATTGCCCGCGTCCGAGCCGGACTGCGGCTCGGTCAGCGAGTAGGCGCCGATGGCCCGCCCGGAGGCGAGGGGGGTCAGGAACTCGCGCTTCTGCTCCTCCGTCCCGAACTTCTCGATACCGGCGTTGACCAGCGAATTCTGGACCGACATGACGACGGCGTGCGAGGCGCATATCTTCGCCATCTCCTCCATCGCCAGCACGTAGGCGACGGTATCCGCGCCCGCGCCGCCGTACTCCTCGGCCGTCATCAGGCCCAGCAGACCCAACTCGCCCATCTGCTTGACCGTCTCAGACGGGAACTCGCCCGTCTCGTCAATGCGGGCGGCAATGGGGGCGACGGCGCGCTGGGCGAAGTCGCGCGTCGTGTCCCGAATCATCAATTGCTCTGGGGTATATTCAAAATTCACCGTGCCCTCCTCATCGAGGCTTGGTCAGGCTCGGCGTAGCTCCGTCGGGCCATCTTCCATGTGGATTCGATTTATGATTGTCCTGCTCTTCTAGATTATACCACGATGACACTACGAGGTGAAACGGGCACACAGCGTAGCCCCGCCTGCCCCGCGTTGTCAAGTAAGAAACGCCTCCATCGGCGCGTCCGTACCCATAGACGCCTGGCGCAGGCGCTCTTCTTGTGAAGCCAAATAAGAGCCAGAAGACAAGGGACCGCGTGTTGTGCGGTGTGAAGGAGTTCAGCATGGCGAAGCCAGTCGCGGTGACCGATGCGACGTTTGAGA
>JAHCIP010000224.1 GCA_026129165.1 Anaerolineae bacterium
TCGTTGGTCACGGCGAAGTCGGGCTTGATCTCCAGGGCCCGTTGGATGAACAGTCGAACGGCTTCGTAGTGCGTAATATAGGTTGCGTAATCCGTAGTGCGTAACTCGTCTTCCCTCTTCCCTCTGCCATCCTCCGTCTTCCGTCTACCGTCCTCGGTCCTGGGCGGTAGGCCCAATGGCGGGACAGGGTAGTCCTGCTCGCCTCTCAGATGCAGCACCTCGCGGCTCGTGACGAGGCTCTTGAGCGCAGGGCAGGCGGCGTGCAACTCGGCCACCACGCCGGCGCCGGTGATGACCTGCTCAAAGTTGTCGAGGAGGAGCAGGATGCGCTTCTCGCGCAGTGCGACCTTGAGCAGGTCGAGCGCGGAATGTTGGCCCACCTCCTGTAGGTTAAGGGTCTGGGCGATGGTCGAGGTGACGAGGCTGGGGTCAATGATGGGGGCCAGGTTGACGAAGTAGACGCCATCCGGGAACTCCTGAAGGAGGTCGGCGGCGACCTGGAGCGCGAGGCGCGTCTTCCCGGTCCCACCTGGCCCTGTCAGTGTGACCAGGCGCACATCGGGGCGGGTCAGGAGCGTGTGAAGCTCGGTCAACTCAGGCTCACGGCCTATGAACCCTGTGGGCTGGGCGGGTAGGTTGTTGGGGTGCGCGTCGAGCGTCTTGAGGGCAGGAAAGGTGGCGGGCAAGTCAAGGGTGACAACCTGGTAGAGACGCTCAGGCCGGCTGAGGCCCCGCATGCGATGCTGGCCCAGGTCGTCCAGGGTTACGTCGGCGGGCCACTCCCCATGCAGCAACTCGGCGACGGCTGCGGTAAGTAGGATTTGGTCGCTGTAGGCGGCTGCCACGACACGGGCGAGCCGATTGAGGGTGTGGCTGACCGCATAGTCACTCCCAGTCCACTCAGCCGGGCCGGCATGTAACCCCATCCGCACCCGCAGCCGGCCCGTTTCGCCCCACCCGCTGGGTGGTTCGGCGTGGAGGGCACGCTGGGCAGCGAGAGCCGCCGCCAGAGCCTGATCGGGCAGCGCGAACGCAGCCTGAAAGGCATCGCCAATGACCTTGAATACCACGCCGCTGTGGGCTTCGAACGCCTGACGGAGGAGGGTGTTATGGCGGGCCAGGGAGCGGTCCATGGCCTCGGGATAGGCCTCCCAAAGCTGGGTACTGTTCTCGATGTCGGTGAAGAGGAAGGTCACGGTACCAGAAGGCGGGGTGGCCATAGGCGTCCTCCGCTCGAAGCTCGGCAACCTTACTTGGTGCTTTCGACGCGCTCCCAGAGTTGTTGGAACGGCTTAGGGCGCAGGCGTACATCCAGCCAGCCGCGAAACCAGACGTAGATGCGGGCGGCTAGGAGCAGCAACGTCCAGACCAGTTCGCGCGGGGTACGGGCAAAAGCCAGCGTGTTCCATAGCCCAAAGACCGCCTCGTTCCAGAACGAGCGCATCACCGGCCGATCCTTGAGATAGGGCTGGTAATAGCCGGCCACACCGCGCACTTTCTGGCGCAGCCAGTCCTGGAAGGTGGTCGGGAAGCGGACGTAGACGCGGGCGGCGGGCGCGTAGGCGATGCGATAGCCCTGGCTCCAGACCTGCATCGAGATATAGCCATCGTCGGACAGCACCTCCTCCGGTACGTGGTCCACCAATCGCCGGCGCAAGGCGTACAGATAGCCCGAACACTCGATGGGCTGACCCTGGGCCGTGCGCCTGAGGCGCAGCCGGTGCGCCCCGGCCTCGACCAGAACGTGTGACCAGTAGCCCAGCAGCGTCCCCCGGTCGTTGAGCGAGACGGGTCGGCCGCTGACGGCGCCGATGAACGGGTCGCGCAGCGGCTCGACCAGGGGGCGCAGGGCGTCGGTGTCTACATAGACGTCGCCATCGGTGAGAACGAGGACATCATGGCTGGCCTGGGGCAGGGCCAGGTTGAGCGCGGCGGGCTTGCCGACGCCATGGTCCCGAACCAGACGGATCTGCGGATACTGGGCAGCGTAGCGCGTTACGACCTCGGCTGAGGGGCCGTCGGGACAGACGACAAGTATCTCGTCGGGGACGGCGCCCGTCTGGTGGAGCAGCGTGTCGAGGGCGCGGCCCAGCGTCTTCGCTTCGTCTCGGCTGGTGATCACGACAGTGAAGGGGAGGGGGGGGGGCGGCATGGCTCACCTACCGTCGGTTCGATGCTTCTTGGTTGCCAGGTCGAAGGATAGGCGCAGCAGGTCAATCGCGCGGGCCACGTCCTCCGGGGTGCGGATGAAGAGGCTGACCCAGCCGCTGTCGGGCAGGATATGGTGGGCTTCCGCGCGGCCGGCTGCGACCACCTCATCCCGCACACGCCTGGGGAAGGGGATGTCCACTAGGTAGTCGCCGTGCATATGGCCGATTTCGCGTTTGCCGAGGCGGTACTCTTCGCCGCCGAAACGGTGGGGGTGGGCTTCCGCGCCGGGCCAACTGAGGACCGCCGCGCGAATTTGCTGGTGTGCGCCACGCACAGGCATAGCCATGCTCCTGAGGAGGGTCAGCGACGATTGGAGAAAGTGGGCGAGATTAGTAGGGCGTCGGATAGACATAACGCACGTTTACCAAAATTTCCACCACGGACGACTGTCGTCCTGGTCGGGCTTGCGGGGGCGATAGTCGGGATACGCGCCGACGAAGTGCAGGTGGTAGCGGTGACCCAGGGGCGACTCGCTGTTATCTACGGCGCACAGCAGGCCGAGCTTGTCGGTGAAGTCGAACAACTGCCAGGCGTCGCCGGCCGCGTACATATCCTCTGGGTGGGCCTTGGGCTGGCGGCCCACGGCAAGGACGCGATCCCAGGCGATGAGGTACGGCTCGATGTCGGCCTCCTCGATCTTGGGCCAATGTTCGCAGACCAGGGCGGCGTTGCCCCGCCAGCTATGGCGCTCGCTCGGCGCCACATCGCCCCAGAAGGCTGGCCGAGGGTTGAAGCGGTCCACAGTGTGGCCGTCTACGTAGAGCGAGTACATCCAGAAGGGCGTCTCAGGGACGCTGAAGGCGAACACCGGCTGCAGGAGGGCCTTGGAGAGGAAGGCGCACGCCTCCTGGAACTTGGTGAACGTCGGCGGGAACAGGACGCTGGTATGGCTGTAGGGCGACTCGGTGACGACCACGGCGTAGGGGTCGTCGTCCGGCTCGAAGAGGCGGGTCAACTTGCCCGCCCGCTGCGCGACGTAGAGTCGCAGGGCGCGTTCTACCTCCAGGTGGCTGACGTTGGCGATGCCGGCGATGGATAGAACGAGCTTCATACCCTCTCCGCCCGCCCGCCGGGCGTGGCCCGTGAACTGAGATAAGCGTGCCAGAGAATCCGCGCCGCGACCGATCGCCAGGGCCGCCAGCCCTGAGCCAGCCGCGCCAAGTCTTCGGACGTGGGGCGCTGCGAAAGACGCTTGACCTCTTGGGCTGCCGCTGCCAGGGCCAGGTCGCCCCTCGGCCAGACGTCGGGGCGGCCTAAAGCCATCAACAGGTAGATGTCGGCGCTCCAGTGGCCCAGGCCCTTGACGCGCGTCAACTGCTCGCGGACAAGGCCATCCTCCACCCCTTCTAACGCTTCGAGATCCAGCTCTCCCTCAAGCACGGCCTGCGCCAACGCGCGACCGTAGCCCGTTTTCTGGCGGCTGAACCCGACCGCCTTGAGGGTCGCATCGTCCAGGGTTAGGAAGCCGGCCGGCGTCAAGGGCGATACCGCCGCGCACAGGCGGTCGAAGGCGGCCCGCGCCGAGGCCAGCGACACCTGCTGCTCCAGGATGATGTGGATCAACGTCGGAAATCCCGTCGCCCGTTCCCATAGCGGCGGCGGTCCAAACGCGGCCACTACCGACGCTAGGTCGGCGTCGCGCTCGGCTAGAGTCGCCACAGCCTCTAACAAGATGACGTGTGATAGAACCATCGGGTACGCTTCTCTCACAGTATCCATAACTATCCATAAACCACTAAATTGGTGGGTTCAGACCCCCCTTGCATCCCCCCGTATACGGGGGGATAGGAGGGGGTGAATTGGCCTCAACTCCGTTGTGACGTACCACTACTCTATCATCCAAGCAGGTCACGCAGAGCGGGTTCGAGCGTCGGATACCGAAAGCGGAAGCCCCAGGTTTCCAGCCGCGCCGGGACGACGCGCTGGCCCGTGGTCAGCGTTTGGGCGAACTCCCCCAGCGCGAGGCGCAACGCGAGGCCCGGTACGGGAGCCCAAACCGGGCGGCGCAGACAGCGGCCCAGCGCCCGCATGAAGTCGCGGTGACGGCGGGCGTCCGGCGCGACCACGTTGACTGGCCCACGCACCCGCTCGTCCTCCAGGGCCAGCAGCAGCGCGCCCACGGCATCCTCGATGTGAACCCACGACACCCACTGGTCGCCGGGCAGGATGTAGCCGCCCAGCCCCAGCCGGGTCGGCAGCGCCATATAGTGCAGCGGGCCATCATCTTTCGCCAGGACGATGCTGATGCGTTGCAGGCTCGTCCGCACGCCGAGGGCTTCCGCCGCCCGCGCCTCTGCCTCCCAGGCGGCGCAAACCTGGGCCAGGAAGTCCGTCCCCGGCGCGTCCGTCTCGTCCAGCGCCGTGTCGTCGCGGAAGCCGTAGACCCCGATAGCGGAGGCGCTGACGAAGACCTGAGGCTTGACCCGCGCCTTCGCCATCGCCCTTACCAGCCCCCGCGTGCCGACGGTCCGCGTATCCCGAATCTCGCGCTTATAGGCTGGCGTCCAGCGCCGTCCGAAGACGGGCGCGCCCGCCAGGCTGACGACAGCATAGGCTCCATCCACAGCCGAAGCCCACGCGCCTTCCTCCGCTGGCTCCCAGGTGACGTAGTCCGCCAGCCCGGGCAACTGCGTACGGGCGCGGGCGGGGTCGCGGGAGAAGACGACCGGCGCGTAGCCCTGCTCCCGCAGACGCTGACACAAGGTCGAGCCAATTAGCCCTGTCGCACCGGTGACAATGACTCGCCGTTCCATGCGCTCAGTCCGACGCGGCCAGCGTCAGGATCAGGTGATAGGCAAGGTCCAGGTTACGCTCGTCCAGCAAGTCCACGCGGTCGGCGTCGTTGTGCCAGATCAGGTTCAGGTAGTGAAGATTGGCCGCGCTCAACATAGCGCCCGGCCAGCCAGCCGCGTTAAACACATTAGTATCACCCAACGCGGTCATCATACGCGCGATGCGCAGGTCGGGCTGCGCCGCCCTGAGCCGCCGGACGACCGCCTCATCCACTGGCGCGTGCGGCGCGGTGGGGCGTAGCGTCCGCCCGTCGTAGACCATGAGGCCGCGCAGGGGGAGGGTGAAGACGAAGCCGGGGCGGGCGGAGACGGGCCGCGCCACCAGCGCCCCGCGTCCCAGCATGTCGAAATTATACACCTCGCGCACGGCGAAACCAGTCTCCCGCGCCCAGGCGACAAAGGCGTGCGCGCCGAGCGAGCCGCGCTCCTCCTCGCCGGTCCACAGGAAGGCCAGCGGGCGGGTGAGGGGCTGACGCGCCAGGGTCAAGGCAGCGGCTAAGAGGACGACCAGACCGCTGGTGTTGTCCGACGCCCCCTGGTAGGTGGGGCGCTCGCTGACTTTATCCCAATGAGCGACGAACATCGTCACCGGGCCGTCGGAGCCGAGACGGAGCAGGAAGTTACCCTGGCGCGAGTTGGGAATCGGGAGGCGTTGCGGCGTCAGCCCACGCTGGCCCAGCCATTGCTCAAGATACTCTTCACGGCCCGCGTTGTCCAACGGGACCAGGTCGTAGAGCGCGGCGTAGCGGCCCCTCGGTGCGACGGGAACAGCGGGCGCCGGGCGGTAGTGGGCAAGGTCGTCCAAATAGGCCAGGCCGTCGCCCAGACCTCGCCAGTTCAGGGCAAGGGTGACACCCAGCGCGCCTACGACAGTCCCGATTGTCCAGCGTAGCCCGCGCATAACAGCCCTTTCAGAGTAGAATATCGCATGATTCTCTAGATTATAGGCGAAGCGGCTGCCAGGCGGCTAGCCTGAATTGACATTTCAGGCCCGGTAGAGTACGATTCGGGATGAAACGGTTGTGAGAGGGATTATGTCTGAGTTGGGACAGCAGTTGCGCCAGGCCCGCGAGGCGCGCGGGCTGACGTTGGCTGACGTGGAAGCCGAGATCAAGATACGTCAACCGATCCTCCAGGCCATCGAGGCCGGCAGTACGGCGGAGCTTCCTCCGCTGGCCTTTTCGCGCGGCCTGGTGCGTAAGTACGCCGGTTACCTCAATCTGGACCCCGGTTGGGCGGTGGAGTTGTTCGAGCGCGAGAATGGGCGCGTTCAGCCGGCCCGCTTCGCGCCGGTTCTGGAAGAACCGCTCTACCGGCGCGGGCGCGCTTGGTCGGAGATTCTCCTGACGGCCGGCGTCGCGCTCTTGTGCGTCATCGTCGCGGCCGCTGTGTGGCAGTACTCGATTATGCCGCTGCGCCAGACAGTCCGTCCGACCAGTGGAACATCGGCTCCGGCGGCCAGCCAGGCTGCCGCCACGCCGGTCGCGCCTGGGGAAGCGACAGAGACGCCTGGCAGCAGTAGCATCGCCCTGGCCGTCGCCTCGCCGACCTTGCCCCCGCCGGCCCCGTCACCCACGCGGACGCCGGTTCTGGAACCCACACCAGCGGGAGTCGTCCCGCCGACGCCCACTCTTCTCCCCACCATCGGTGCGACGCACACGCCCGAACCACCGACGCCGGCCCCAACGACGCCGCCTAACGAGGTCGAAGTCTCGGTGGAGATTACGCAGCCGAGTTGGGTCGCCGTGTCGGTGGACGGCAAGCAGGTCTTCGCCCGTATCCTTCAACCCGGTCAGAACATGGCCTGGCGCGGCCAGAAGAGTGTCGTGCTGCGCACAGGTAACGCGGGCGGGACGATTATCTTCGTCAACGGGCAGTCCATCGGGACGCTGGGCAGCCCCGGCGCGGTCATCGAACGCGAGTGGCAGATGGGCCAGGGTGACGTCATTATGGTCAACCCTAATCAGAACCAGAGTCAGCCTCAAAACCAGGCGCCTCCGCCGCCGCCGACCGCAACGCCTCAATCTTGACGCTTGCCAGAGGTTACTCCTCGGTGCGCTGGACCAGCCAGCGCACCGTTTTTGTCGCCAGTCGGTCGAAGGCCGCGACGGCCAGGGCCAAATGTTCTTCGCGGGTGTCCTCTTCGGGCGCGTGGGACAGCCCGCGCAGGCTCTGGACGAACATCATCACCGTCGGGACGCCGGCTCGCGCGACCTCGGCCGCATCGTGGAGCGGGCCGCTCGGCAGCCGATGGGCCACGCCACACGTCTCCTCAATCGCGGCTTCACATAACTGAACCAACTGCGGGTGAAACGGAATTGGGTGGATGTTCCAGAGGCGGTTCCAGGCAATGGTGAGCCTTTCTTCCTGGGCAAACCGCTCGCTGGCGGCCTGCGCCTCGGCCAGCATCCGCGCCAGCGCGTCGGCCTCCAGATGCCGCTGGTCCAGCGTGAGGTCGCACTGGCCGACGACCGCCGTCGGGATGCCGGGCTGGACACTCAGCCGCCCCACGGTACACACGCCGCCGTGCCGCCGGGCGATGGCGCGTATCTCCAGCGCGAGGCGAGCCGCGCCGGCCAGGGCGTCGCGGCGTTGGTCCATCGGTGTCGAGCCAGCGTGCGCGGCCTGACCCGTAAAGCGGATCGCGTGGCGCTCAACGCCAAACGTGCAAATGACCGCGCCCAACGGTAGTCCCAGGCTCTCCAGGACCGGGCCTTGCTCGATATGCAACTCGATATAGGCGGCGGCGTGGTCGAGTTGGCGCCGCGCCTCGGTCATGCGGTCCGCGGCGACGCCGTATTGGGCCAGCGCGTCGGGCATCCGAACGCCGTCGCGGTCAGTCAGAGCGTGCATGTCGGTGGGGACCAGCGAGCCAGACACGGCGCTGGAGCCGAGCAGGCTGTGGCCGAAACGCGCCCCCTCCTCGTCGGCCCAGTCCACTAGCCGCACGGTGACGGGCGGAACCCCTTCAGACACCAGGCGACGCATGATTTCCAGTCCCGCCAGCACGTTAAGGCAGCCGTCGAGCCAACCGCCGTTGGGGACCGAGTCCAGGTGGCCGCCGATGAGCAGGGTCTGGGGCGACTGGCCGGGGAGAGTGGCCCACAGGTTGCCCGCCTCATCCACTTCGACCTGCACGGGTAACGCGGCCAGTCGTGCGCGCAGCCATTCCCGCGCCCGCGCCCACGTCGGCGTCCAGGCGACGCGCTGCGCGCCGCGTTCGTCGCCGGTCAGGGCCCGTAAATCTTTCAGTTCAGCGATGGTACGTTGGGGATTAAGCATAAGCTTCCTGTGTCGCCACCTGCTCAAACTTTTCGATTGTCACACTGAGCCGAAGGCGAAGGGTCTCGTCTTTCGAAGGGCGAGATGCTTACCCTGAGTACAGGGCACAGGTCGCTTCGCTCAGCATGACAGTCAAAGGGGTTTTGTCTGACAGCGCCAGCTTCCGACATCTCTATCGCCCGCCAGGAGAGGTCAGTTCGGGCGTGGGGCGGAGTCCGCGTGTCGGCGTGGTTTCGCGGCGCTCGCGGATGGCGAAGCTGGCGAGAGCGCCCAGGCCGGCGATGCCGGCGTTGACCAGAATAGCGAGGCTGTAGTTGTGCATGATGTCGTGGTTCAGCCCGGCCAGGTAGGCACCGACGGCCGACCCCAAGTGCATCACCGGGAAGATGATACCGAACAGAAAGCCCGACGAGCGCCGGCCCCAGGTCTCAGCGGTAATAGCCGCCGAGAGGGGCGTGGTCGAGGTCCACGATAGACCCAGGATGACGCCGAACAGGAACATCATCCAGTCGCTCCGCGTCACGGCCAGGACGAGGAAGGACAAGGCCCGCAGGCTATAGGTCACGCCCAGCGGGATGCGGCGGCCAATCCGGTCTGACCAGCGGCCGATGACAATCGCGCCGAGGATGCTGAACAGGCCGGACAGCCCCAGCGCGTCGGCGGCCAGGTGCTGGTCCAGGCCGATGTCGTCGGCGTGGGCGACGAAGTGGACCGAGGCGAAGCTCATGGTGAAGCCGCAGGCAAAAACGCCCATGAGCAGCTTCCAGAAGGTCGAGTCGCCCATGGCCTGCCAGAGCGAGACGCGGCTGCCCTGCGCCTGAACTTCCCTGGGCGCGAGCCGGCCTTCAGAGGGGGCATCGCGCAGCAGGAGCAGCACCAGCGGCAGGACGGCGGCGAGCATGAACAGGCCCAGGGCGCGGTAGGAGACGCGCCAGCCGCCCCAGGTGAGCAGATAGGAGGCGAGCGGCGTGATGGCGAGCTGGCCGATGGCGACGCCTGAGGTAGTCAGCGACAGGGCGAGGCCCCGCTGTCGCCGGGCGAACCAGTGGTTGACCATCGCCGTCGAGATGACGGGGGAGACGAGGGCAAAGGCCAGGGCGCCCAGCAGGCCGTAGATCAGGTAGACCTGCCACAACTGGTCGGCCACGCTCATGCCCAGCAAGACGGCAATGGCGAGGACGAAGCCGGCGGTGATAAACCAGCGCGGGCTGAAGCGGTCAATGAGCCAGCCGAGGGGAACCTGGACCAGGGTGGTCAGGAGCAGGCTGAGCGAGACGACCGCGGCTAATGAACTACGCTCCCAGCCAAACTCCTCGGTCAGCGGTTTGAGGGCCACGGCGAAGGTGAAGCGGCTGCCCGCCGCCAACGCGGAGACGGCCATCAGCGCGCCCACGACTACCCAACCATAGAAGACCTTTTTTGACATAACCATTTGCCTCGCCACATGAAGAAGCAGGGTTTCCCTGCCCTGGACGCGAGAACCGCGTTCCGACCGGCCCTCGATTATACGGCGTTAGCCCACCCTGTCAACCGCTGAAGACTTGGACGACCACGGGACGTAGGCTATAATTAGCGGATGGAATGACGTAGAGGTGTTGAATGCGCTATTATCTGATGACGATGGGCTGTCCCAAGAATGTGGTCGACTCGGAGGGGATGGACGGGCTGCTGGCGGAGGCCGGCTACCGCCCGACGCAGCGCCCCGACCGCGCCGATGTCTTGATTGTCAATACCTGCGGCTTTATCGGCCCGGCTAAGGATGAATCCGTCGCCGCGCTGCGCGAGTTGGGCGCCAAGAAGCGGCCCGGCCAGTTGCTTATCGCCACGGGCTGCCTCGTCCAGCGGGCGGGCGCGGCCCTCCAACGCGAGATCCCCGCCGTGGACGC